>JAUNLB010000161.1 GCA_030532485.1 Pseudoclavibacter sp.
CCTAGGGGCGCGTCTCGTGGCTCGTGACGATGTCGTTGCCCGCGGCCCACTCCCCCACGTCGCGCCGCTCGATCGCGGCGGCCATGAGGTCCGGGAACAGGTCCGGCGTGCACGCGAAGGCCGGCACGCCGATGTCCGCGAGCGCCTGGGCGTGCTGCGCGTCGTAGAAGGGGCGGCCGGAGTCCGAGAGCGCGAGCAGGGCGATCATGGTCGTGCCGCCGTCCACGATCTCCCGCGAGCGGCGCAGCATCTCCCGGGCGATCCCGCCCTCGTAGAGGTCGCTGATGAGCACGAGGATCGTGTCCGCGGGCGCGGTGATGCGGGACTGGGCGTAGGCGAGCGCACCGTTGATGTCGGTGCCGCCGCCCAGCTGCACCCCGAAGAGCACGTCGACCGGGTCCTCCAGATGCTCGCTCAGGTCCACCACGGAGGTGTCGAAGGCGATGAGCCGGGTCCGTACGCTCCGCAGCGAGGCGAGCACGGCGCCGAAGACGCTGGAGTACACGACCGATTCGGCCATGGAGCCGGACTGGTCGATGCACAGGATGATGTCGCGCTGCACCTGCGACTGCCGCCGGGCGAAGCCGACGAGGCGCTCGGGCACGATCGTGCGGTGCTCGGGCTGGTAGTGCTTGAGGTTCGCGGCGATCGTGCGGTTCCAGTCGATGTCGCGCATGCGCGGCCGGCGGGTCCGGCTGGAGCGGTCGAGGGCGCCGGTGACGGCCTGCACGACACGCGAGCGCAGCCGCTCCTCCAGTTCCCGGGTGACCTGGCGCACGAGCTGCCGGGCGGTCTCCTTGGAGTGCTCGGGGATCGCGCCGCTCAACCCGATGAGCGTCGAGACCAACTGCACGTCCGGCTGCACCGCCCGCATCATCTCCGGTTCCAGCAGCAGCTGGCGCAGGCCCAGCCGGTCCATGGCGTCCTGCTGCATGAGCTGCACGACCGAGGAGGGGAAGTAGCTGCGGATGTCGCCCAGCCAGCGGGCGACCCGCGGGCTGGAGGAGCCCAGCCCGCCGCGGCGGCGCTCGCCGTCGTAGAGCGAGGCGAGCACGTCGTCCCGGGCCGCGTCGTGCGCGCTCAGCTCCAGCGGGGCGCCGCCCAGGCGGATGCCGTCGGCTTCCCCGCCGCCCAGCACGAGACGCCAGCGGGCGAGCCGCCCGGCCTCCGCGCCCCCGTCCGTCCGCTCCGCATCCGTCATGCGGCGACCTCCCATCCCAGGATCCGGGCCGCGGCCGCGACCGCCGGCCGGGCGCGTTCCGGATCGATCGGCGCGCTCGCGCCGGCCTCGTCCGCGGCGCCGCCGGAGAGGCGTTCGCCGAGCATGCGCCGTTCGGGTCTCGTGAAGGCGCTGAAAGTGCGGCGCACCAGCGGCAGCAGATCGTCGAAGACCGCCGCCGGTACGGAGGCGACCCAGACGTCGATCGTGTCGAGCAGCCCGGGGTCGTGCACGAGCACCGCGGCGTCGCCGGCGAGGAACCCGTCGAGCCAGCCGGCCGCGTCCCTCGCCTCGGCCGCGGGCGAGAGCCGTCTGCCCATGCGCACCGAGACCGCTTCGCTCGCCATCCGCTCCGCGTCCAGCAGCAGGCGGACCGCCCGGCCGGCGAGCGCTCCCGGGGAGCCGGGGCGGTCGGCCGTCTCCCGGAGCGCCTCGAACCACGCCGTCAGCACTTCGGCGTCCTCGTGCAGAGCGAGTCCCCGGTGCGCGGACTCGACCGCCCGCCGCAGCGCGACGGCCGCCTCCTCGTCGATGCCGTGGGCGGCGGCGGGCAGGGCGATGCAGGCCCGCAGAGCGATGGCCCGCAGGACCGAGGCGACCCCCTCGCCCGCCTGCCCGCGCACCGTGCCGTAGCGCAGCACGCCCGCGAGCGGCTCGATCGCGCCGAGCAGCTCGGCCGCGTCCGAGCGGACGGCGCTGCGGGCCTGGAGCGCGCGCACGGCCTCGTCGACCGGCAGCTGGGCGAGCAGGCAGTCCGAGACGAGCTGCGAGAGCTCCTGCAGGGAGGCGGCCGATCGGGCCAGTTCCGCGGCTCGCGCCTCGGCGGCGCCGGCCAGCGTCGTGCCGTACAGGCTGGCCTCCACGATCGCGACGGAGAGCTCCGGGCGCCACTCCAGCAGCCAGCTCTCCTTGAAGGTGCCCTTGCCCCGGCCGGCGTCTGCGAGCTCCCCCCAGCCGACCCCGAGCATCCGCAGACGGTGCAGCAGCACCGAGCGGTTCAGCCCGCCGGGGGTGCGCAGATCGAGCGTCACCGTCTGCTGCCTGGCCGAGGGCTTCAGGCGGGCGGCCCGCTGCTCGCGCTGCAGGTCCGCCGCGAGCGGCACGACCGGGGCCGAGTCGGGCACCCGGCCGAGCTCGCGGCCGACCACGAGCTCCTCGTGCACCAGCTGCAGCGGCACCGGGTCGCCGTCGGCGAGCACCGAGAGCGCGGCGTCCTCCAGCTCGCTCAGGCCGGCCGCGGGCCGGCCGCGCACGGCGGCGAGGGTCGAGGCCAGCCGGGCCGCCTCGACCGCCGAGGCGGTGGAGGCGTCCAGCCCCTCCGCCCGCAGGGCCCTGGCCACCCGCACGAGCCAGGAGGCGGCGACGTCCCCCGAGGCGCCCGAGGCCCAGTGCTCGTAGAGGTGCCGGTACCAGCCGGGCGAGGCGACGCCGGCCCCGTAGCCGGAGGCGTAGCCGAGCCGGGAGGCGGTCCACGGCACCCAGGCGGCCTGGACCTTCGTCTTCGGCAGGCCCCGCAGCAGCCGGTTGTCGGCCGTCGCGGGGAAGCGCTTCAGCTCCAGGGCGGGGACGTGCCAGGCCCCGCAGACGACGACGATCCGCTCGTGCCCCGCGCGGATCGCGGCGCGCAGCGCCTTGCGCATGGCGGCCTCCCGCAGGGCCGTCATCCCCTCGCCGAGCGCGTCCGCGACGGTGTGCGGGAGCAGTGCGCCCTCCGCGTCGCGCAACCGCTCGGCGGGCACCGGCTCCTCGTCCTCGCGCAAGCGTCCGACGCTCTCCGCGATCGCCCGGAAGCGGTCGAGGGGCGAGTCCGTGCGCTGTTCGACCGCGTCCTCCCACCAGCGCTCGGCGTCGTCGTAGCCGGCCAGGCGTGCGAGGGCCCCGATCGGGTCCCGGCGAGGCGAGCGCGGCGCCTCCTCCGTCTCCGCGTCCGGCTGCGCCGGCGCCTCGTCCTCCGGCGATCCGTCCGGCTCCGGCCGCCCGGCCGATTCGGCGACGAGTTCGGAGACCGCCAGCGCGTTCGCGGCCGGCAGGTCGATCCAGCCGTGCGCGGCGCCCGAGCGGAGCGCCCAGCGCATCGCGACCCACTCGGGCGAGAAGGAGGCGAGCGGGGAGAAGAAGGCGTTCCCGGGCCGCTCGGCCGCGTAGACGAGTCCCGCGACCGGCGGTTCCAGATCCGGATCGCCGAGGATGGCGGTGACGGCGTCGAGCTCCGGCGGCCCCTCCACGAGCACGAGCTGCGGATCCAGCTCCGTCAGGGCCTGGGCCACCGAACGGGCGGAGCCCGGCCCGTGGTGCCGGACCCCCAGCAGGTGCAGCTCGCTCACCCGGGCTCCCCGGCCGGCTCCAGCTCGCGGCACGCCTCGTACAGCTCGGCCCACTCCGGGCGGGCCCGCACGACCGTCTCCAGGTACTCGCGCCACACGATCGCGTCCTGCACCGGGTCCTTCACGACCGCCCCGACCAGCCCCGCGGCCACGTCGGCGGCTCCCACCCGGCCGTCGCCGAAGTGCCCGGCCAGACTCAGGCCGCTGGTCATGACCGAGATCGCCTCGGCGGTCGAGAGGGTGGAGCTGGGCGACTTGATGGTCGTCCGCCCGTCGACGGTGACTCCGGCGCGCAGCTCGCGCATGACGGTCACCACCCGGCGGATCTCCGAGAGCTCCGCGAGATCGGCCGGCAGCTCCAGCGAGGCGCCGAGCTTGCGCACGCGCGTCTCGACGATCTCGACCTCCTGCTCGAGCGTGTCCGGCAGGGGCAGTACGACGGTCGTGAAGCGTCGGCGCAGGGCCGAGGAGAGGTCGTTGACGCCCTTGTCGCGGTTGTTGGCGGTGGCGATGACGTTGAAGCCGCGCCGCGCCTGCACCTCGATGTCGAGTTCGGGCACCGGCAGGGTCTTCTCGCTGAGGATCGTGATGAGCGAGTCCTGCACGTCCGAGGGGATGCGGGTGAGCTCCTCCAGGCGCACGATCGCGCCCTCCCGCATGGCCCGCATGACCGGGCTGGCCACCAGCGCGGCCTCGCTGGGTCCCTCGGCCAGGAGCCTGGCGTAGTTCCAGCCGTAGCGGATGGCCTCCTCCGGGGTGCCCGCCGTCCCCTGCACGACGAGCGTGGAGCAGCCGCTGACCGCGGCCGCCAGGTGCTCGCCGACCCAGGTCTTGGCGGTGCCCGGCACGCCGAGCAGCAGCAGGGCCCGGTCGGTCGCCAGGGAGGCGACCGCGATCTCCATGAGCCGACGTGAGCCGAGGTACTTGGGGGTGATCTCGGTGCCGTCCGGCAGGGTGCCGCCGAGCAGGTAGGTGGTCACCGCCCACGGCGAGAGCCGCCACTGCGGCGGGCGCGGGCGGTCGTCCGCCGCCGCCAGGGCGGCGAGCTCCTCGGCGTAGGCCTGCTCGGCGTGGGCGCGCAGGACCTGTCCGGCGAGGTCGGGCGCATCGGCGGGCGATTCGGTTTCGGTGCTCACGAGAATGCCTCCTGGAGGGTTCGGCGGGCGGTTCGGATGCGCCCCGGCCGCAGCAGCAGGGGGCGAAGGGGGTGTTCGGCGGCGGCCGGGGCCTCGGCGAGCCCGGTCACGGCGTCGACGGCGTCCTCCGGCAGCAGCGCGTGCAGCTGGGCGAGCAGGCTGCGCGCGTGCCAGGAGTCGGCGCTGCGCGGCTGCGCGATCAGCCGCTCCAGGACGTCCAGCGCGAAGTCGGCGGGCCACGGCCGCCCGGAGCGCACGGCCGCCCGGCCCAGCTCGTCCAGGCGCTGCAGCGACGCCTTCCGGCGCGCGTGCAGCACGGTCCGCCGCTCCTGATCGTCGAGCGCCTCGACCAGATCCGGGTCCTCCGAGACCCGGGCCAGGGCCGTCGCCCAGCGGCGGTCCCGCTGCAGCACGGCGGCCTTCGAGATCGCGGGCAGCAGGGTCCGGTCCCCCCGCAGCGCCTGGGCCGTGCGCTCCGGGTCCATCCCCGTCAGCTCCCGCCAGGTCTGCAGCGGGGCGCTGGCGACGATGTACCCGAGCCGGGCGGCCGGGCCCTGGCCGCCGGCGGGCGTCTGCCGCTCGAAACCGTCGCGCCGCTCGGCGGCGTCCTCCAGACGCTCCGGGGCGCCCACCCGCAGCCGATCGCCGCGCTCGCGCACCTCGACGAGGGGGCGCAGCCGCTCGGCCATGCGCCGGGCGAAGCGGCTTTCGGGAAGCCGCTGCAGCAGCCCGATCGCGGCCCGCCGCACCTCCTGCCGGGGATCGTCCAGCGCCCCCTCCAGCAGCGGCTCGTCGGCTCCGCTCAGCCCTTCGCCGAGCTCCGGGAGCAGGCGGGCGCGGGCCTTCGTCCCCAGCCCGTCCCACTGCCGCTCCAGGA
>JAUNLB010000162.1 GCA_030532485.1 Pseudoclavibacter sp.
CCGTAGCGGATGTTCTCCCGGATGGTGCCGGTGAACAGGACCGCCTCCTGGTGCAGCAGGGAGATGTTCGCCCGCAGCTGGGACAGCTCGAAGGAGCGCAGGGAGTGGCCGTCCAGCGTGACGTCCCCCGCGACCGGGTCCAGCGCGCGCACGAGCAGCGAGACCAGGGTGGACTTGCCCGCGCCCGAGGGGCCGATGATCGCGACCGTCTCGCCCGGTTCGACCGCCAGGTCCAGGCCGCGCAGCACCTCCACGCCCTCGTATCGGGTCACCACGCCCTCGAAGCGGACCGAGCCGCGCAGCGGGCCGGGGGTGACGGGCTCCTCGGGGGTGACGATCTCCGGGGCGATCGTCATGAGCTCTGCGACGCGCTCGCCGGAGGCGCTGGCGCGCGCGATCCGTCCCGTGTACTTGGCCATGTCCCGAAGCGGCTTCATCGTGGTCCCCAGGTAGCTCGCGAAGAGTACCAGGTCCCCCGGCGTCATCGCCCCGCTCAGCACGCGCAGGCCGCCGCCGACCAGCACGGCCGCGGTGGCGAGTCCCACGATCACGTCGGTGCCGCGCTCCAGACGGGCCGCCAGGCGCCGGGAGCGAACGCCCTCGCGCAGCGAGGCGCGGTTAGCCGCCACGAATCGCTCCTCGATGATCCGCTCCAGCCCGTAGGCCTGCACGACCTTGATCGAGGCCAGCGACTCCTGGGCCGTGTTCGCCAGCTGCCCCTCGCCCTTCCGAGTGCGGCGGGAGGCGGCGGTGATCTTCTTGGAGGTGCCCGTCGAGGTCGCGAAGAACAGGGCGATGGCGACGAGCACGACGAGCGCCAGCAGCGCGTCCAGCACGAACATCACGACCAGCATGACCAGGAGCGTGGCGATGTTGGCGAGCATCGGCAGCCCGGCGGTCACCGCCACCTCCTGCATCCGGGTGATGTCGCTGACCAGGCGCTGCACCGTGTCCGCGCTGCGGTTGCGGGCGTGGAACTGCTGGGACAGGCCCTGCACGTGCCGGAAGGCCTTGGCCCGCAGCGAGGTCGAGACCCGCGAGCCGACGAGCGTGAAGCAGATCGTGGCCAGATAGTTCGACACGGCCCGCAGACCCACGACGAGGACGACCGCGAGCCCGCACCACAGCAGCAGGGAAGGGGTCGCCGGCGTGCCGACGTCGGCCCCCAGCGAGGCCGAGACGGCGTCCACCACGAACTTCATGGGCCAGGGCTCGAGCACGCGGAACGCGACCTCGAACAGCAGCGCCAGGGTGCCCGCGGCCACCAGCCCGCTCTGCGCGCGCAGCTCCGGCCGCAGCAGCCCCAGGGTGCGCAGCAGCGCCCGCCTGCGGTCCGGCTCAGCCACCTGCGAGCCCCGCCGCCTCGAAGATCTCGCTCACCACGCCCGACCAGCTGTGCCGGCGCTCGGCGAGGATGCGACCGGCGGTCCCGAGCCGGGCCCGGCGCTCCGGGTCCCGCGCGAGCGCGTCGATCGCCGCCGCGAGCGCGTCCGGGTCGCTCGGCGGCACCAGGCCCCCGAGCTCGCCGAGGATCGCCGGCAGCTGGCCGACCTCCGAAGCGACGACCGGCAGGCCCGCGGCCAGGTACTCGTACACCTTCATGGGCGAGAAGTACTGCCGTTCGCTGCCGCCCAGCCGAGGGTAGGGGGCGACGCCGATCGCGGCGCCGGCCAGGTGCTCGGGCATCCGCTCCGGCGCCACCGCGCCGCGGAAGTCCACCTCCAGGCCGAGTCGCTCGGCCTGTCGTTCCAGCGCCTCCCGCTCCGGGCCGTCGCCGACGATGCGCAGCCGCCAGGGCTCCTCGGCCCGTCCGGCGGCCGACAGCAGATCGGACACCCCGTGCCAGGGCTTGAGGGTGCCGACGAACAGGACGACCGGGACGCCCGGCTCCTCCGGCTGGGGCAGGATCCGCTCCACGTCCACGCCGTTGGCCACGGTGCGGGCCCGCGGGGTGGCGGTGCGCGAACGCACCCAGTCCCGAACCGGATCGGAGACGCAGATCGTCGCCGCCGCCGCGCCGGCCTGCCGCTGCAGCGCCCGCACGGCGCCGTCCTCGTCGACGAGCACGCGGTGCTCGCGCTGTTCGTCGATCAGGGGCGCGTTGACCTCCAGCACCCCCGGCACGCCGAGCGCCTCGTGCGCATCGGCCAGCACGGTGCTGAACAGGGAGTACCGCTCGTAGACCAGCTCCGGCGGGGTGCGCCGCAGCAGCTCCGCGATGCGCTCGGAGGCGAGCCGCTGCCCGCGCTCGCGCTCGGCCGGCTCCGTGCCCGGCACGGGCACCTCGACGAGCTCGAGCCCGGCCAGGTCGGCGGGCACCTGCGTGCCGCGGCGGGCGGCGTAGACCGTCACCTCGTGGCCGCGGCGCCGCATCTGCCGCACGACCTCCTGGATGTGCACGGAGGCGCCCTTGGTGCCGAACACCGGGATGCCCGGGTCGACGCAGACGTAGGCGATGCGCATCAGCCCTCGCCCCCGTCCCGCTGCCAGGCCGAGAGGGTGGCGGCCTGCACCCGGCTGTCGAAGCGCTCCTCCACGAGCCGGCGGGCGCCCGCGGCGAGGGGTCGCACGTCGATGCGGCCGTCCATGATCTGGGACAGCGCGCGGGCCAGGGCCGCCGGGTCGCCGGGCGGCAGCAGCACGCCCGTCTCGGCGTCCCGGATCACCTCGGGCAGTCCGCTGACGTCGGTGCCGACGACGGGGATGCCGACCGCCATCGCCTCCAGGGCGACGGTCGGCAGGCCGTCGACGTTGCCGTCCGCGGCGGGCACGCTGGGGACCACGAAGACGTGGGAGCGGGCCATGAGCTCTCGGACCTCCGCCTGGGTGCAGGGACCGACGAGCCGGACCCGCCCCTGCAGGCCGGCCCGGTCGATGCGCTCCTGCAGGCGGCCGCGCAGCTCGCCGTCGCCGGCGATCTCGGCGGTCACCTCGCGACCGGCGGCCGTCAGCTGCGCGATCGCGTCGATGAGGTCGGCGAAGCCCTTCTTGGGCACCAGCCGACCGACGGCGGCGATCCGCAGGGGCGAGCCCGGCGTCTGCGGCTCCCGGTAGGGGAAGCGGTCCAGCTCCAGCGCGTTGTACTGCAGGCGCAGCTGCGCGCCGGTCCCGTCCAGGACCTCGCGCAGGTACTCCTCGTTGAAGCGGCTGATCGCCACCACCTGCCGGGCGTCGCCGCAGACGCGGCGCAGCCACTCGCGGTCCACGGACTCGTGGAAGATGTCCTTGGCGTGCGTGGTCACGGTGTAGGGGACGCCGGTGAGCCGGGAGGCGATCCAGGCCATCCGACCGGCCAGCGAGGCGAAGTGCGCGTGCAGGTGGTCGATGCCGTCGTCGAGCACGGCCCGGGCCAGCGCGAGGCCCTGGGCCGCCTCGAAGCCGGGCAGCTCCCGGATGAACGGCAGCACCTCCCAGAAGCGCTCCTGGATGCGGGGGTGCGTGAGCGGGCGGCTCATCTGCTCCCACATCTCGAGGTTGTTGGCGGGGCGCGGCACCCAGCTCACCCGGGCCTTGACGCGGGCGATCTCGGGGTGGAAGCGGGAGTCGCCGGTGGGCTTGAGGGCGTAGATGCCGATGTCGTCGCCGTGGGCCTCGCGGGCCAGCAGCTCGGTCACGATGAAGGTCTCCGAGAAGCGGGGGTAGACCTTGAGGACGTAGCCGATGCGCGTCATGCGAGCTCTCCGACCATCCCGGCCTCCACCGGACCGGAGCCGTGCACCGTCGAGAGGAGCTCGGCCGCCAGGCGGGCGGCCTCGTCCAGGCCGTCGCGGGCGAGCGCGCCGCGGTCGACGCGGCGCTCCACCGCCCGCTCGGCCCAGGCGCCGAGCGCGTCGGCGTCCGTCTCCTCGGCCCGCAGGAACTCCAGGGCGCCCGCCTCGTGCAGGCCCCGGGCCCGGATCAGCTGCTCCAGCCGGGGCTTCTCCCGCGGCACGACGAGCGCGGGGGTGTCGGTGGCCAGGATCTCGCACACCGTGTTGTACCCGCCCATGGCGATCACGGCGGCGGCGTCCTCGATGTGCCGGCTCAGGCCGGGCCAGGAGCGGTACACCCACGTGCGGGGGCCGGCCTGGGCGGCGAGGGCCTCGTACTCGGCCTCCTCCAGCTGCGGGCCGGTGACGATGATGTGCTCGTGCCCGGCCGGCGGCGTCATCCGCACGGCCGCCCGCAGCATCGGCAGCCCGTCCGAGCCGCCGCCGGCGGTGGTCAGCACGAACGGCCCGGCGGCGGGGCGCTCGCCCCGGTCCGAGCCCTGGCGGCCGCGGGCGAGGTAGCCGGTGAAGCGGATGCGGTCCAGCAGCGCGATGGGCGCCTCGCCGGTCTCCACCGGGTCGTGCACGGCGGGGTCGCCGTAGATCCACACCTCGTCCACCAGGCTGCGCAGCTGCTCCAGATCGCCCAGGCGCTCCCACTCGGCCGCGGCGACCTCCGGCTCGTCGAGCACCTCGCGCAGGCCGAGGACCACCCGGGTGTCGGGGTGCTCGGCGCGCAGGCGCCGCAGCGGCTCCCGCAGCTCCTTCCACACGCCGTAGATGTGCCGGTCGATGATCACCAGGTCCGGGGCGAAGCCCAGCAGGGCCGCCTCCAGCAGGCCCGAGCGCAGATCGATGAGCTCCTGCGTGCCGCCGCCGAGGCTGCGCGGCTGGTAGCCGCCCGCGCCCTTGGCGATGCCGGGGATGGTGATCCAGTCGAAGCCCTCCGGCAGGGAGAAGCGGAAGGTGGGGACCAGGCCGCTCACCAGCAGGCCCGAGACCGGGCGGCCGGTGAGCTGCGGGACGGTCGCGGCGATGCGGTGGGCGATCGCGAGGTTGCGCCGCACGTGGCCCAATCCTTGGGAATCGTGGCTGTACAGCAGGACCCGGAGGGGTTCCATAGTCAGTCGTCTGCCTTTCTCGGGGCCGCACCTCACGGCCGCTCACCGCGAGGTTTCCACTCGGGGAGGAGAGGCGCATGAGGCGCGGATGAGGAAGCTCTCATGAAGGGAGGGAACGGGGGAATCTGGGGGATCGTGCGCGCACGACGGCGCGCGGACAAAGCTTCTCCCGACCATCCTGAAGGCAAGCTGAAGCAGCGGTGCCCGTGGGCGACCTCGCCCGGAACATCGCTGGATCGGGCGGTCGTGTCGTCGTCGCGGACCGTCCGATGCCGCGATCATCCCACAGATGCGAGCCCCGACACGCCGCGGAACCGCGATCCGACGGCCGACGCGCCGCTCAGGTGGATGAAATCGCCTCCAGGATGCAGCGACGGAGCGAGCCGAAGCGCGCCTCGGCCTCCCGGAGCGCGGCGACCGCCTCCCGGGCCTCCAGCGGCTCGGAGACGGCCTCGGGCAGGTCCAGTTCGCCCCGGCCGATCCGGGCTCGGAATCGGGGCGGGGCCGCGGCGGGACGGCGGCTGCGGGGCGCGCCCCCGTCCTCCCCGCACCAGGCCACCCCCTCGGGATCGGTGTCGTACGCCTGCGCCGGGCGGGCGAAGCGGAGGCCGTGCGCCTCGGCCGTGCGGGCCTGCGCCGCCGGGCCGCCCGGCGCCATCGGGCAGGAGCGCCCGAGGAGCCCGGCC
>JAUNLB010000163.1 GCA_030532485.1 Pseudoclavibacter sp.
GGCGGGCGGGGGCGTGCCCCGGGCCCGCACGGGTCGCGCGCGGTCGCGTGGAGTCGGCGAGTAAACGCAAACAACCGGCGAGGGAATAGAAAACGGCGAGGGAACAGAGAGGAGCCGAGCATGGCCGAGCCCGATTGGACGATCCCGGCCGACGGGCGCACGATGTGGGAGCGCTTCTGCGCGAGCGAACCGCACATCGCCGCGCTGGAGCCGCGCATCGAGGAGAGCTGCCGACGGGCCGGCCGGCTCGCCGCGCGTTTCAACGAGCTGTGCCTGGAGGATCCCGAGCGGGCCCGGCAGACCTTGCGGGAGCTGCTCGGCGGCCTCGGCGAGGGGGTGACGGTGCGCGGTCCGATCACGGTCGACCACGGCCGCTTCATCACGATCGGCGACGGCACCTTCATCAACTTCAACCTGACCGCGCTGGACATGGGGCCCATCACGATCGGCCGGAACGTGCAGATCGGCCCGAACGTGCAGCTGCTCACCCCGACCCATCCGCTGGACCCGGAGCTGCGGCGTACCGGGGTGGAGGGCGGACTGCCCGTCGTGATCGAGGACGACGTGTGGCTCGGCGGCGGGGTGATCGTCACCCCCGGCACCCGGATCGGCGCGGGCAGCGTGGTGGGCGCCGGCTCGGTGGTCGTGCGGGACGTGCCCCCGCGCTCGCTCGCGGCCGGCAATCCCGCCCGCGTCGTCCGCGAGCTGTAGCTCCGGGCGCCGGCCCGACGTCGTGAACTCGGCCGCGGATGCGGCCCGCGGCTGCTCCACCCGCGGGCGTTCAAGCGCACAAGACGCCGCTGCCGGAGTACGCTTCGGGGCTTCGGGTCTGCAACTCGTCTCCCGGGCTCTGCCGGAGAAAGGCTCGCGCCTTCGCCCCGTATGGCGGCCCTGTAGCCTGGAGGGTGTCTTTCCGCGCCCCCGAGATGGTCCCCGTCCCCGCCGGGTCGATCGTGTTGCGGGATGCGAGGACCGAGACCTCGCGGACAGCGCAGCTGCGGCAGTTCCGCATCGCGTCCACCCCGGTGACCTGGGGGCTGTACTCGCGCGTGCTGGGGACGCCGGTGCCCGACGGTGAGGACGAGAGCGCGCCTGCGCACTCGGTGTCCTGGCTGGAGGCCGTGAGCTGGTGCAATGCGCTGTCCGTTCAGGTGGGGTGTGCTGCGGCCTATAACCTCGGCGACGCAGAGGTGTCCTGGGACGTGAGCGCTGACGGCTTCCGCCTGCCCACGGAGGCCGAGTGGGAGTGGGCCTGCCGTGCGGGAACGACCGGCCCGCGCTACGGCCCGCTTCCGGACGTCGCGTGGACGGCCGACGACGCCGTCACGGGCGCGCAGCGGGTCGGACGAAAGCGTCCCAACGCCTTCGGCCTGTTCGATGTGCTGGGCAATGTGTGGGAGTGGTGCTGGGACTACGCCGACCCGGCCCGATACGCCGACTACCGCGTCCTGCGCGGCGGCGGATGGGCGGACAGGCATTGGAGTGTTCGCGCCTCGGTGCGGCGAGGAAGCATGCCGGGAGCGCAATTGGACGACGTCGGCTTCCGCGTCGTACAGGGGGCCGCGGGACAGGCCGCCGAACACGCCGGTCAGGGCTGGTCGCGGAGAGCCGATCGGGATCGAGCGGATGTCGACGGCCCGGTGCCCATGGGGTGGACACCGCTGCGCTCCCCGGGCGGCGCAGGCCCCAGGGGGCGGCGGGGCGCGGGGCGTAGACTGGCCCCGCCGCGCCACCGCGGCCGAAGCGACACCGCACACTGCTGAGGAGCACCTGTGGCAATCATCGACGTGGTCCACGCCCGCGAAATCCTCGACTCCCGAGGCAACCCCACGGTGGAGGTGGAAGTCCTCCTCGACGACGGCTCGGCGGGCCGCGCCGCGGTCCCCTCGGGCGCCTCGACCGGTGCCTTCGAGGCCTACGAGCTGCGCGACGGCGAGGAGGGCCGCTACCTCGGCAAGGGCGTCACCCGCGCCGTGGACGCCGTGGTGGACGAGATCGACCCGGCCATCGAGCTCATGGACGCCACCGACCAGCGCGCCATCGACGCCGAGCTGATCGAGCTGGACGGCACCCCCAACAAGAAGCGCCTGGGCGCCAACGCGATCCTCGGCACGAGCCTGGCGGTCGCCAAGGCCGCCGCCGAGTCCTCCTCGCTGCCGCTCTTCCGCTACCTGGGCGGTCCGAACGCGCACGTGCTGCCGGTGCCCATGATGAACATCATCAACGGCGGCGCCCACGCCGACACGGGCGTGGACGTGCAGGAGTTCATGATCCTGCCCATCGGTGCCGAGTCCTTCTCCGAGGCGCTGCGCCAGGGCGCCGAGATCTACCACGCCCTCAAGAAGGCCATCAAGGACAAGGGTCTGGCCACGGGCCTGGGCGACGAGGGCGGCTTCGCGCCGGACGCCGAGAACACGCGCGCCGCGCTCGACCTGATCGTCGAGGCCGTCGCAGCCACCCCCTACGAGCTGGGGCGCGACATCGCGCTGGGCCTGGACGTGGCCTCCACCGAGTTCTACCGGGACGGCGTCTACGAGTTCGAGGGCGCCCGGCACACGGCCGCCGAGATGACCGACTTCTACGAGGCCCTCATCCGCGACTACCCGATCGTCACGATCGAGGACCCGCTGGCCGAGGACGACTGGGAGGGCTACCGGGTCCTGACCGAGCGGCTCGGCGAGCGGGTGCAGATCGTCGGCGACGACCTGTTCGTCACCAACCCCGAGCGGCTGCGCCGCGGCATCCGGGAGGGGGCCGCCAACAGCCTGCTGGTCAAGGTGAACCAGATCGGCACGCTCAGCGAGACGCTCGACGCGGTCGCCCTCGCCCAGCGCTCCGGCTACACGACGATCCTCTCGCACCGCTCGGGCGAGACCGAGGACACCACCATCGCGCACCTCGCGGTCGCCGTGAACGCCGGCCAGATCAAGACCGGCGCCCCCGCCCGCACCGACCGGGTGGCCAAGTACAACGAACTGTTGCGCATCGAGGAGGAGCTGGGCCCGGCCGCCGTGTACGCGGGCCGCGGCGCCTTCCCGCGCTTCGACGCCGAGCGCTGAGCCGGGACCGGATGCGGGACGGGCCGGGAGCGCGCCCGGGCCCGCCCGCCTGCGCCGGGCCGGGGGGGGGCGGGCGGGCGGCCGGCCGCCGGGGGGCGCAGGCGACGGGAGACGGGAAGGAGCCGCCATGCCGAAAGGACGCGAACGCGAGGCGAGCGGGCCGGAACGGGACCCGGGCCGGCCGGGGATCGGCACGCTCGCCGTGGTCGCCATGCTCGTGGCCGCCGTCATGATCCTCGCCCCCAATCTGCAGGAGTACATCGTCCAGCGCGAGGAGATCGCCCGCCTGCAGCAGCAGTCCGAGACCACCCGCCAGTCCATCGCCGGACTGGAGGCGGAGCGGGAGCGCTGGAACGACCCCGCCTACGTGCAGGCGCAGGCCCGGGAGCGGCTGCTGTTCGTGATGCCCGGCGAGACGAGCTACCTCGTCGCCGCCCCGCCCGCGGAACGCCCCGCCGCCCCGCCGCCGCAGCCGGCGGTGGAGCAGCACGAGACCCCGAGCGACTGGCTCGGCACCCTCGGCGAGTCCTTCCTGCACAGCGGCCTGCCGCCCGAAGCGGAGCCGACTCCGTGAGCGGGCGCGGCCGCCGCGAACCCGACGAACGGGATCTGCGCATCGTCGAGGCCCAGCTGGGCAGGCCCGCCCGGGGGGTCCTGGGCATCGCCGCCCGATGCGTCTGCGGCAACCCGACGGTCGTGACCACCGCGCCCCGGCTGCCGGACGGCACGCCCTTCCCGACGCTCTACTACCTGACCCACCCGGCGGCGACGGCCGATCTGTCCCGCTTGGAGGCCGACCGTCTCATGGTCCGCATGCAGGAGGCGCTCGCGGAGGACGAGCGTCTGCGGGCCGCCTACCTGGCCGCGCACGAACGCTATCTGGCCGAGCGGGAGGCGATCGAGCCGGTCGAGCAGATCGCCGGCGTCTCGGCGGGCGGCATGCCCGAACGCGTCAAGTGCCTGCACGCCCTGGCCGCCCACGCGCTCGCTTCGGGCCCCGGGGTCAACCCGATGGGGGACTGGGCGCTGCGCTGCGCGGACTGGTCGCCCGAACGCTGCGAGTGCGACGAGCCCGGGCCCGGAGGCTGAGGCGGGGCGTCGGCACCGGTCTGTAGACTGGCGCACGGTCGTTACCACCGTGGTGATTAGGGAGTGTGCGCGTGACCAGGATTCTCATCGTCGGCGGCGGCTACGCCGGGTTCTACACGGCGTGGCAGCTGGAGAAGCAGCTCAAGCCGGGCGAAGCGCAGGTCACGATCGTCGATCCGCTGCCCTACATGACCTATCAGCCGTTCCTGCCCGAGGTCGTGGGCGGCTCGATCGAGCCACGGCACGTGCTGGTCTCCCACCGCCGGCATCTGAAGCGCACGCGGGTCGTGACCGCCGAGGTGGTCTCCATCTCTCACGCCGAGAAGAAGGCGACCGTCGCGCCGCCGGAGGGCGAGCCCTACGAGATCCCCTACGACGTGCTCGCGGTGACGGCCGGCTCGGTGTCCCGCACCTTCCCGATCCCCGGCGTCGCGGACGTCGCGATCGGCCTGAAGTCGGCCGAGGAGGCCGTGTGGGTGCGCGACGCCATCATCGACAACTTCAACCGTGCCTCGGCGCTGCCCCCGGGGTCGGAGCGCGAGCGGCTGCTCACCTTCGTGGTCGTCGGCGGCGGTTTCGCCGGCATCGAGACCTTCGCCGAGATGCGGGCGCTGGCGACCGATCTGCTGGCCGACTACCCCTCGATCACCTTCGACGACGTGCACTTCCACCTCATCGAGGCGGCGGGCCGGATCATGCCCGAGGTGAGCGAGAAGACGGCCGAATGGGTCGTGCGCGACCTGGCCGAGCGGGGTGCGAGGATCCACCTGAACACCCAGCTCGTCTCGGCCGAGGGCGGGCGCATCGAGACCTCCGCGGGCGAGGTGTTCCACTCCGAGGTGGTGGTGTGGACGGCGGGCGTCATGGCCGCGCCCTTCGCGAAGTCCGCCAGCGACCTGCCCGTGGACGAGCGGGGCCGGATCCGGGTGCGCCCCGATCTGCGCGTGGAGGGCGACGAGGGGCTGATCAAGGACGCCTGGGCGGCCGGGGACGTGGCGGCGGTGCCGGACCTCTCCGGCGGCGGCGTGGGCGGCTTCTGCGTCCCGAACGCCCAGCACGCGGTGCGTCAGGGCAAGCGGCTGGCCGCGAATCTCGTCGCATCGCTGCGGGGCGCGACGCCGCGCGACTACTACCACGAGAACCGCGGCGCGGTCGCGGGCCTCGGCCCGTGGAACGGCGCCTTCCAGTCCGGCGAGCGGGCCCTGACCGGTCCGATCGCCTGGCTGATCCACCGCGGCTACCACGGCTCGGCCATCCCGACGGTCGAACGCAAGGTCCGGGTCTTTTCGGGCTGGATCGCCACCCAGCTGCTGGGCCGCGACTTCGTCTCCTTCTCGCGTCGCGAGACGCCGCGAGCCTTCTTCGAGCGCTTCGCCTCCCGTCCGCGCCCGGCCGCCGAGTCGAA
>JAUNLB010000164.1 GCA_030532485.1 Pseudoclavibacter sp.
CCCCGCCGCCCCTCCCCGCGGCGCGGGGCACCCCGCCCGGGGCGCGCGGCCGCCTGCCCCGGCCCGCCGCGGGCCGGGCCGCCGGCGAGCGGCGCGGCGAGGCGGGCGAGGGGGCGCCCGGCACGGGCCGCTCGCGCCGACGGCGCCGCCGCACCCGCAGCACGGCCGCGGAGTCCGGCGCCGCCTCCGGACAGCAGCACGCCCCGCAGGACGGCGCCGGCGAGGGGGCCGCCGCCGGGGACCAGCCCTCCGGCCGTCGCCGCCGTCGCCGGCGCCGCTCCGGGCAGCGGGCCGCCGAGACCCCGAACGAGTAGCATCGGCCGGCGGCCCGCCGGAGGGGCTGCCGGCCGGGTCGCCCCGCCTGCCGGGTCCGCCCGGTCCGCTCGGATATCTGGAAGTCGCCGCTGGCCGGGTCGCCCCGCCTGCCGGGTCCGCCCCGGGGCGCCGGCGAGCGAGGAGCGGAGCCCGGCGGTTCAGTCCGGGTAGACGGGCTCGCAGCCGGTGGCCGCGTCGAGGATGCGATCGAGCATCTCCGGCTCGGTCGTGTGCTCCGCCAGCCGGTTGGGCTTGCCGACGCCGTGGTAGTCGCTGGAGCCGGTGACGATCAGATCGTGCTCGCGTGCGAAGCGACGCAGCACCGCCCGACCCTCCGGGTCGTTCTCGCGGTGCCCGATCTCCAGGCCCATGAGGCCCGCTTCCAGGAGCCGCTCCAGGCGGCCGCCGCCCAGTGCGCCGCCGCCGCGGGTCGCCGGATGGGCGAGGACCGGGACCCCGCCGGCCTCGCGCACCAGCGAGATGTACTCCTCCGGCTCCGGCGCCTCGTGCGGCACGTAGTAGCCGCCCCGCCAGTGCAGGATCGTCGCGAAGGCGGCCGATCGGTCCGGCACGATCCCCTTGCGGACCAGCGCGTCGGCGATGTGGGGACGGCCGATCGTGGCCCCTCGGCCGCTCACCTCCAGCACGTCCTGCCAGCACAGCTCGTAGTCGGCGCCGATCCGCTCCACCATCCGCTCGGCCCGGCCCAGGCGGCTCAGCCGCACCTCGGTCATGGCCGCCAGGAGGCCCGCGTGCCCCGGATCGAAGAGGTAGCCGAGCACGTGCACGCTCGCCCGGCCGATCTGGGCGGACAGCTCCGCCCCGGGCACGAGCGTCACGCCCAGGGAGCGGGCCGCCCGGCCGGCCTCCCGCCAGCCGGCGACGGTGTCGTGGTCGGTGAGCGCGAGCGTGCGCACCCCGGCGCGCCGGGCCTGCGCGACCACCTCGGCGGGCGGTTCGGTGCCGTCGGACTCGGTCGAGTGGGTGTGCAGATCGATGTGTCCGGCGGGGTCGTATCTGCGCGCATCGGGCATGCCCCGCATCATAGAACGCGCACGACGCGCCGTTCGGGAGACGGCCCGCGTCCGCACGGCATGGCGGTGGCTCGGCGAGTGGCCGACGGTCGTGCAGGAAAACAGCCCGCCTCCGCACGGCATGGCGCGGGCACCCGCCGGGTACCCTTGTGCGGTCATGGTTCGAGCCGGTTCGGTCGCCCGCGCGGCCTCACGTGGCCCCTCCGCATCGGGACGGGGCCGCTCCCGGGCTGCGCTCCTGCCCTCCTCGACCGGGCTGGCGCTCGGGGCGATGACGGCGCTCGCCGCACTGCTCCTGGGCTGGCCTCAGCTGCTGGGCGCGCAGCGGCTCATCGGCGTCGCCCAGGCGATCTCCTTCCGCGGCCCGATCCTGCTGGGCGCCCTGGGACTGGCCGCGCTCCTGCTCGTCGCGACGGGCCTGCTGCGCGCCTCCCGGCGCCATCTGGCGCTCCCGCTCGCGGTGCTGCTCGTCTTCGCGGCCGGCACCGGGGCCGTGCTGGCCGATCGCGGCTTCGACGCCGGTGCGGCCCCCGAGGGCTCGGCGCCGGAGGACATCCGGGTGCTCAGCTGGAACACGCGCGGCAACGAACCCGGATCGCCCACGATCGCCCAGCTGGCGATCGCACTGCGCGCCGACGTGGTGGCCCTGCCCGAGACGACCGAGGAGCTCGGCGTCGAGATCGCGAATCTGATGGCCGAGGCCGGCATGCCCATGTGGGTGCACACGCGCACCTTCGACGAGGAGTACCGGGCCACCGCGACGACGCTGCTCATCTCGCCGCGGCTCGGCGACTACGAGGTGGACGAGGGGGTCGGCGACACCGCGGTGCTGCCCACCGTCGTGGCCCGCTCCCTGGCGGGCGGCCCGACGATCGTGGCCGCGCACGCCGTCTCCCCCGCCCCGGAGCCCGCGCGCATGGCCCAGTGGCGCCAGGATCTGGCCTGGCTGGCCGAGCGCTGCGACGAGAACACGATCATGGCCGGCGACTTCAACGCCACGATCGACCACATGGCCGGCCTGGAGCGGGGGCGCAGCGAGGACTTCCACAGCGTGCTGGGCGCCTGCGCGGATGCGGCGGTGCAGCGCGGCGGCGGCGCGCTCGGCACCTGGACGGCGGGGCTCTCGCCGTATCTGGGCACCCAGATCGACCACATCCTGAGCACCTCGGAGCGCCGGGCCACCGCCTTCGAGCTCGTCCAGTCCGAGAACCGCTCGGGCAGCGACCACCGGCCCGTCTTCGCGGTGCTCTCCCCCGCCGGGTGACGCTCCCCCGACGGGTGGACGGGACGACCGCGCTCTTTGCCAGAATGGGGGCATGAGCTCCAGCGAATCGCGGACCGCGAACCGTTCGACCGTGCCCACCGCCCCGGCGTTCCAGCAGCGCATCGGCCGCGACTGGGCCGAGCGCGAGGAGTCCGTGCCGGAGCCCCATCCGGGCGCCGACACCGCCCGCGCGCACCGCGAGGCGATCTCCGCCCGGCACCCGGGCCGCCGCATCGTCGTGCCCGCGGGCCCGTACAAGCAGCGCTCGAACGATACGAACTATCCCTTCCGCGCCCACAGCGCCTTCGCCCAGCTGACCGGGTGGGGGGCCGCCTCCGAGCCGGAGGCGGTGCTCGTGCTGGAGCCGTCGGAGGCGGGTCACCAGGCCGTGCTGCACTTCCGCGAGCGCGCCGGCCGGGACAGCGACGAGTTCTACGCCAATCCCGAGATCGGCGAGTTCTGGATCGGACCGCGCCCGTCCCTGGCCCAGGTCTCGGCGCTGCTGGGCGTGGCGACGGCGCATCTGGACGGGTTCCGCCTCGAGGTGGGCGCTGCGGACACGGTGCTCGTGCGGGAGGCGGACCCGGCCCTGGCCGCGGAGCTGGACCGTCTGCGCCGCCGGGACGGCGACGAGGCCGCGCTCGTGGCCGCCCACGCCGAGGACGCGCAGCTCGCCCAGGACCTGAGCGAGCTGCGGCTGGTGAAGGACGCCTACGAGACGGCCGAACTGCGCCGTGCGGTCGCCGCGACCGCGGCGGGCTTCGACGACATCGTCGAGAATCTCGCCAGAGCTGCGGCGCACGAGCGCGGCGAGCGGGTCATCGACGGCGTCTTCTCGGCCCGTGCCCGTCTGGACGGCAACGAGGTCGGCTACGAGACGATCGCGGCGGCCGGCGAGCACGCCTGCTATCTGCACTGGACCCGCAACGACGGGCCGGTTCGCCGCGGGGACCTCGTGCTCGTCGACGCGGGCGTCGAGGTGGAGTCGCTGTTCACGGCCGACATCACCCGCACCCTGCCCGTCTCCGGCGTCTTCACCGAGGTGCAGCGGCGAGTGTACGAGGCGGTGCTGGAGGCGGCCGACGCGGCCTTCGCGGTCGTACGTCCCGGCATCACTTTCCGCACCGTGCACGAGACGGCCATGCGGGTGATCGCGCAGCGGACCTCCGAGTGGGGGGTGACCGGGGTGAGCGTCGAGGAGTCCCTCGCGCCCGAGGGGCAGCACCACCGCCGCTACATGGTGCACGGCACCAGCCACCACCTGGGCATCGATGTGCACGATTGCGCGCAGGCCCGGCGCGAGATGTACCTGGACGGCGTGCTGGAGCCGGGCATGGTGTTCACGATCGAGCCGGGGCTCTACTTCCGCGGCGACGACCTGACGGTGCCGGAGGAGCTGCGCGGCATCGGCGTGCGCATCGAGGACGACGTGCTCGTGACCCCGGAGGGGGCCGAGAACCTCTCGGCGGCCATCCCCCGCACGGTCGACGAGGTCGAGGCCTGGCTCCGCGGCGAGCGCCGGGCGGCCGGCTGAGGCCCGCTGCCGACGTCGTTCGCGTCGACGGTGCCCGGTCGGCTCCGCTCCCGGTGCGCAGAGGCCTCCCGCACGCCGCCGGCCCCTGCTTCGGAAGGGGCCTAGAGCTCCTCCTCCCGCATCCGCTGCATCTCGCGTTCCACCTGCGAGCGGCGGGCGCGGAAGGGCGAGCGGGCCATGATGGAGAACCCCCAGGACAGCGCGCCGAGCCCCATGCCCAGGATCGGCCACATCGGCCAGAAGTACCCGTCCGGCGTGGTCATCCACCACAGGAGGACCATGAACACCGAGGCGCCGAGCCAGAGCAGCAGCACTCCCCAATAGACGTTGCGGGCGAGCACGCGGGCGCGCGCCCGCCGCTCCAGATCCGCGTCCGGCCGCTCCGCTCCCCCGGCCGGCATCGCGTTCTCGTCGTTCCTCGCCGTCATCGTCGACTCCTGCTCCTCTCGTGCCGGGAGCCGGAACGAACCCGCTCGGCTCCATCGCTCGCCGTCAACGCTACTCCTGCCGCTTGTCCCCCGAAGGGCGCCGCCTGTCCCCCGGAGGCGGCGGAGCGGCTCGAGGCCCCGCCGGGATCCCCGTCGAGGCGAACGGCCTCCGCGATAGGAGCTAGTGGGCGGGCGGCGCGGGGTCGTGCCCCGAAGCTTCGTCCCGGGAGGCGGGATCCCCCCGGGAGCCGGACTCGGGCGCGGATCCGGCGGCGAGCCGTTCGCGCCGCAGGCGCAGCTCGGCCTGGGCCTGCGCGTAGGTGCGTCCGCGCGGCTGCTGCGCAGGGGCGGGCGAGCCCCCCGTCCCGCCCTCGCCGGGGGCCGGCTCCGGTACGCCGACGGTGCCCAGGATCTGCCGGGCCCTGGCCGTCTGCGGGCCCGGCACGAGGATGACGAAGCTGCTGGCCACCAGCTGCATGACCGAGGTGAACTCCTTGCGGCGGCGGTTCAGCGCGTAGCCGATCATGCTCCACAGCACCGAGAAGCCGATGCCGAGCAGCATGACCGACACGAGCGTCGCAAGCGGCGCGGCCGGGGAGATGACGAGCAGCAGCAGCGCGATGAACATCCCCAGCATGAGCCCCGACATGAGGCCGGCCAGCGCGGCCTTCGCCGCCGTCATCCGGCCGGTGATCCGTTCCACGCTCTTCAGATCGCTGCCGACGATCGACACCTCGGCGGGCGGGAAGCCGGCGCGCACGAGCCGCTCGACCGCCTGCTGCGCGGCCTCGTAGCTCTCGTATCGAGCGACGCTCTGCCCTGAGGGCAGGCTCGGGAATCGCGCGAGAGGTGTCCGGGGTGCCATGCGCCCAGTCTGCCACCGGACCCTGCGCGCAGGCCGCCGTCCGGGCGCTGTTCGCTGCGGGCGCTGTTCG
>JAUNLB010000165.1 GCA_030532485.1 Pseudoclavibacter sp.
CACCGTGCCGCCGATACCGTGCCGCGTCTGCCGCGATCCCGCTTTCGCAGCCTCGTCTGGCACCGTGCCGCCGATACCGTGCCGCGTCTGCCGCGACCCCGCTCTCGCAGCACAGCCCGTCCCGAAGGAGCGACCATGACCCCGGAACTCGTCTTCATCGCCACGAGCGACTTCGCCGCCCGCACCAAGGGCCGTGCCGTGCCCGCCGCCGAATTCGACGAGCGGACCACGGTCGGCTGGGTGCCGGCGAACCTCGGGATCGGCCCGTCCGGGCGCATCGCCGAGGGGCTGCCCTTCGGCTCGGCGGGGGACCTGCGGCTGCGCCCGGACCCGTCCTCCCGGACCCGTGTCGCCGGATTCGGCACCCGCCCGCCGGTGGACCTCGTATTCGCGGACATCGTCGAGACCGACGGGACGCCGTGGCCGGGCTGTCCGCGCACCTTCCTGCGGGAGGCGATCGAACAGCTGCGGGACGGTTTCGGGATCGAGGCGCGGGTCGCGTTCGAACACGAGTTCGTCGAACCGGACGCTCCCGCAGGCCACCCCTTCTCCTTCCAATCGCTGCGGGCGGCCGAGCCGCTCGGCGGCGAGCTCGTGCGGGCGCTTCGGGAGGCCGGCTTCGGCCCCGAGACCTGGCTGGCCGAATACGGCGCCGGCCAGTACGAGCTGACGATCTCCCCGGCCGATCCGCTGCGGGCGGCGGACCGGGCGATCGCGCTGCGCGACATCGTTCGGGACGCCTACGAGGCGCACGGCAGGCGGGCGAGCTTCTCGCCGGTGGTCGAGCCGGGCGGGGCGGGCAACGGCGTGCACGTGCACATCGGACTGCGCGATCTGGCCGGCTCCCAGCTCGCCTACGATCCGGCCCGGCCCGGGCGCCTCTCACGGCAGGCGGCCCGCTTCGCGGCCGGGATCCTGCGCCACGCCCCCGGCACGACCGCGTTCTTCGCGCCCCTGACGATCAGCTCGCTGCGTCTGAAGCCGCACAACTGGTCGGCGGCCAGGATCGTCCTGGGCGAGCGGAACCGGGAGGCCCTGCTGCGCATCTGCCCCACGAACGAGCTGGACGGACGGGACCCCGCCCCGCAGCTGCACTTCGAGTTCCGGGGCGCGGACGCCGGGGCGAACCCCTGGCTCCTGCTCGGCCTGCTCCTGCGGGCCGGCATGCAGGGCCTCGGCGGCTCCGAGGAGGCGCCGGTGACCAGCGGCGAGCTCGAGCTGGACGGGGCGCACGCCGGGCTGCCCGCGCTGCCCGGCTCGCTGGCCGAGGCGCTGGAGGCCCTGCGCGCCGACCGGGTGGTGAGCGGCTGGTTCCATCCGGACGTGCTGCGGACCTTCCTGGCGGTCAAGCGGGCGGAGATCGCGGAGCTGGGCGGACTGCCGGAGGTCGAGCAGTGCGCGCGCTACGCGGCCGTGTACTGAGCCGGAGCGGAGGCACGGACCCGGGCGGAGGAGGACGATGGGAACGACAGACGAGCGGCGCGAGGGCGCGGTCGGCACGGCGGAGCGCCGGGCGTTCTTCGAGGGGCTGCCGCTGCTCGACCACCACTGCCACGGGGTCGTGGCCGAGGAGCTGGATCGGGAGCGCTTCGAGGAGCTCATGAGCGAGTCGGACCGGCCGGCCCCGGCGGGGACGAGCCACTTCGACTCGCAGATGGGCTTCGCGATCCGCGCCCACTGCGCCCCGGTGCTCGGGCTGGCCCCGTTCGCCGAGCCCGAGGTCTACCTCGCGCGCCGCGCGGGACTCGGCGCGCAGCGCAGCAACCGCCTGCTGCTGGCGGCCTCCGGCGCCTCCTGCCTCCTGGTGGAGACCGGCTACCGGGGCGACGACATCCTCGGCCCGGCGGAGATGGCCCGCCTCAGCGGCGCGCCGGCCTTCGAGGTGGTCCGGCTGGAGCGCCTGGCCGAGCAGCTGCTGGCGGACGGCGTCCGCCCCGCCTCCTTCCGCCAGGCCCTGCGGCGGGAGCTGGACGAGCGGCTGCGCACCGCCGTCGGCCTGAAGACGATCGCCGCCTACCGGATCGGTCTGGACTTCGATCCGGCCCGGCCGGGCGACGAGGAGGTGGACGGGGCGGTCGCGGCGTGGGCGGCGCGCGTGCGGGACGGGCGGCCGCCGCGGTTGGACTGCCCCGTGGTGATCCGCTGGCTCGTGTGGACGGCGATGGAGCTCGGGACGGTGCTGCAGGTGCACGTCGGCTACGGCGATCCGGACGTGGATCTGCACCGCTGTTCGCCCCTGCACCTGAGCGAGCTCATGCGCCGCACGCGCGACACGGGCGCCCGGTTCGCCCTGCTGCACTGCTACCCCTTCCACCGGGAGGCCGGCTACCTCGCGCACGTCTTCCCCCACGTGCTGTTCGACGTGGGGCTCGCGGTCAACTACACCGGCTCCCGGTCCGAGGCGGTGATCGCCGAGTCGCTCGAGCTCGCCCCCTTCCACAAGATCCTCTACTCCTCGGACGCCTTCGGCCTGGCCGAGCTCTACGCGAGCAGCGGGGCGCTGTTCCGGCGGGGCCTGGACGCGGCCCTCGCCCGCTTCGCGGAGCTGGACGGGTGGCCCTGGGCGGAGCAGCGACGGGTGGCGCACATGATCGCGGCGGACAATGCGCGCGCCGTCTACCGGCTGCCCGAAACGCAGGCGGGGGAGGGGGCGTGACGACCCCGTCGGGGCGGCTCGCGACCCGGTGGCTCGCGGCGCTGGAGGGCGAGTTGCCGCGGGCGCGCCGCCTGCGCTGGCGCATCCACGCCGAGCCCCGGCTGTCCCACCGCGAGCACGACACCGCCGTCGCGGTCGCTGCGGCCATGGACGCTGGGCTGGAGCCGGTGGACGCGAGCGCCGCCCGCGTGGGGCTCCTGCCCGGCGCCGCGCCCGAGGCGATCGCGCTGCGGGCCGAGCTGGACGCGCTGCCCGTCGAGGAGGCGAGCGGATCGCCCCACGCGGCCGTCGGCGGCGTGATGCACGCCTGCGGACACGATGTGCACCTGGCGGCGCTCACGGCCGTCGTGCGGGCGGCCGCCGGACTGGAGCTGCCGTACGCCCTGGCGCCCGTGCTGCAGCCCAGCGAGGAGAGCTACCCCTCCGGAGCCCTGGCCCTGCTCCGTTCCGGCGTCCTGGAGCGGTTGGGGGTGCGGCGGGCGGTCGCCGCCCACGTGCACCCGGGCGTGGCGCCGGGTGCGGTCGCGGCGGGAGCCGGGGTGATCAACGCCGCGGCCGACGAACTGCGCATCCGCCTGGAGGGCTCGGGCGGCCACGGCGCCTACCCGCACCGGGCGAGCGACGCGGTGGCCCCGATCGCGGCCATCGCGCTGGGCCTGCCGGAGCTGGTGCGACGCACGGTGGACCGGATGTCGCCCGCGCTCGTGTCGATCGGCACCCTGTCGGCGGGCTCGGGGGCCGCGAACGTGCTGCCGGGCAGCGCGAGCCTGCTGGCGACGGTGCGCACGAGCGACGAGGGCGAACGGCGCACGCTGCTGGCGGCGATCGAGCGCTTCAGCCGGGCCCATGCGGCCGCCTACGGCCTGCTGGCCCGGGTGGAGCTGGTGGCGGGCGAGCCGGTGCTGCGCAACGACCCGCGGCTCGCGGCCGAGGTCCGGCGGCTGCTGCCGCGACTGGGCCTGGCCGCGGCCGAGCCCCTGCGCTCGCTCGGCGCCGACGACTTCTCCTACTTCAGCGAGGCCCTGCCCTCGATCATGATGTTCACCGGGGTGCGCACCCCGGGCGCCGCCCCCGAGCCGAGCCTGCACGATCCGCGCTTCCTGCCCCCCGATGACGCGGTGGACGCGGTCGCGCGCACCCTGCTGACCGGATACCTGGCCGCGGTCGAGACCCTGCGCGCACCGTGAGCGCCGATGTCCGGCTTGTCCGCCACTTCGACGACGTGTCGAGAGCCTGCGCGCACCGTGAGCACGGGCCTCGGACAGCTGCCATCATGGCTGCTATGACGCTCCAGAGCGATGATGCGACCCCGGCCCCCTCCGCTCCGCCGCTGGACCTGGCCGTCCGATGGCTCGCCGAACTGGACGCGCAGCTGCCGGAGGCCGCCCGGCTGCGCCGGGAGATCCACCGGGAGCCGCGGGTGACGGGGCGGGAGCACGACACCGCCCGTCTGCTGGAGCGCTTCCTGGGGGTGCCGCTGCGCACCGTCGCCGACGCGGGCCGGATCGGCCGGATCGGCCCGGGGACGGGGCCCGCCGTGGGGGTGCGCGCCGAGCTGGACGCCCTGCCGGTCCAGGAGCGCACGGGCGCCGACTTCGCCTCGGTCAACGGGGCCATGCACGCCTGCGGCCACGATGTGCACATGGCGGCGCTCGCGGCGCTCGTGCGCGCGGCGCAGCGGATCGAGCTGCCGACGGGCCTGGGGATCGTGCTGCAGCCGCGGGAGGAGGGCTTCCCCTCCGGGGCCAGGGACATCGTCCGTTCCGGGGCGCTCTCGGAGCTGCGCATCGAGCGGATGGTCGCGGCGCACGTGCATCCGGGCGTGACGCCCGGCCAGACCGCGATCGGCGGCGGCTTCGTGAACGCCGCCGCCGACGAGATCGTGATCACCCTCTCCGGCCGCGGCGGGCACGGGGGCTATCCGCATCTGGCGGCGGACCCGATCGCGGCGATGGGCCACATCCTCGTCGGCCTGCCCGAGGTGGTCCGGCGCGTCGTCGACCCGTTCAGCCCCGCGGTCGTGAGCGTGGGCACGGCCAGATCGGGGCACGGCGCCTCCAATGTGCTGCCGAGCGAGGCGGAGATCGTCGCCACCATGCGCACCACCCGGCGGGGCGAGCGGGAGCGCGTCTTCCAGGCCGTCCGCGACTTCGCGCAGGGCCAGGCGGCTTCGTTCGGGGTGCAGGCCGAAGCCGAGCTGCGCTTCATCGAGCCGGTGCTGGAGAACGACGAGCGGCTGGCGGCGGCCGCCGAGCCGTGGCTGCGGCGGCTGGGGATCGGCGTGGCGGAGCCCCTGCGCTCCCTCGGCGCCGACGACTTCTCGTTCTTCAGCGAGCTCATGCCGTCCGTCATGTGCTTCGTCGGGGTGCAGACCCCGGGGCTCGCGCAGCAGCCCATGCTCCACGACGCCGCCTTCCTGCCGGCCGAGGAGTCGATCCGGCACTGCGCCCTGACCCTCATGGCCGGCTACCTCGCCGCGGTCGAGACGCTGAGCTCCTTCGCCGTGCGATAATGGCGCGGGCGATCCGTTCATCCGGTCCCGCCCGCAGGTTTTCCCGGCGCCCGCCCGGACACGCTCCGGCCGGGGCCCCACGACCGCCGCGCGAGCGGCACACGAGCAGAAGCGTCCGCCGCTGGCGGCGGACGGGAGGTTTTCCGGTCGCGCCCGGCGCGACCGGCCGATTCACCGGGACGCGGCCTGAAGCCGCGCGACCGGGGCAGGAGCGCACCGGCGATGCTGGACAAGGAACACGACGGAACACGGGACGAGACATCGGAC
>JAUNLB010000166.1 GCA_030532485.1 Pseudoclavibacter sp.
TTAAGTGCCTGCGGCTATTTGTATGTTTTGTTCTGGTGGGTGTCGATGCGGGGGCCCCGGGGGGCGCCCCCGCCAACTAAACGGGGCGGGCCCCCCCCCCGCCCGCCCCCGGCGGGGAGGGCGCCGAGCGGGGACGGAGTCAGCGGGCCGCCGAGCCGTCCACGTAGTCGTCGTCCGCCGAGGACCATGCGAACAGCGCGCGCAGCTCCTTGCCGGTCTGCTCGATCGGGTGCCCCTCGCCCTTCGCCCGCAGCTCCTTGAACTCGGGCGCGCCGGCGTCCTGGTCGTCGATGAAGCGCTTCGCGAAGGCGCCCGAGCGGATGTCCTCCAGCACGGCCTTCATGTTCTCCTTCACGCGGGGGTCGATGACCCGCGGGCCGGAGACGTAGTCGCCGTACTCGGCGGTGTCCGAGATCGACCAGCGCTGCTTGGCGATACCGCCCTCCCACATGAGGTCCACGATGAGCTTCAGCTCGTGCAGCACCTCGAAGTAGGCGATCTGCGGCTGGTAGCCGGCCTCGGTGAGCACCTCGAAGCCGTACTGGACCAGCTGGGAGGTGCCGCCGCACAGCACCGCCTGCTCGCCGAACAGATCGGTCTCGGTCTCCTCGGTGAAGGTCGTGCGGATCCCGCCGGCGCGCAGGCCGCCGATGGCCTTCGCGTAGGACCAGGCGAGGTCCCAGGCCCGACCGCTCGCGTCCACCTCGACCGCCACGATCACCGGCACGCCGCGGCCGGCCTCGTACTCCCGACGCACCGTGTGCCCGGGGCCCTTGGGCGCGACCAGCACCACGTCCACGCCCTCCGGGGCCTGGATGTAGCCGAAGCGGATGTTGAAGCCGTGGCTGAAGAGCAGCGTCTTGCCCGCCGTCAGCTGCGGCTGCACCTCCTCGGCGTACAGGGAGCGCTGCACCTGGTCTGGGGCGAGGATCACGATCACGTCCCCCCAGGCGGCGGCCTCGGCGGCCGTCATGACCGTGAACCCCGCCTCCTCGGCCTTCGGTCGCGAGCGGGAGTCCTCGCGCAGGCCGACCACGACCTCGACGCCCGAGTCGCGCAGGTTCTGGGCGTGGGCATGGCCCTGCGAGCCGTAGCCGATGACGGCGACCTTCTTGCCCTGGATGATCGAGAGGTCGGCGTCCTGGTCGTAGACGATGTCGGTCACGTGATGTTCTCCTTCTGGTGGGCGGATGACGGGGCGGGGCGGCGGCCGGACTCCTTGGCGACGCGCTCGGTGACCGAACGCGAGCCGCGGCCGATCGCGAGCAGGCCGGACTGGACCAGTTCCCGCACGCCGAACGGCTCCAGCATGCGCAGCAGCGCCTGGATCTTGCCCGAATCGCCCGTCGTCTCGATCACGAGGCTGTCCGGCCCCACGTCCACGACCCGGGCGCGGAAGAGGGTGACCACCTCGATCACCTGCGGGCGCGTCTGCGCGTCGGCGCGCACCTTGACGAGCAGGTGCTCGCGCTGCACCGAGTTCGCGGCGTCCAGCTCGACGATCTTGATGATGTTGACGAGCTTGTTGAGCTGCTTGGTGACCTGCTCCAGCGGCAGCGACTCCAGGTCGACGACGACCGTCATCCGGCTGAGCCCGTCGATCTCGCTGCGCCCCACCGCGAGCGAGTCGATGTTGAAGCCGCGGCGGGCGAACAGGCCCGCCACGCGGGTGAGCGTCCCGGCCTTGTCCTCGACGAGGAGGGAGAGCACGTGCTTTGCCATGGTCTATTCCCCCTCGAAGGCGGGCGAGCGGTCCCGGGCGTACTGGACGAAGCTGTTGGAGACGCCCTGCGGCACCATCGGCCACACCATGGCGTCGCTGGAGACGACGAAGTCGATCACGACGCATCGGTCGTTCGTCTCCAGCGCCAGGCGGATCGCGTCGTCGACCTCCTCGGCGCTCGTCACGCGGATCCCCAGCGCCCCGTACGCCTCCGCCAGCGTGACGAAGTCGGGGATGCGCCGGGTCTCGTGCCCCGTGTTCAGCTCGGTGTGCGAGTAGCGCCCGTCGTAGAAGAGCGTCTGCCACTGGCGCACCATGCCGAGGGACGAGTTGTTGATGATCGCGACCTTGATCGGGATGTCGTTGATGGCGCAGGTCGCGAGCTCCTGATTGGTCATCTGGAAGCAGCCGTCGCCGTCGATGGCCCACACGGTGCGGTCGGGCCGGCCCACCTTGGCGCCCATGGCGGCCGGGACCGCGTAGCCCATCGTCCCCGCGCCGCCCGAGTTGAGCCAGGAGTTGGGCCGCTCGAAGTCGATGAACTGGGCCGACCACATCTGGTGCTGTCCGACGCCCGCCGCGTACACCGCATCGGGTCCGGTGAGGGCGCTGATGCGCTCGATCACGTACTGCGGCGCGAGCAGGCCGTCGCTCGTGGGCGTGTAGCCGCGCGGGTACTCGCCGCGCAGCCCGTCCAGGTACTCCCACCAGGGCCCCAGATCGCGGCCCGCGCCCGGCTCGCGCCGCGACAGCGCCTCGATCAGGTCGAGGGCGACGATCTTCGCATCGCCCACGATCGGCACGTCCGCCGCCCGGATCTTGGAGATCTCGGCCGGGTCGATGTCGACGTGCACGACCTTGGCCTTGGGGGCGAACAGCTCGGCCCGACCGGTCACCCGGTCGTCGAAGCGGGCGCCGATCGTGAACAGCAGATCCGCCTCCTGCAGGCCCAGCACGGCCGGCACGGTCCCGTGCATGCCCGGCATGCCGAGCATGAGCGGGTGCGAGTCGGGGAAGGCGCCGCGCGCCATGAGGGTGGTCGTCACCGGCGCCCCGACCAGCTCCGCCAGCCGCCGGACCTCCTCGGCCGCGCCCGCCCGGATCACGCCGCCGCCCAGGTAGAACACGGGGCGCTCCGCGGCCAGCAGCAGTTCGACGGCGGCCGAGATCTGCTTGCCGTGGGCCTTGACCACGGGACGGTAGCCGGGCAGGTCCAGCTTGGGCGGCCAGGCGAAGTCCAGCTCGCCCTGCTGGGCGTCCTTGGTGATGTCCACCAGCACGGGGCCGGGACGGCCGGTGGAGGCGATGTGGTGGCCGGCGGCGATCGCGCCGGGGATCTCCGCCGCGCTGCGCACGAGGATGCTGTGCTTGGTCACCGGCATCGTGATGCCCGTGATGTCCGCCTCCTGGAAGGCGTCGGTGCCCATGAGGTGGCTGAAGACCTGACCGGTGATCGCCAGCAGCGGCACCGAGTCCATGTAGGCGTCCGCGATCGCCGTCACCAGGTTCGTGGCGCCCGGGCCGGAGGTCGCGAGGCACACCCCCACCCGGCCGGTCGCCGCGGCGTAGCCCTCGGCCGCGTGACCGGCGCCCTGCTCGTGCCGGACCAGGACGTGGTTGATCGCCTCGCCGTCCAGCAGCGCGTCGTAGGCGGGCAGGACCGCGCCCCCGGGCAGCCCGAAGACGTCGGTGACGCCGAGCGCCTCCAGGGAGCGGACGACGGCCTGGGCGCCGGTCATGCGGACCGGGCGCTCGGGCGAGGGGGCGGGCGGCCTCGGCACGGCGGCGCCCTTCGACGCCGACGAGGCCGCGCCGGGGGTTGCGGCTTCCTGAGTCATATGCGGATACGTTTCCTGGGATGAGTCGATGTCGGGGCGGGAGGCGCGGCGTCGGCCTATCCGGTGACGGCGCCCTCCGAAGCGGAACGGACGAGCTTCGCGAACTTCGCGAGCACGCCTCGGTCGAACTTCGGCGGCAGGGGCTCCCAGCCCTCTCTGCGTGCGGCGAGCTCCGCCTCGTCGACGAGCAGGTCGATCGTGCGGGCCGCGATGTCGACCCGGATCGGGTCCCCGTCCCGGACGAGCGCGATGGGTCCGCCGTTCGCCGCCTCCGGTGCGATGTGGCCGATGCACAGGCCGGTTGTGCCGCCCGAGAATCTGCCGTCGGTCAACAGTAGTACATCCTTGCCGAGCCCTGCGCCCTTGATGGCCGCGGTGATCGCGAGCATCTCGCGCATGCCCGGCCCGCCGCGGGGGCCCTCGTAGCGGATCACGACCACGTCCCCGGCCTCGATCCGTCCCTCGGTGAGCGCGTCCATCGCCGCCCGCTCCCGCTCGAAGACCCGGGCGGGCCCCTCGAAGACCTCGGCGTCGAAGCCCGCGGTCTTCACGACCGCGCCCTCGGGCGCGAGCGAGCCTGCGAGGATCGTCAGCCCGCCGGTCGCGTGGATGGGGTTGTCGAGGGTGCGCACCACCTCGCCGTCCAGCGGGCGCAGCTCCATGTCCGCGAGGTTCTCGGCGAGCGTGCGGCCGGTCACGGTCAGCGCGTCGCCGTGCAGGAGGCCCGCGTCCAGCAGCGCCTTCATGACCACGGGCATGCCGCCCACCCGGTCGAAGTCCTGCGCCACGAACCTGCCGAAGGGCTTCACGTCCGCCAGGTGCGGCGAACGCAGGCCGACCCGGGTGAAATCGTCGAGGGTGAGCTCCACGCCCGCCTCGTTCGCGATCGCCAGCAGGTGCAGCACCGAGTTGGTGGAGCCGCCGAGGACCATCGCGACCGTGATGGCGTTCTCGAACGCCTTCTTGCTCAGGATGTCGCGGCTGGTGAGGCCCTCGCGCAGCAGCCGCACCACGGCCTCGCCCGACTTGCGGGCGTAGTAGTCGCGGCGACGGTCGGCGGAGGGCGGAGCCGCGGATCCCGGCAGGCTCATCCCGAGCGCCTCGGCGATGCAGGCCATCGTGTTCGCCGTGTACATGCCGCCGCAGGCCCCCTCGCCGGGCGCGAAGGAGCACTCGATGCGCTTGAGGTCGGCCTCGGAGATCTTGCCGGCCTTGCAGGCGCCGACCGCCTCGAAGGAGTCGATGATCGTGATCTCCCGCTCGCTGCCGTCCGAAAGGACGACGCGGCCGGGGGCGATCGAGCCGGCGTAGAGGAAGACGCTCGCGAGTCCCAGCCGGGCGGAGGCCATGAGCATGCCGGGGATGGACTTGTCGCAGCCGGCGAGCAGCACCGTGCCGTCGAGCCGCTCGGCCATCACGACGGTCTCCACCGAGTCGGCGACCACTTCGCGCGAGACGAGCGAGAAGTGCATGCCCTCGTGCCCCATGGAGATGCCGTCGGAGACCGAGACGGTGCCGAACTGCAGCGGGTAGCCGCCGCCCGCGTGCACGCCCTCCTTGGCGCCGCGGGCGAGCCGGTCCAGGCTGAGGTTGCAGGGGGTGATCTCGTTCCAGGAGCTGGCGACCCCGATCTGCGGCTTGTCCCAGTCGTCGTCCCCCATGCCCACGGCCCGCAGCATGCCCCGGGAGGTCGTCGCCTCGATCCCGTCGGTGACCTCCCGGCTGCGCGGCTTCGGATCGGGGGCGGCGGGACGGGCGTCTGACATGCCCCCGATTCTACGCCGCGCGCCCCCTCGGCCCGCTCGCCCCGCCTTCGCCCCGATGGCGCGAAGCGCCGAGGGCCCGCCCGGCGAGGAAAACA
>JAUNLB010000167.1 GCA_030532485.1 Pseudoclavibacter sp.
GGGTGCGCCGGCGACCCCGGGTGCGCCGGCCACGCCGGATCCGGTCCCCTCGGCCCCCGGCGCCGAGCGGCCCGGTCCCGCCGACCCCGGCCTGGCGCAGACCGGCGGCGAGGGAGGCCCCCTCGTGATCATCGCGGTCGTCGCGGGCGTGCTGCTCCTGGCGGGCGTCGGCATCGCGATCGCCCGGGCACGCGGCAGGTCCCGTGCGGCCCAGGCCGCCGCGGCCGAGCCGGAGGCACCGGAGATCGAGTAGCGCCGAGGCGCGAGTGGACCGCGAATGAACGGGGAGGCCGCCGTGAGCGACTATACGACGCTGCCCGAGGGCCTCCCCGTTCCCCGGGACGACGGCGCTGCCGAGCATCTGCCCGGTACCGCGATGCCCGGGCTGGCGCTGCGCGCGAGCGACGGGCGAAGCGTGGACCTGGGGCGACTCGGTCAGGGCCGGAGCGTGATCTACCTCTATCCGCTCACCGGCCGTCCGGGCGTGGCGCTGCCCGAGGGCTGGGACCGGATCCCCGGAGCGCGCGGCTGCACGACCGAGGCCTGCGATTTCCGCGACCACTTCGAGCAGCTGCGGGCGGCGGGGGCCGAGCGCGTCTTCGGGCTCTCCAGCCAGGAGCCCGCCTATCAGGCGGAGGCCGTCGAGCGCCTGCACCTGCCGTTTCCGATGCTCTCCGATCCCGCCTTCCGGTTGGCGGCGGCGCTTCGGCTGCCGACCTTCACCGCCGCCGGGCACGCGCGGCTGTACGCGCGGCTGACCCTGGTGGTTCAAGACGGCGTGATCGAGCACGCCTTCTTTCCGATATTCCCGCCGAACCGGCACGCGCAGCAGGTGCTCGACTGGCTGCGTCGGCGCCCCTGAACAGCACCGCCACGCAGGTATGTATGCACAAAGTCGATATTAGGGGTTGTGATCCCTGAAGAAGGCACTTAGTGTATACATCACGTCGTCAGGGAGGTGCCATGCGAGCCAGCGACCGGGTCTACGAGCGCCTGCGCGACGAGATCCTCGACGGGGAGCTCGCGCCGGGCGCCGTGCTCGCCGAGGTCGAGCAGTCCACCCGGCTCGGCGTCAGCCGAACCCCCGTCCGGGAGGCCTTCTCCCGGCTCGTGGCCGACGGACTGCTCGCCGCCCAGTCCCCGCGGGTGCTCGCGGTCACCGAGCTGACCGTCGAGCGCATCCGCGCCGTCTACGAGCTGCGCCAGGCCCTGGAGTCCGCCGCCGCCGCGCTCGCCGCCCGTCGCAGGGACTCCGCCTCCTTCCTGGCCCTGCGGGCCAGGCTCGGCCAGGCCCCCGAGATGCTGGAGCTCGGCGAGATCGGCATCGCCCGCTACTTCGAGATCGTGGACGCCCTGGACGAGGCGATCGACGAGGCCGTCGCCAACCCCTACGTCTCCGCGGCGCTCGCGAGCGCCCGCCTGCACGCCGCACGCATCCGTCGGCTCTCGCGGCACGACCCCGAGCGCCTGCGGCGGGCCGCCGAGGAGCACCTGCTGGTCGTCGAGGCGATCCTCGAAGGCGACGCGGCCCTCGCCTCCCACGCCACCCACGTCCATCTGCACCGCAGCCTGCGCAGCGCCCTGGACCGCGTCGCCGAGGCGCGCGAGGGCGCCGCCTGAGGCCCGGCGCACCGCCCGAAACGAAGCCGTGAACCGAGCGGCGCGAGCCGCCAGGAGAGAGGAGCCCCCGTGCAGGAGCACCACGTCCGAGTCCACCGTTCCGAGGAGCGACTGCCCCGCGAGCAGCAGCTGGCCTGGAAGCTCGCCGAGCTCGCGAGCGATCCCGTCGAGGTCCTGCCCGAGGTGAGCGAGATGATCGTCAACCGGGTCATCGACAACGCGGCGGTCGCCGCCGCCTCCCTCGACCGCGGCCCCGTCGTGGCCGCTCGCAGCCAGGCGGGCGCCCACCCGGTCTCGCGTCACGGCGAGGGGGCGACCGTCTTCGGCCTGCCCGCGGACGAGCGCACGAGCCCCGAGTGGGCCGCCTGGGCGAACGGGGTCGCGGTGCGGGAGCTGGACTACCACGACACCTTCCTGGCCGCCGAGTACTCGCACCCCGGCGACAACATCCCGGCCGTCCTCGCGGTCGCCCAGCATCTGGCGGGCGCCCGCGGGCTGAGCGGGCGGGAGCTGGTGCGCGGCATCGCGACCGCCTACGAGGTGCAGGTGGATCTGGTGAAGGCGATCTGCCTGCACGAGCACAAGATCGACCACGTCGCCCATCTGGGCCCCTCCGCCGCGGCGGGCATCGGCACGCTGCTGGGCCTGGACGCCGAGACGATCTACCAGGCGATCGGGCAGGGCCTGCACACCACGACCGCCACCCGGCAGTCGCGCAAGGGCGAGATCTCCACCTGGAAGGCGCACGCCCCCGCCTTCGCCGGCAAGATGGCGGTGGAGGCCGTCGACCGGGCCATGCGGGGCCAGACCAGCCCGGCTCCCATCTACGAGGGGGAGGACGGCGTGATCGCCTGGCTGCTGGGCGGGCCGGAGGCGAGCTACCGGGTGCCGCTGCCGGAGCCGGGCGAGGCCAAGCGGGCGATCCTGGACACGTACACCAAGGAGCACTCGGCCGAGTACCAGGCGCAGGCGTGGATCGATCTGGCCCGGAAGCTCCACCGCGAGCACCCGGAGCTGGTGGCCGACCCCTCGCGCATCGCGTCCGTGCTGATCCGCACCTCGCACCACACGCACGTCGTGATCGGCTCCGGCTCGGGCGATCCGCAGAAGTACGATCCGCAGGCCTCCCGCGAGACCCTGGACCACTCCATCCCCTACATCTTCACCGTCGCCTTCCAGGACGGCGCCTGGCACCACGTCGACTCCTACGCGCCCGAGCGGGCCGCGCGCCCCGACACGGTCGAGCTGTGGCGCAGGGTGAGCACGGTGGAGGATCCGGAGTGGACGCGCCGCTACCACTCGCTCGACATCGCCGAGAAGGCCTTCGGCGGCGAGGTGGTCATCGCCCTCGCCGACGGGGGCGAGATCCGGGAGGAGATCGCCGTCGCCGACGCCCACCCCCTGGGCGCCCGGCCCTTCGCGCGCGAGCAGTACATCGCCAAGTTCCGCACCCTCGCCGACGGGGTGCTGCCGGCCGAGGAGATCGAGCGCTTCCTGCAGCTCGTCCAGCGCCTGCCGGAGCTGGGACCGCAGGAGCTGGGCGGGCTGAACATCGTCGCCGCCCCCGGCGCGCTCGCCCGGAGCCGGGCGACGGGCATCTTCTGAGAGGAGTCACCATGCTGTACGCACAGACCACGGCGGCCGCCAAGCGGGCCGCGCTGCGCGAGCGCCTCGCCTCCGGCGAGCTGCTGCGCTTCCCGGGGGCCTGGAACCCCCTGTCCGCGCGCCTGATCGAGCGCAAGGGCTTCGAGGGCGTCTACATCTCCGGCGCGGTGCTCGCGAACGACCTGGGCCTGCCGGACATCGGCCTGACGACCCTGAGCGAGGTGGCCGGCCGCGGCCGGCAGATCGCGCGCATGATCGATCTGCCGGCGATCATCGACGCGGACACCGGCTTCGGCGAGCCCATGAACGTGGCGCGCACGATCCACGAGCTGGAGGACGCGGGCCTGGCCGGCTGCCACATCGAGGACCAGGTCAACCCCAAGCGCTGCGGGCACCTGGACGGCAAGGAGGTCGTGGACGAGGAGACCGCGGTCGGGCGCATCCGCGCCGCCGTGGACGCCCGGCGGGACCCGAACTTCCTGATCATGGCCCGCACCGACATCCGGGCCGCCGAGGGGCTGGCGGTCGCGACCGATCGGGCGAAGCGGCTGGTGGACGCCGGCGCCGACGCGATCTTCCCGGAGGCCATGCGCACCCTGGAGGAGTTCGCGGCCATGCGCGCCGCGGTGGACGTGCCGCTGCTGGCCAATATGACCGAGTTCGGCAAGAGCGAGCTGTTCAGCGTGGACGAGCTGCGCGATGTGGGCATGAACATCGTCATCTGGCCGGTCTCCATGCTGCGCGTCTCCATGGGGGCCACCGAGCGGGCGCTGGACGAGTTGCTCGCCAAGGGGCACCTGCGCGATCAGCTGGAGCACATGCAGCACCGGGCGGATCTGTACGAACTCGTCGACTACGAGGCGTACAACCGATTCGACACCTCCGTCTACAACTTCCGCGTCGAACGCTGAGCGAGCGGCGCCGTCCCGAGGAGAACGACATGGACGCGAAGAACGAGATCAACAAGGGCCTTGCGGGGGTGCCGGTGGACTACACGGCGATCTCCAAGGTCAATCCGGAGACCAACTCGCTGCTGTACCGCGGCTATCCCGTCCAGCAGCTGGCGGAGCGGTGCAGCTTCGAAGAGGTCGCCTGGCTGCTGTGGCACGGCGAGTTGCCGAGCCGGGCGGAGCTCGAGGCCTTCACGGCCGAGGAGCGGGCCGCCAGGGCGCTGGACGCACGGCTGCGGCGCACGATCGAGGAGCTGCCGCTCAGCGCCCACCCCATGGACGTCGTGCGCACGGCGGTCTCGGTGCTGGGCGCCGCGGACCCCGCCGCCGAGGACGACTCGCCGGAGGCGAACCTGGCCAAGGCGAAGCGGCTCTACGCGCAGCTGCCGGCGGTCGTCGCCTACGACCAGCGCCGCCGACACGGTCTGGAGCCGGTCGAGCCGCGGGAGGATCTGGACTACTCGCAGAACTTCCTGTGGATGACCTTCGGCGAGCCGCCCGCCGAGGAGGTCGCCGACGCCTTCCGGGTGTCGATGGTGCTGTACGCCGAGCACTCCTTCAACGCCTCGACCTTCACCGCCCGGGTCATCGCCTCCACCACCTCGGATCTGCACTCGGCGGTCGTCGGCGCGGTCGGGGCGCTCAAGGGGGCCCTGCACGGCGGGGCGAACGAGGCGGTCATGCACGCCTTCGCCGAGATCGGCACGGCCGATCGGGTCGTGCCGTGGCTGGAGGAGGCGCTCGCGCACAAGCGCAAGATCATGGGCTTCGGGCACCGCGTCTACAAGAACGGCGACTCTCGGGTGCCGACCATGCGGGCCGCCCTGGAGCGGATGATCCGCCACACCGGCCGCGAGGAGCTGCGGGAGCTCTACGAGACGCTCGCCCGCGAGTTCGAGGCCCGCAAGGGCATCCAGCCGAACCTGGACTACCCGGCCGGTCCCGCCTACCACCTGATGGGCTTCGACACCCCCACCTTCACGCCGCTGTTCGTCGCCTCCCGGGTGACCGGCTGGACCGCGCACATCATGGAGCAGAAGGCCGACAACGCGCTTATCCGCCCCCTGTCGGTGTACAGCGGCGTCCCGGAGCGCCCCCTGCCCGAGCGGTGACCCGGACGATCCGGCTCGGTCAGCACCCGCTCACCACGTGCACGCTCGCGGTTCCGGCTCTC
>JAUNLB010000168.1 GCA_030532485.1 Pseudoclavibacter sp.
GACATGCTCACCTCCAGCGTGATCGACCCGGACGAGTTCGAGACCGAGCGCGAGGTGATCCTGGAGGAGCTGGCCCGGGCCCAGGACGACCCCGACGACGCGCTGTGGGAGCGCTTCGCGCGGACCGCCCTCGGCGAGCACCCCCTGGGCCGCCCGATCGGCGGCACGCCGGAGACGATCCGGGCGACCGGCCGGGACGCGGTCTGGGACTACTACCGCGCGAACTACCGGTCGGACCGGCTCGTCGTGACGATCGCGGGGGCCGTGGACCACGAGCGGGCGGCACGTCTCCTGCTGGAGGGGCTGGCGGCCGGCGGCTGGCCGCTGGAGCAGGCGCCGCCGGCGGCGCGGCGCGACCGCGAGCCGGTCGAGACGGCCCCGGTCGCACGCCTGGCGCATCTGGACCGGCCCATGGAGCAGTGCGTCCTCATGCTCGGCGGCAGCGGCCTGCGCTCGAGCGACGAGCGGCGCTACGCGCTGGCCCTGCTGCACCGGATCCTCGGCGGCGGCATGTCCTCGCGCCTGTTCCAGGAGGTCCGGGAGCGGCGCGGCCTCGCGTACGCCGTGTACTCCTGGGCGACGGGCGGCTCGGACCAGGGCCTGAACGGCATGTATCTGGGCTGCGCCCCGCAGCGGGCGGCCGAGGCCGTGCGGGTGCTGCGGGAGCAGGTCGAGCGGCTCGTGCAGGACGGGGTGAGCGCGCAGGAGCTGGCGGACGCCCAGAGCGCGAGCGCGGGCGCCAGCTCCCTGGCCCTGGAGGACGGCGACGCCCGCATGTCCCGGCTGGGCCGGGCGGAGATCCACCTGGGCGAGTTCACGGACCTGGACGCGGCGCTGGAGCGCACGCGCGCGGTGGACCGCGAGCAGATCCTGGAGCTGGCCCGCGAGCTGTTCGGCCGGCCGCAGACGGCCGCCGCGGTCGGTCCGCTGACGGACGAGGCCCGCCGCGAGCTGGAGCGCTGAGATGTCGCACTACCTCTACCTCGTCCGACACGGCGAGCCCGAGAACGCCGAGTTCGGGATCCGCGACGGCGCGCTGTCCGAGCGGGGACGCGCCCAGGCGCACGCGATCGGCCGCCGGCTCTCCAGGGTGCCGATCGGCAGGACCTTCACCTCGCCGCTGCAGCCCGCGGTGGAGACCTCCGGGATCATGTCCCAGTACGTCTCCGGCGATCCGGTGGAGACCTCCACATTGCTGTTCGAGTGCGTGCCGACCGGATTCGAGCCGGACACCCCGGAGCAGTACGAGCGCTACTTCTCCGGCATCGGCCCGGAGGAGGTCGAGGCGGGCCAGGCCCAGATGGAGGACGCGCTCATGGCCTTCTTCACGCGCGAACGCGAGGATCGGCACACCCTGCTGGTGACGCACGACTTCGTCATCGCCTGGTTCGTGCGGGAGGCGCTCGACGCGCCGCGGTGGCGTTGGCTGGGCCTGCAGCACCCCCACTGCGCCCTCACGGTGGTGCGGGTGCGGACCACGAAGCCGGCCGCGCTGCTCGTGTGCAACGACACGGGCCACCTGCCGGAGGCCCTGCGCACGGGCGTGGGCTGGCACATCCCCGGCGGGTCCTGAGCTCCGGCGGGCCGGCTTCCCGGCGGGCCCCGAGCGGCTCCGCTCGCCGCGCCCGAGCGCTCTGCCCTACGCTGGTCCCATGACGATCCGGGTTGCCGTCAGCGGCGCGAGCGGCCGATTGGGCCGCGTCGTCGTGGAGGAGATCGAGGCCGCCCCCGGCCTCCTGCTGCACGCGGCGATGACGAGCCGCAGCGCTCCGGAGCAGATGCTCGGAGCCGAGGTGCTCGTGGACGCGACCCTCCCGGAGGTCTCTGAGGGGCTGGTGCGCTTCGCGCTCGAGCACGGCCTGAACGCCGTGATCGGCACCAGCGGCTGGGACGAGGCGCGCATCCGCTCCCTGCGCCGGGAGCTGCCGGCCGGGCGCGGTGCGCTGGTGGTGCCGAACTTCTCGCTCGCTTCGGTCCTCGCCTCGCACCTGGCGGTCCTGGCCGCCGAGTGGTTGGACCGGGTGGAGATCGTGGAGGCGCACCACGAGAGCAAGGCCGACGCGCCCTCCGGCACGGCGGTGCGCACGGCCGAACGGCTGGGCCGGGTGCTGGCGGGCCGGGGCGGCCCGGCCGCAGCGGACGACGGGGAGCCGGCCGCGCGGGGGCAGGAGGTGGCGGGGGTGCGGGTGCACAGCCTGCGGCTGCCCGGGGTGGTGGCCGAGCAGCGGGTGCTGCTGGGCGGCCGGGGCGAAGTGCTGGAGATCCGGCACGAGACGCTCTCGTCCGAGGCGTACCGGCCGGGTATCCGGGCGGCGATCCAGGCGGCGCCCGGACTGCAGGGCGTGGTCGTGGGGCTGGCCGGCGTGCTCGGGCTGCCCGCGGAGGAGGGATGAGCGGCCGCGGCCCGCGGGTCCGGGCCCGGAAGGCCGCCGTGGCGGTCGTCACCGCCCTTCTGCTGCTCTACATCGTCATGACCTTCCGGCAGTCGATGCTCCTGCTGGGCGGCGGCGATCCGGTCGCGGCGGCCATGGGGGCGGCGCTGCTCGTGCTGCCCGTGCTGGGGGTGCTCCTGATCGGCCGGGAGCTCCGCTTCGGCGTGCAGGCCGAACGGCTGCTGCGGCGGCTGGAGGGCGAGGGGGGACTGCCGGAGGACGATCTGCCGCGCCTGCCGAGCGGACGGGTGGAACGGGCGGCTGCGGACGCGGACTTCCCCCGCTGGAAGGAGGAGCTGGAGCGCTCGCCGGAGGACTGGCGATGCTGGTTCCGGCTCGGCCTCGCCTACGACGCGGCGGGCGACCGGCGGCGTGCGCGCGGCGCTGTGCGCCGGGCCATCGCCCTGGAGCGCGGTTCGAGGGCCTGAGCCCGGCGCACGGCGGGGCTTTCTAGCCGTTCGCCCGCCGTTCCTTCGACAGCTCCAGCAGCGCGAGCTCCACCGCCTGCTGGGCGGTGCCCTCCCGGAAGCGGAAGCCGTCGTCGAGCAGCGCCCGGGGCAGGATCCGCTGATCGGCCAGGAACAGCTCGCGACCCGCCTCGCGCAGCGTGAAGTCGATGATCTGGCCCGGTGCGGACAGGCGCATGGGCTTGCCCAGCTCGTCGGCCAAGGCCTGCAGGAGCCGCTCGGCGCTCGCCGGCTCCGGGCCGACCAGGTTGACCGGACCGCGCAGCCCGGAGTCCAGCAGGTGCACGATCGCCCGCACCTCGTCCCGCATGCTGATCCACGGCCAGTGCTGCCGGCCGTCGCCGAGCTTCGCGAGCAGGCCGAACTGGCCGAGGCGCTTGAGGACCGCGACGAAGCCGCCCTCGCCGCCGACGACCATGCCGGTGCGCAGCAGCACGACCCGAACGCCCTGCGGCGCGGTCCGGGCGGCGGCCTCCCAGCGCTCGACCACCCTGGGCAGGAAGCCCTCGCTCGCGATCCCGGAGCCCTCGTCCAGCTCCTCGTCCGGCCGGTCGCCGTACACGCCGGTGGCCGAGGCGTTCAGCAGCGCGGCCGGCGGATCGATCGAGCGCTCCAGGGCCTCGGTGATCGTGAGCGTCGCGTTCACGCGGGAGCGGAGGATGTCCTTCTTGACGTTGTAGGTCCACGGCAGTCGGCTCAGACGGCTGCCCGCCAGGTTGACGACGGCGGCGGCCCCGTCCAGCAGTCGGGGGTCCAGCAGCCGCGAGTTCGGGTCCCAGCGCGCCTCGTCCTCGCTGCGCGGTTCGCGTCGGACCAGCCGCATCACCCGGCGGCCGCCGCGCTCCAGCTCCCGGACGAGCTCCCGGCCGATCTGTCCGCTCGCCCCTGCCACGACGATGCGATTGTCCGCTGTCTGCGTGCTCATGGCATCGAGCGTACCCGCGGCCGCCTCCGCTTCCCCGGAGCACCGGGCCGGCCCTCGTCGGCTCGCAGGAAGATGCCAGGCGCGGGCAGACCGGTCGGGCGGGGCGGGCGAGGGCGCGGGGCGCCGCCGGAGCGGTAGCCTGGCCTGCATGCCCCGAAGCGTCGTGAGGAGTCCCCGTGCCCGGTGCCCCGCCTGAGGGCGCCGCGCCGCCGGAGGACGGCTCCCTGCCCGCCTCAGCGGGAGCTGGGGCGCAGGACCGGCCGCTCGGCGCCTACCTCCACATCCCCTTCTGCCGGGTGCGCTGCGGCTATTGCGACTTCAACACCTACACGGCCGAGGAGCTGCGCGGTCTGAGCCGGGCGGACTATCCGGGGGCGCTCGTCCGGGAGATCGCCCTCTCGGCCCGGGTCCTGGCCGGGATCGGCGCGCTGCGCCCGGCGGCCACGGTCTTCTTCGGCGGCGGCACCCCGACCCTGCTGGCGCCCGGCGCCCTGCTGGGGATGCTGGACGCGCTGCGCGAGAGCTGGGGGCTCGCGGACGGCGCCGAGGTGACGGTGGAGGCGAACCCCGACTCGATCGACGCGGCGGGGCTGCGGGCGCTGCGGGAGGGGGGCGTCACCCGGGTGAGCCTGGGCGTGCAGTCGGCCGATCCGGCGGTGCTGCGCACCCTGGACCGCACCCACGAGGCGGCCGCGGTGCCGCGGGTGGCGGAGGCGGTCCGCGAGGCGGGGCTGGAGCTGAGCCTCGACCTGATCTACGGCGCCCCGGGGGAGCGGCCGGAGCAGTGGCGGGCGACCCTGGAGACCGCGATCGGCTTGCGTCCGCACCATCTGAGCGCCTACGCGCTCATCGTCGAGCGGGGCACCGCGCTGGCGCGGCGGATCCGGCGGGGCGAGCTGCCGGCGCCGGACGAGGACCTGCAGGCGGAGATGTACGAGCTGGCGGACCGGATGCTCGCCGAGGCGGGCTACGAGTGGTACGAGCTGAGCAACTGGTCGCTGGGCGGCCGCCACCCCTCCCGGCACAACCGCTCCTACTGGTCGGACGCGGACTGGTGGGGCTTCGGCCCGGGCGCCCACTCGCATCAGCGGGGGGTGCGCTGGTGGAACGTCAAGCACCCCGCGGCCTACGCGGGGCGGCTGGCCTCCGGCCGCTCGCCGGCGGCGGGCAGGGAGGTGCTGGACGAGGCGACGCGCCGCTTCGAGCGCGTCATGCTCGGCGTTCGGGTGCGGGAGGGGATCGCGCTGACGGAGCTGGACGAGCGCGCCCGCGGGCGCGTCGTGCCCGAGCTCGTGGCGGAGGGTCTGGCCGACGGTCCGGCGGCGCTGGACGGCCGGCTCGTCCTCACGCTGCGCGGGCGGCTGCTGGCGGACGCGGTGGTGCGCCGCCTCGTCTGAGGGCGGCGGCGGGCGGAGCACGGCCGGACGCGGAGCGCGC
>JAUNLB010000169.1 GCA_030532485.1 Pseudoclavibacter sp.
CGCACGGGGCCCTCGTGGTCGTGGAGCGCAGCGCGCGCACCCCGGAGCCCGCCTGGCCCGCCGGTCTGAACCCGCTGCACAGCCGCGCCTACGGCGAGACCGCCGTCCACTACGCCCGTTCCTCGCCGCCGGCCGCGGGCCCTCCGGAACCGGGCGCCCCCGCCGTCGGCGAGGCCCCGCCCGCGTAGCGGTCCAGGAGCCGCGCGAGGCGGCCCTCCAGGCGTCGCAGCACGGCGAGCTCCGCGAGCACGAGGAGCGCGATCCCGGCCGAGCAGGCGGCGACGCCGCGCGGATCGGGGCCGTGCCGGAGCCACAGCCCCGCCGCCGCGGCGGACACGAGCGGCAGCGTCCCGATCGCCGTGAGCAGGCCGGGGGTGTAGGCGCGGGCCCGGACGGCCATGCCGAGATGGCCGAACAGGTGCAGCCCGTGCACCGCGAACAGGGCGCAGGCGGTCTCGGCCGAGCCGCTCGCGTCGGCGAACGCGAGCAGGACGCCCAGCAGCAGGGTCTGCACCAGGATCGCCGCGGCCTCGCCGCGGATGCGGCGGTAGCGGCGGGCGAAGGTGTCGCGCTCCCGGCGCCGCTGCACCTCGGGATCACGGGCCGGCCGGAGCTGCACGCGCTGGGCCCACGGTCGGATCATGGCGATCTCCTCCAGCTCGTGGACCGCGTAGAGGAGGAGCACGACCCACAGGGCGCTCTGCACCGTCACGAGACCTCCCCAATTTCGATACGCTTCGTATCGTATCGTACGCTACGCTGTCGGCATGCACCCGACGACGGGACGCCCGCGCTCCACCGCCGCGGACGAGGCCATCCGCGCCGCCACGCTCGAGCTGCTGGCCGAAGGGCCGCAGGCGGTGACCTTCGAGGGCGTCGCGCTGCGCGCCGGGGTCGCCAAGACGACCGTGTACCGCCGTTACCGCACCCGGGGCGAGCTGCTGTTCCGCACCCTCCTGCACGACCGCCCGCGGCCGGCGCCGGACACCGGATCGCTGCGCGGCGACGTGCGGGCGCTGCTGGAGGGCTTCACCGCCGTGTTCCGCAGCGACGCGGGCCGCCGGGGCGTCTTCGGCATCATCGACGCGCTGGAACGGGACGAGGACTTCCGGGACGGCTACATCGCCGGATTCATGCAGGCCGAGCACGCCGTCGCCGACGCCGTCGTGCGGGCCGCGGTCGCCCGCGGCGAGCTGCCCCGGCCCGTCGCCGCCGCCCGGGTGCGGGCGATCGTCATCGGCCCCGCCCTCATCCACTGCGCGCTGTACCGGGAGCGCCCGGCCGCGGCGCTGCTCGACGAGCTGACCGAGGAGGCGCTCGGCGCCCTGCGGGCCGCAGCTCAGCGCGGGCCGGACCCCGTCGGCGCGTAGGGGTCCCAGCCGAGCTCGTCCGGCGAGGCGCCGGCCACGAGCACGCCCGGCGCCTCGCCGGCCGCGCAGGCCCGAGCCGCCCCGATGCGCCGGAAGGGCTCGGGCAGCGGCGCGGTCGGCGGGAACGCCGCCAGCAGCGCGTGGTCCTCGCCGCCGCCGAACACGAGCCTGCGGGCGAGCCGCTCCCGCTCCCCGTCCGTGAGTTCCGGCAGTCCCCGCGCCAGCGGGCCCGCGAGCGCCTCGACGTCGCAGGCCAGCCCCGCCGGCTCCAGGTCCAGCACCAGCCCGCTGGACCGGGCCAGCCGTCCGGCGTCCAGCAGCAGCCCGTCGGACACGTCCATCATGGCCGACGCGCCCGCCCGGCCGGCCGCGGGTCCGGCGTCCACGGGCGCCCGGGGCGCCAGGTGCTGGTCCACGCAGGCGGCCGTCCCCGGATCCGCCGCCCGCAGCCGGGCGACCCCGTCGCGGCTCGGCAGCCCGTCCGGGCCGACGGCGGCGCGGGCAGGCTCCCGCACGCGCGCACGCAGCAGCTCCAGCCCGGCCGCGCTGCGACCCGCGAAGCCCGCCAGCGCGAGCACGTCCCCCGGCCGCGCGCCGTCCCGCCGGACGGGCGCCGCGCCGCCCAGATCGCCGATGGCCGTGATGGAGACGGCGAGCACCGGCCCGGTCGACAGGTCCCCGCCCACCACCCGGCACTCGGGCGCGAACTCGGCCAGGGCCGCAGCGAGGCCGCGGGCGAAGCCGCACGGCCAGACGACCGGCGTGGCCGTCGGCAGCACCAGCCCCGCGACCAGCGCGACGGGACGGGCCCCCATCGCGGCGAGGTCCGCGAGGTTCGAGACCGCCGCCTTGCGGCCCGTCTCCTCGGGCGAGGACCAGTGCCGCAGGAAGTCCGGCCCCTCCACCATGAGATCGTTCGTGACGACCGCCCGCCCGTCCGGCAGCGGCAGCACCGCGGCGTCGTCGCCGGCCCCGAGCGTCTCCGGCCCCGCCGGCGGCAGGAGCGCCAGGATCCGCTCCAGCAGGGCCCGCTCGCCCAGCGAGCCGACCGTCTCGACAGATGCGCGCATGCGCTCACGATACTGCCGCTCGACGCCGCCGAGGCCGTGCGCGGTAGCCTCGCGATAGCCTGAAGAACGATGAGCCGAACCGCCCGCCGCCTGCGCCTGGCCGCCGCCTGCCTGCTGACGCTGCCGCTGCTCGCGGCCTGCCGCGGCGCGCCCGTGCCCATGCAGCCGGCCCCCTACGCCCACGACCCCGCCTGCGCCGAGGTCTCGGTGCGGCTGCCGGAGCAGCTCGACGGCAGACCCCTGCGGCACACCAACGCGCAGGCCACCGGGGCCTGGGGGAACCCTGCGGTCGTACTGCTGCGCTGCGGGGTGGAACCGCCCGGCCCCACCGGCGAGCGCTGCGTGAGCCTGAACGGCATCGACTGGGTGCAGGACTCCTCGGCCGCCCCCGACTTCCGCTTCGTCAGCTACGGCCGCACCCCCGCCGTGGAAGTCGTCGTCTCCGGATCGGACCCGACCGTCTCGGGCACCAATGTGCTCGTGGACCTGCAGAACGCCGTCGGCCGACTGCCCGTCACCGGCGGCTGCGTGGGCGCCGAGGATCTGCTCGGCGAGCAGGACGGCACGGCCTCCCCGAGCCCCTGACCCCTGCGCCGGACCCCCGAGCCGCCCGCGGCCTCAGGCGCCGCGGCGCTCGCGTCGGACCGCGGCTCGAGCCAGCGCGACCTCCAGCAGCTCGGTGATGAGCTCGGAGTAGCTCAGGCCGCTGGCCTGCCAGCACTTGGGGAACATCGAGATGGGCGTGAAGCCGGGCATCGTGTTGACCTCGTTGACCACGAAGCCGTCCTCCGTCAGGAAGAAGTCGACTCGGGCCAGGCTCGCCGCACCCAGCGCCTCGAACGCCCGCACGCCCAGCTCGGCCATCTCCGCCAGCAGCTCCGGCTCCAACTCCGCCGGGCAGCGCAGCTCCACCCCCGACTCGCCCAGGTACTTGGTGCCGAAGTCGTAGAACTCGGCGCCGGTCATGACGATCTCGCCAGCGACCGAGGCGCGCGGACGGCGGCCCGGCATGGACTCCAGGATCGCGATCTCCACCTCGCGGCCCGACACCGCCGCCTCAACCAGCAGGTGGTCGTCCTCCGCGAAGGCCGTCCGCATCGCCCGCTCCAGAGCGTCCGCCTCCTTCACCTTGGAGACCCCCACCGAGGAGCCGGCCCGCGCCGGCTTGACGAAGACGGGGAAGCCGAGCTCCGCGACCCGCGAGGCCACCGCCTCCGGATCGGCCCGCCACTCGTGCTCGAAGACCGTGAAACCGTCGGCCACGCGCAGCCCCGCGTCGCGCAGCACGATCTTGGTGTAGTGCTTGTCCATCGCCACCGAGGCCGCCAGCACGTCCGAGCCGACGAACGGCATGTCCACGAGCGAGAGCATGCCCTGGACCGTACCGTCCTCGCCGTAGGGGCCGTGCAGCAGCGGCAGCACGACGTCCACCTCGCCCAACGAACGACGGGAGGAGCGCTCCGCGGCCGCCTCGTCGGCGGGCGAGACCGGAATCGCCCCGGTGTCCCCCGCCGCGACCCTGGCCCGGGCTCCGGCCGCACCGCCCAGATAGGAGACGGTCGCCTCCCGGTGCCGGGTCGAGTCCGGCAGGTGCACCCGGGTGCCGTTGTCGAGCACCTCCGGCAGCTTGCCCGCGTCCTCGGCCAGCGCGAACTTGCCCGGATCGTCGTCCTCCAGCACCCAGGCCCCGTCGCGCGTGATCCCGATCGGCAGGACCCGGTAGCGCTCGCGATCGATCGCGGAGAGCACGCCGCTCGCGGTCGCGCAGGAGATCGAATGCTCGCTGGAGCGGCCACCGAACAGGATGGCCACCGTCTTGCGCCCGTCGCTCCCCATGCCGTGCTCCTCTGCTCGCCTCCGAAGCTGGGCACCAGGGTACCGGTTCCGACCTGACGCCTCGCCGCCGCGCGGTCCCGCTCCGCGCGGACCTCCTGCCGTCGGTCGGCTTCCACGGACGCGTGGCGAGGCGACGGTGCGCTCACATTCGGGCGCGCTCCCGTGGCGCGCTCGCCCCGATGCCCTCACCGACGCGAGGGCATCGAAGATGGAGTCCGAATCCGCTGCACTTCATGAGTAAAAGCACTCGGATCACAGATGAACATCTCATTTTTTACTGCATGTCGGAGGTGGCGGGTAGGATTCGACCGGACCCTCTCTGTGTCTTTTTGCTTTCCCGACTCGGGGCCTGTCCCGACGGCTCTCACATGGTGCGTGTCGTCCGTCGTTTCGGGTGACTCTGCACGTCCGGCACTCAGGAAATACCCAGCAGAAAATCCTCTCCCGGGCTTGCCGTGTCGTACCGTTCAAGATATGCTGGTGGCATCCTTTCGGGAGTATCGGGGAAGCATAGGCTCCCGGAGGGATGGCAAGAGGAGAAGTCGACTGGACGATGCGTGTCCGGTGCTTCTCGAAGTGATGTGTTTCACGTGTGTTGGGGATCGGGGTGATCGGTCATGGCGACGACGAAGCGGGCGCGTTGCTCGCGTGGCACGTCCGGCACTCCGGCGGCCCTGGGGGCGACGTCTCCGGCTGAGACGCTGGCGGAAGCCGCCCGGTGGTTGGCGGGGTTGTTGGGTCCGGAGTTGACGGCGTTGCTGGATGCCCCGGCCGCCGGTCCCGAACGGGACGTGCCCCTGTGGCGGGCGGAGGCGGTGGCGTCGGTGTTCGCACAGAACCGGGACCGGCTCGCGCTGCTGCACGCGCTCGCGCAGCGGGCCAGCGCCGCCTATACGTCCCTGCTGGCGGGGGTGTTCGAGCAGGCCGAAGCGCACGTGCCGGACCAGGAGCTGGAGG
>JAUNLB010000170.1 GCA_030532485.1 Pseudoclavibacter sp.
CGCTCGGTCAGCACCACCGAGCACACGACCCCGACACCCTGGGACCGCTCGCCCGTCCCGGGGCGTACGGCGCGGTATCGTCGTGCCCGCCCGCCCCGATCGAGGAGACGCCGTGACCGCCGCAGCCCCGAACATCGACGACGTCGCCCTCCTCTTCGAGGGCGGGGGCATGCGTGCCTCCTACACATCCGCGGTATGCGCGACCCTGCTTCGGGAGGGGCTGCGCTTCCCCTACGTGGCGGGGATCTCCGCCGGCGCCAGCAACACCGCCAACTACCTCTCGCAGGACCCGGACCGAGCCCGGCGCTGCTTCGTCGAGTTCGCGGCCGATCCCCAGCTCGGCGACCTCGGCACCTTCCTGCGCGGTCAGGGCATGTTCAACGCCCGGTACATCTACCAGGAGACCGGCGGGCACGGTCAGGCGCTGCCGTTCGACTGGGAGACGTTCCGGGCCAACCCGGCCGAGATGCGCATCGGCGCCTTCCACTGTCGCTCCGGCCGCGAGGTGTACTGGTCGAGCCGGGACACCCCTCGCATGCCCGAACTCATGCTGCGCGTCCAGGCCAGCTCGAGCATGCCGATCCTCATGCCGCCGGTGGAGGTCGACGGGGAACTCTACCTGGACGGCGCACTCGGCCGGAGCGGCGGCATCCCGTTGGAGATCGCCGAGCGGGACGGCTACGAGCGCTTCTTCGTGGTCCTGAGCCGCCCGCGCGCCTACCTCAAGCACCCGCCGCGTCTGCCCGCGCTGTACCGGCGCTGGTTCGCCCGCTACCCGGCCGTGGTGAACGGGATCCGCGGCCGCTGGCACCGCTACAACGAGACGCGCCGCCGACTGCTGGAGCTGGAGAGGCAGGGCCGCGCCTGCCTGTTCTTCCCCGAGACCATGCCGGTCTCCAACGGCGAACGGGACGTGGCGAAGCTCGCGGCGGCGCACGAGCTGGGGCTCGCCCAGTCCCGCCGCGAGCTGCCGCGCTGGCGCGAGTTTCTGAGGCTCTGAACCCGGGGCGCCCCTCCTACATGCACTACATGCGCAGCTCGCCGAGCTCCGACCAGCCCTCGCCGGGCGCCTCGAAGCTGATGATCTTCGGCCGGTCCACGAGGTAGGCCCCCAACTCGCCCATGGCCTTGTCGAAGTGGGCGGAGTTCACGTGCGCCGCCCCGGCCTCCCCGTCCCGGAAGGCCTCGATGAGCACGTACTGGTTCGGGTCCTCGACGCTGCGGGACCACTCGTACCACAGGCAGCCCGGCTCGGCGCGGGTGGCCTCGGTGAACTCGCGGGCGATCCGCGGCCACTGCTCCGCGTGCTCCGGCGCGACGTTCCACTTCACGGTGATGACGATCATCTCGGCTCCTGTCCTCTGGTCCCGGTCGTGCTCTCATGCCGGTCCCCGCCAGTCTGCCCGCTCCGTGGCGTCCCGCGGGCGCCGCACGCCGGGAAGGCCCGGAGACGGATGCTAGCTTCGGTCCATGACGACCGTCGTCCTCTTCCACCACGCGCTCGGGGTGACGCCGAGCCTGCACGGGATCGCCGCAGAGCTGCGGCGCGCCGGCCACACCGTGTACCTGCCCGATCTGTTCGCCGGCCGCGTCTTCGACACGATCCCCCGCGGTGTCGCCCACGCGCAGGAGATCGGCTTCCCGGAGCTGCTGCGGCGGGGCCGCGACGCAGCCGAGGAGCTTCCCGCCCGCGTCGTCTACGCGGGCGTTTCGCTCGGTGCGGTGCCCGCTCAGGCCCTCGCCCAGACCCGCCCCGGGGCGCTGGGCGCCTTCCTCGTCTCGGCCGCCCTGCCGTTCCGCGAGTACGGCGAGTGGCCGGCCGGGGTGCCCGTGGAGGTGCACGCGGCCGAGCACGACGAGTTCTTCGTCGAAGACCGCACCTGCGCCGAGGAGCTCGTCGCCCACGCGGAACGCGCCTCGCTCGTCCTCTACACCGGCTCCGGCCACCTCTTCGCCGAGGAGGGGCACCGGGACTACGACGCCGAGAACGCCCGGCTCCTGATGGAACGCTTCGCCGCCTTCCTCGACGCCGTCGACGCGACGGCCCGGCGCTGATGCCCGGACCGGGGCGGATGATCGAAGCGGCCTGTCCCGCCGACGCGGATGCCGTGATCGCGCTGTGGGCGGTCTGCGGGCTAACCCGACCGTGGAATCCGCCGCGGGCCGACTTCGAACGGGCGCTGGACGGCTGCACCTCCGAGGTGCTGCTCGCACGCTCCGACGACGGCGCCCTCCTCGGCAGCGTCATGGTCGGCCACGATGGGCATCGCGGCTGGATGTACTACCTCGCGGTCACTCCGGAACAGCGGGGCCGAGGCCTGGGCAGGGAGCTGGTGACCGCCGCGGAGCACTGGTTGCAAGAGCGGGGCGCACCCAAGGCCATGCTCATGGTACGGGCCGGAAACGAGGCGGCCCACCGCTTCTACGACGCCATCGGCTACGGCACCTCCGAGGTCGTGGTCCGCGAGCGCCGACTGGCGGACGGCTCGTGAGCCCTGCGCGCCTGCCGCAGGATCTTCCCGAGGAGCTGATCGAGGGGCTCGGGATCCGCCGCGCCGCGCCCGTCCCGGGCGGCGACATCGCCCGCGCCTACCGGCTGGACACCGCCGCGGGGCCGCTGTTCCTGAAGACGCATCCGGATCCGGGCCCGCAGCTGTTCGAACGGGAGGCCCGGGGACTTCGGGCCCTGCGCGAGGCCGCGCCGCCGCAGCTGGGCGTCCCGCGGGTGCTGCGCGCTTCCCCTCGGGGCCTCGTGCTGGAGTGGATCGAGCAGGGCGGCCGCGCACGCGACACGGAGGCGGAGCTGGGCCGCGGACTGGCGGGGCTGCATCGCACGCGGCGCCCGCACTTCGGCGGCCTGGACGGCGACCGTTCCGGCTACCTCGGCTCGGTGCCGGTGGAGCTGTCCCCCGCCGGCGACTGGCCGGAGTTCTTCCTGCAGCGCCGGCTGCGCCCCCTGGCCGAGCGGGCCGTGCGGGAGGGACGGGTCGGCGTCGAGGCGCTGCACCTGCTGGACGCGCTGGAACCGCGGGCGGCCGAGCTGTGCGGCCCGACCGAGCCGGCCGCGCTCGTGCACGGCGACCTGTGGGCGGGCAATCGGCTGGTGGACGCCGCCGGGCGCAATTGGCTCATCGATCCGGCGGCGCACTTCGCGCACCGCGAAGTGGACCTGGCCATGATGCGGCTGTTCGGCGGCTTCGGCGCCCAGGCGTTCGCGGCCTACCGCGAGGCCTACCCGCTCGCGGACGGCTGGCGGGAGCGGGTGCCGTGGTACCAGCTGCCGCCTCTGCTCGTGCACGCGATCCTCTTCGGCGGCGGCTACGGCGACGCGGTCCTGGACGCCCTGCGCGCCCTCTGAGCCCGCTCCCCGGCTCCTCTCCCGCCCGCGCTCCCCACGCGCATGCCCGCACGTTTCGAAGCGGATAGCATGCGGGCATGAGCTGCGCCCGCGCCGTGCACCACATCGAGCTGTGGACCCGGGATCTCAGCTCGGCCGAGCCGGCCTTCGCCTGGCTCCTGGATCGGCTGGGCTGGTCCGCGGAGCACGATCCGGACTGGCCGAGCGGGCGCATCTGGCGGCATCCGGCCGGCGTCTACCTGGTGCTGGAGCAGTCGCCGCACGTCCGCGACGAAGCGCACGACCGTCTGCGGCCCGGCATGAACCACCTGGCGCTGTGTGCGGCGGACCGGGAGACGCTCGACCGGATCCGGGCCGAGTGCGCCGCGCACGGCTGGCGGGAGCTGTTCGCCGAAGCCTACCCCCACGCCGGCGGCCCGCAGCACACCGCGCTGTTCCTGGAGCACCCGCAGGGCTTCGAGATCGAGCTGGTCGCCGAAGCCGACGGTGCCTGAACCGGCCCCCTGCTACGGCGAGGCCGTCCCGGACACGCTGCGCTCGCCGGCCGCCGCACGGCCCGGCCGCGCCCGCTGGACGACCCGGGTGCCGGCGAGCAGGTCCCCGAGGTGCCGTCTGCTGGGCGAGAACAGTCCGGCGGCGAGCAGGACGAGGAACAGGAGCTGGCTGCTCAGCAGCAGCGTCATCGTCGCCGGATCCTCGAAGCCTCGGTAGACGCCGCAGATCAGCCCCGTGTGGCCGAGCTGCCAGGGCAGGAACTTGACGGCGTTCCGCACGAGCGCACGCCAGAAGGAGCGCGTGCGCCAGCGCAGCCCCAGTCCCGCGAGCCGTTTGCCGGGCGTGCCGCCGCACCAGTCCAGCACCGCACAGCCCAGCGTCACCGGCAGGACCGAGACGGCCAGCGAGAGCAGATGCGTCTGCCGCTCGTCGAACTCGGGCACCCCGCCGAGCAGCTCGGTGTAGACGAGGAGACTGCCGACAGCCAGCGCCACCAGACAGAGAGCGATGACCAGCCAGTCCACCAGCAGTTCGAGCAGACGCGCGGGGCTCGAGGCCCGATCCCCGTCCATGCCCCCCGGGAACGCAGATCCGACCACGCTCCAAGCGTATCGCCCCCGCCCACACCGGTCCGCGTGCACGCTCGCCCGTTTCGAGGGGAGGGAACGCGGACGGCTCTCAGGGGGCGCGGTCGACGAGCTGGGCGAACAGCTCGGTCCAGCGGGCCGGGGTCGCCGCCCGCTCCTCCAGCATGCGGCACAGCAGCGGCGTGGTCCTCGGCCAGCGGTAGCCCTGCGGGAAGGTCTCCCGGTCCGCTGCCGAGCCGCCGCGCTGCACGTACCGGATCGGCAGGTTCCACGCCTCCGCCCCGGAGAGCGCCGCCACGAGCGGGAGCGGGCCGAAGGGGTCGAGCACGCAGGCGAGCGCCAGCGGCTCCTCGGCGAACTCGCGGCGCACCGTCAGGCCGCCGCTCGCGTCCAGCAGCAGCACCGGCACCGCCCGGAACGGCCCGGTGCGGAACAGGATCAGTTCCGAGCCGTCCGCATCGTCCGTCGGAGCGGCGACACGCAGTCCGGGGCAGTCCAGCAGGCTGCGCTCGACGGCGAGCAGACGCGCCCGCCGCGCGCGCTTCGGCTCCTCGGCGTCTTCGGGCATCCGCTCAGGCTACGCCTCGCGGCGCGGGGAACCCGGTTCACGGCCGGCGCGCCGTTCGGCGAGCCGCACCGCGCGCCGCGCCGCTTCGGCCAGCTCGCTCAGCGCGGGCTC
>JAUNLB010000171.1 GCA_030532485.1 Pseudoclavibacter sp.
GTCGACCCTGTGCGAGCCCGATCGAGGTGCGGTCCATGAGCCGCAGCCTTCTTCGCACGGAGGATGCGCGACGAAGGGGAGGCGCCGATCGTCCTCGGGCGCTCCCCGGCTCGTGCCCGGGCAGGCGGTGCAGCAGCTGCTGAGGCGGCGCGCGGCCCTGTCGCCACCCGCCTCAGCCGGCCCCGGCCCCCTCGTCCAGGCCCGCCAGGCGCCGCTGGATATGCGCCCGCTCGGCCTCGGGCGGCGAGGCGTCCAGGGCCGCCCGGTACGCCAGCCCGCTCGCCTCCCGCTCGCCGGCCCGCCGCAGCATCTCGGCCGCCGCCAGGGCCGTGCGGTGGTGGCCGGGCAGCTTCCGCTCCACGCCGGGCAGCAGGGCGAGGCCCGCGTAGGGGCCCGCCGCCTCGGCCAGCGCGATCGCGCGGTTCAATCGCACGAGCGGCGAGCCGGTCAGCCGCTCCAGCCGGGCGTAGAGGGAGGCGACGGCGGCCCAGTCCGTCTCGGCCGCGGTGGCGGCGCGCGCGTGCTCGGCGGCGACGAGCGCCTGCAGGTGAAGCTCCTCGGCGAAGCCCGTCGTCTGTTCGGGCACGCCCCGCAGCAGCCGCAGCCCCGCCTCAATCTCGTCCCGCCGCCAGGCGGCGCGGTCCTGCTCGGCCAAGGTGACGATGCGCCCGGCGGCGTCCACGCGCGCGTCCCGGCGGCTGTGCTGGAGCAGCAGGAGTGCCGCCAACGCCCGCAGCACCGGCTCCCGCGGCAGGGCCCGGTGCGCGAGCAGCGCGAGCCGCACCGCCCGCGCGCTCGCCGCGCGGTCCAGGACCCGCCCGCCGGTCGGCGCGGAGCCGGCGGTGAAGCCGAGCAGCAGGATCCGGGCCGCGTCCGGCGCCCGTCCGGGCCAGGCGCCCGGCGCCGGGCGCAGCCCGCCCGCGCGGCTCCGCAGCCGGTGCTTGGCCCGCGTGTTGCGGGCGGCGACGGCCGGGACGGGCGCGAGCAGCAGCCGGGCGACGAGCTCGGTCGGCACCCCGAGCACGAGGCGCAGGCCGAGCGCGGCGCGGGAGGCGCCGCTCAGTTCGGGATGGGCGACCATGAACAGCTGCGGCAGCCGCTCGTCGTGCCGCTCGCCCGGCAGCTCGTGCAGGAGCCGCTCCTCCGGGCCTGGCGCTGTGACCGGGCCCGCCAGCAGCGGGGCCCGGTCCCGCAGGGCCTGCTCGGAGCGGATCGCGTCGAGCAGGCGCCTGCGGGCGGCGGTCGCCAGCCAGCCGGCGGGGTTGTCGGGCGCCCCGGTGCGGGGCCAGGACTCGGCGGCCTCGACGATCGCCTGACCGAGGGCGTCCTCGGCCAGCCCGGCCCGGCCGGTGCGGGACGCAAGTCCCCGCAGCAGCGCCCGCCGCTCGCTCCGCACGGTCTGGGCGAGCAGGGCGTGCGCCTCGCGGGGCGCGGCGTTCACGCCTCGCGCTCGAGCACGGGTTGGATCTGCATGTCGTAGGGCGGCATGAGTCGCACCAGCTCCAGCAGCGTCTCGAAGTCGGGCGCCTCGATCAGGCTCAGGCCGCCGAGCCCCTCGACGCCCTCCGCGTAGGGGCCCTCGGTGACCAGCAGCTCGCCGTCCCGGACGCGCAGGCTGCGCGCCTGCTCGGGCCCGGCGAGCTCCGCCTCGGCCAGCACCTCCACGCCGTCACGGGCCGCGCAGGCCTCGGCGAAGGCTTCGAAGCGGCGCATGACCTCGGCCCGCTCCTGCTCGCTCATCTCCTCCCAGGGCGGCATCTCCCCGTCGCCCATGAGCATGATCAGGTACTGCATCTGTTTCCTCCGGAATCTTTGCAGGGGTGTCGTTTCTCCGGAACAGTGTCGCGCGAGCGGGGGCGGAATCGACATGCGCGCCGGGATCGGCCGGACGAGCGGACCGGGGTCACTCCGGCAGCGGCCAGCTGTGCACGGGCTCGTTCGTGTGCATGTGCTCCAGGTAGCGGTCGAGCATGCCGTGCAGGGCCCGGCGCCGGTCCTCGCCGCGCTCCTCCAGCCGCTCCACCGCCCGGGTCTGCCAGGTGGCGCCGTTGAGCCCGGTGATGCAGCGCTCCTCGATGATCGTGAGGTACCGGTCGATCACCCGGTTGGAGACCCGCCAGCGCTCCAGGCCCTCCTGAGCGGCGGGCAGCGCGTAGCGCAGCACGAACTCGTCCACGCGCAGCTCGCCCAGGCGGGGCCAGTAGATGCGCGCGTCCATGCCGTGCTTGGCGCACATGTGGAAGTTCTCCCGCGCGGCCGAGAAGCTCAGCCGGCTCCACACGGGCCGCTCGGAGTCCACCAGGGAGCGCACGAGCCCGTAATAGAAGGCGGCGTTCGCCATCACGTCCGCGACGGTGGGGCCGGCCGGCAGCACGCGGTTCTCGACGCGCAGATGCGGCCGGTCGCCCACCGTGTCGTAGATGGGCCGGTTCCAGCGGTAGATCGTGCCGTTGTGCAGATTGAACTCGTGCAGCTTCGGGGTGCCGCCGGCCTCCAGCACGGCCAGCGGCTCCTCGTCGCTCAGCTCCGCCAGCAGTGCCGGGAAGTAGCGCACGTTCTCCTCGAACAGGTCGAAGATGGAGGTGATCCAGCGATCGCCGAACATGACCCGCGGGCGCACCCCCTGGTTGCGCAGCTCGATCGGCCGGGTGTCGGTGGCCTGCTGGAACAGCACGATGCGGGTCTCGTCGTGCAGCCGCTTGCCGAAGAAGAAGGGCGAGTTGGCGGCGATGCCCAGCTGGGGGCCGCTGATGGCCTGGGCCGCGTTCCAGTGGTCGGCGAAGTCCTGCGGGGAGACCTGCAGATGCAACTGCACCGAGGTGCATGCCGATTCCGGGGCGATCGTCTCGGTGTACATGCGCAGGCGCTCGCGGGGGCCCTCGATGTCCAGCTCGATGTCCTCGCCGCGGGAGACGAAGATGGAGTCGTTGAGCGCCGTGTAGCGCAGATTGTCGCTCATCCACTCCTGCTCGAAGTGGCGCCGCTCGATCGTCGGCAGAATGCCGATCGAGCAGATCCGCGAGCCGGTCTCGCGGGAGCGCTCGTCGGCGGTGTTGAGCGAGAGGCGCAGGTCGTGCTCCAGTTCCAGCGCCGCGTCGCCCGGCAGGGGGCGGGGCGCGACGTTGAGCTCGATGTTGTGTCGGCCCAGCTCGGCCTGGAAGTAGGGGTCGGCGATCGCGTGCAGCACTTCGTCGTTGTGGAAGCTCGGTCCGCCCTGGGCGTTCACGAGGTTCAGCTCGATCTCCAGGCCCGTCATCGGGTTCCGGCTGTCGAAGTGGCTGTTCGCGAGCATGCGCTCGAAGGCGTCCAGCCCGTCCTGCACCTTCTGCCGGAACCGGCGGCGCTGATCGCGGGTGTACTGTGCGCTGCTGACGTCTTTGCCCATGGGCGCTCCGAACCTCGAAGGATCTGCCTGACGGCAGCCTAGCCCGCCGTGCCGCGGGACGCACGTTCTCTCCGAGCGGGGCGCGGGCAGTCGGCCGCCGAGCACGCCGTGCCGTGGAAACGGGCTCCCCCCGCTCGGGACGCGCGCTCAGCCCTCGCGTCGGGCGTCCGGCTCCCGCTGGAGGGAGGCCTCCACGCTCCGGGTGAGCTCGCCCAGCTGGGCGCGCAGCGCCGCGAGTTCGGCGATCACCTCGGCGGGCACCGGACGGGTGCCCGGGCCGACGATCGCGACCGCGGCGGGGACGTGCACGGGGCCGGTCGCCGTTCGTTCCGCCTCCGGGCCGCGCTCCTGCTCCGCTTCGGCCTCCTGTGCGTCCCTGGCCTCCAGCGCCTCCTGGGCCTTCTCGGCCTGGAGGTTCTGCATGGTGTCCACGATGACCGCGATGAACAGGTTCAGGATCGTGAAGGAACTGAGCAGGATGAACGGGACGAAGAACGCCCAGGCCCACGGGAAGACCTCCATGACGGGCCGCACGATGCCCATGGACCAGGACTCCAGGGTCATGATCTGGAACAGCGAGTACAGCGAGGCGCCGATCGTGCCGAACCACTCCGGGAAGGAGGCGCCGAAGAGATTGGTCGCCATGACGGCGAAGACGTAGAAGATGATGCACAGCAGCGCCCCGATCGAGGCGATGCCCGGCAGCGCCTTCAGCAGGGTCGAGACGATGAAGCGCAGCTGGGGCACGGCGGACACGAGGCGCAGCACCCGCAGCACCCGCAGGGCGCGCAGCACCGCGAGGGGGCCCGAGCCGGGCGCGAGGGCGATGGCGACGACGAGGAAGTCGAAGATGTTCCACCCGTCGCGGAAGAAGCGCCAGCCTTGGGCGTAGAGCTTGATCAGCAGTTCGGCGACGAAGACGACCAGGCAGGCCGTGTCGACCGCGTCCATGACGCCGCCGATCGAGGCGTGCAGCGCCGGAGAGGTCTGCATGCCCAGCACGACGGCGTTCAGCAGGATGACGGCGATGACGAAACGCTGGACGGGATCGGACTCGATCCACTCGCTCGCGCGGCGGCGGAGGGAGGGACGCTGGTCGGTCTCGGTCATGGCTCTCTTCGGGGCGTGCTCTGGCTTCGGGGCGCGGCTGAGGATGGTGCGGGGCGCGGGATGCGCCGTGAGTGTAGCGAAGACGGCGGAGAAGGCGTGCTTCGGGAAGCGTGGGAATCTGGGCGGAGGCGAACAGTGCGGCGGCTGCGGTGCCTGACTCGTGTCCGCGGGGCGCAGTACGAGCGCATGGGGGCCGGGACCGCTCGTCCCTCGCCTGTCTCGGAGGGGCGCCGGCTCCCCGCCGTGCCTGACGCCACGCCCTCCGAGGTCCGAGCCCGGCCCCGTTCGGTGGAGAGGATCCTCCAATCGTCGCGCTCGACGAGGTCGAATATCGTGATTCGCGAACAGTGAGCCTCGCTTTTTCGAGATTGTCGTAGGTGGCGGGTAGGGTTCCCCCCCGGGCCCTTTCTGTGTCTTTTCGTTTTCTCAACTCGGGTGTCGTCCTGGCGGTCTTCTTGGGGTGTGTGTCGCCCGTGGTTCCGGGCGGGTCTGCGCGTCGGTGCTCAGGGAATGCCCAGGGTGAAATGTGCTGTCGGGCTTGTGGTGTCGTACCTTTTGGGATATGCTGGTGGCGTCCT
>JAUNLB010000006.1:0-28798 GCA_030532485.1 Pseudoclavibacter sp.
GGGCGAGCAGCGCGCCGGCCGCGGCGAGGACCGCGCAGCCGAGCATGCTCAGGCCCAGGGGGAGGGCCGTGTGCTCGCCCCAGGCGCCCACCAGCGGCGAGACGATCGCGCCGACCGTGAACTGGGCGGCGCCCAGACAGGCCGAGGCGGCGCCGCCCGCCCCGGGCACGGTTGCGATCGCCCGGGCGGTGGCGTTGCCCATGACCAGGCCGACGCCGAAGGTGGCCAGAGCGATCGCGGGCCAGAACCAGAGGGCGCCCGCGCCGCTCAGCACCAGGCACAGCAGCAGCGCGGCGCCCGCCGCCAGCCCGGCCAGGCCGAGGTGCAGCAGCCGGCCCGGGTCCACGCGGCGGGCGAGCCGGGCGGAGAGCCAGGCGGCGCAGAGCATCGAGAGCGCGATGCTCGCGAACACGGCGCCGTAGGCCCGCTCGTCCAGGCCCGCCATGACCTGGAAGACGAAGGGCGAGGCGGAGACGTGCGACATGAGCGCCCCGAAGCCGAAGGCGAAGACGAGCAGATTGCCCAGGAACGCCCGGCCCCGGAGCCTGCGCCAGGGGGAGCCGTGCTCGCGGCGCCGGGTGCGCAGCTCGGCTCTCCGGGCGGGCGGGTGCGTCTCGGGCACCGCGATCGCCGCGGAGAGGAGCATCGCCGCGGTGACGGCCGCGATCGTCCACATGAGCCCGCGCCAGCCGGCGAGTCCCAGCAGCAGCCCGCCCGCGAGCGGGGCGACGACGGGGGCCAGGCCGACGACGCCCATCAGCAGGCTGAAGGCCCCCGCGGCGGTGCGGCCGCTCGCCAGATCGGCGATGACGGCCCGGGCGATGACCGGTCCGCAGGCCCCCGCGAAGCCCTGCGCGAAGCGGGCGGCGATCAGCAGCGCCAGGTTCGGCGCCAGGGCGCAGCCGATCGAGGCGAGCAGGCAGAACCCGAGCCCGGCCAGCAGCGGCCCGCGTCGGCCGAGCCGGTCCGAGAGCGGGCCGAAGAACAGCTGCCCCGAGCCCAGGCCCAGGAAGAAGGAGGTGAGGGTGGCCTGCACGCCGGCCGGATCGGCGGTCAGCTCCCGGGTCATCTCGGGAAAGGCGGCGAGGTAGAGGTCCGTGGCGAAGGGACCCACCGCCGCGGTGAGCGCCAGGGTCGCCAGCAGCGCCGGCGTGAGGCCGGCGGGGGCGGATCGGCTGGGCACGGGCTGCTCTCCTGCTCGGGGCCGGCGGTGCTGGCCGCCGGGCCACGGCACACCCTATCGGGCCGTGGCGAGGGCGGCGGGGCGGAACGCCTCCGCGTGCGCGCAGAAGGGCGTGGCTGTGGGGGTCCGAAGGGCGGGACAAGACTGTGCCGGGGCATGGTCGAAGCGGTGACGAGATGTGCGGGCGCATGCGCGCCCAGGAGGCCGCCGGAGCTACCCTGGCCGGGTAGCCGGCTCGGACGGCGCGTTCCGCGCCTGGTCCACGGCGCGCCCCCATCCGCATCGACCGGCGCACAGCAGCGTCAGGAGGGATCGACATGACCGACTACCGTCTCGAACAGCGCCGCATCGTGAACGGCGCCTTCCCCGGCCCCCGCTCCCGGGAGCTCGCCGAGCGCCGCGGCCGGGCGGTCTCCGCATCCGCCGCCTCGGCGCTGCCGGTGTTCGCCGAGGAGCTCGACGGCGGGATCATCCGCGACGTGGACGGCAACCAGTTCATCGACTTCGCCTCCGGCATCGCGGTGACCTCGGTCGGCGCCTCCCACCCGGAGGTCGTCGCGGCCGTGCGGGAGCAGGTCGGCCGCTTCACGCACTCGGGCTTCGGCATCACCCCCTACGAGGGCTACGTCGCGCTCGCCGAGCGCCTGGTCGAGCTGACCCCCGGCGAGCACGAGAAGAAGGCGGCGCTGTTCAACACGGGCGCCGAGGCCGTGGAGAACGCCGTCAAGATCGCCCGCTACGCGACCGGCCGGGACGCGATCGTCGTGTTCGACCACGCCTTCCACGGCCGCACGAACCTGACGATGGCCCTGACGGCCAAGAACATGCCCTACAAGCAGGGCTTCGGCCCCTTCGCCCCCTCCGTGTACCGGATGCCCGTCAGCTACCCCTACCGGGACCCCGAGGGCATGACCGGCGCCCAGGCCGCCAAGCGGGCCGTCGACCAGATCGAGGCTCAGATCGGCGGCGAGAACGTCGCGGCGATCCTCATCGAGCCGCTGCAGGGCGAGGGCGGCTTCATCGTGCCGGCCGAGGGCTTCCTGTCGGCGCTCGTGGACTACGCCCACTCGAAGGGCATCCTGTTCATCGCGGACGAGGTCCAGGCCGGCATCGGCCGCTGCGGCGCCTGGTTCGCCTCCGAGATCGAGGGCATCGTGCCGGACCTGGTGACGATCGCCAAGGGCGTGGCCGGCGGCATGCCCCTGGCCGCGGTCGTCGGCCGCGCCGAGGTCATGGACGGCGTGCACCCGGGCGGCATCGGCGGCACCTATGCGGGCAACCCGGTCTCCTGCGCGGCGGCGCTGGCGACCCTGCGGGTCATGGAGCAGGAGCGCCTGGCCGAGAAGGCCGTCGAGTTCGAGCGCCTGTTCTTCGAGCGCCTGGGCGCGCTGCAGCAGGAGCTGGGCGACGGCATCGTCGGCGAGGTGCGCGGCCGGGGCGGCATGATCGCCGTCGAGTTCGTCGAGAAGGGGACCGGTGCCACGACGAAGACCCCGAACCCGGCGGCGGTGAAGGCGGTCGTCGCCGGCGCTCTGGCCGAGGGCGTCGCCTTCCTGAGCGCCGGCACCTACGGCAACGTGGTGCGCCTGCTGCCCCCGCTGACCATGCCCGTCGAGCTGTTCTCCGAGGGGCTGGACGTCCTCGCGGAGCAGATCCGGAAGGCGAACGGCTGAGCCTCTCGGCCGGGCCTGCGGCGCGGGAGTCTCGGCTCCCCCGCCGCAGGCCCGGCCTCGGCGTGCGGGGGCCTCAGCTCAGCGGTCCCCGGTCCCGGAGCCGCGCCCGGATCCGCGAGGCGCGGCGCTCGCATTCCGGCAGCTCCGCGTAGAGCGCGAGCGCGGATCGGTTCGCCCGGTCCGCCGCGCCGGCCCGGCCGGTCTTCTCGTAGAAGTCGCCGAGCAGCTCGAGGACCCCGGCCTGCTCCAGTTCGGTGCCGGGCGCTTCGCGGTAGAGGCGCAGGGCGGTGCAGTACGCGTCCTCGGCGGCGTCGTGGAAGCCGGTGCGCCAGTGGTGCACGCCCAGCTCGCAGTGGATCTCGGCCCGCGCGCGTTCGCTGCCGCGCTGACCGCGATACAGCTCCAGCGCGTTCCGGTAGGCCCGCACCGCCTTCTGGGGCCGTCCGGCGGCGCGGTGCAGCACCCCCAGGCTGCGGTGCACCGCGGACTGCTCGGCGACGGTGCCGGACAGGCGTCGCAGGAGCTCGAGCGCTCTGAAGTGCTCGGTCTCGGCCCGGGCGAAGCGGCCGTCGTCGCGGTAGACCGCGCCGAGCCGCAGATGCGCCGCCGCCCGGCCGCGTTCGTCGCAGGGCGTGCGGCCGGAGAGCTCCAGAGCCGCCAGGCAGGAGGCTTCGGCCTGCTCGATCAGGCCGATGCTCTGCAGCAGCGCCCCGATGGACACACGCACCCCCGCTTCGGCCGACTCGCAGCCGGGCAGCGCGCGGTAGAGCGCGGCCGCTCCGTACAGCCGGGTCTTCGCCTCGTCGCGTCGACCGAGCTGGTGGAGCAGTTCGCCGAGCCGGTGCAGGGCCTCGGCCTCGCCTCGCGCACAGCCTCGGGTGTGGCGGAACAGGCGCAGGGCGATGATGAGGCTGTGCTCGGCCGCGGCGGGCCGACCGCGCCGCCGGTGCAGCTCGCCGAGCGCAAGGTGGATGCGGGCCTGCCGGGGTCCGCTGTCCCGCAGCCGCAGGCACAGATCGAGGGCGGCGCCGAACGCGGCCGCGGCGGTCTCGCTGCAGCCGCCGTCCCGGTGCAGTTCGCCGAGCCGGCGCAGGGCCTCGACGTGCCGCTCCTCCTGGCCGGGCAGGCCGGCAAGCATCTCGCCGGCCCGCCGGTAGGCGGCGTCCGCCAGCTCGAGCTGATCCCGGGAGCGGTGCTGGTCGCCGATGCGCAGGCAGATCTCGGCGTATTCGGCGTCCGTGTCCACGGGTCGCAGCTGCGCGAGGGCCGCCCGGAGCGCCTCCTCCGAGTCGTCGGCCGGCCCGGCCGTGCCGGGGTCCCGGCCGTGCAGCATGCCCCGATCCGTTATTTCAGAGTCGGGCTCGAACTCGATGCGATCGTCCATGCTGCATCCTCTGTTCTGGGGTGTCGGGAGAGCGTGACTGCCCTGAGCATACCTGCGATCACGCGAGTTCTGCTCGAGAGTTTTTGGTCTTGAGCGAAGGGAGTATCGCCATCGATGCCGCCCGATCGGACGGCAGCCCCGTTCGAGACCTGGGGGAGCGGGCCCGCTCCGGCCGTGCTCCCGGTCGACGCGGGCGGGGTTCGCGAGATGCCTGACCGCGCTTCTGGGCTCTGGTGGGCTCTGGGCGCTCCGGTCGACGCGGGCGGGGTTCGCGATCTGCGGTGCGATGGTCCATGCTGGTCCCACCCGCCGCACCGACAGAGGAGTCGTCATGGCCGAGCCCACCGTCCGCAGTCCCGAGATCGTCACCCGCAAGCCGCTGCCCGCCGCGGTGATCCGCGCGGAGGGCATCCCCGTCGAGCGGATGATCTCCTTCCTCGACGAGGCCTTCAGCGCCCTGCGGGCGGCCGTGGACGCGGCGGCCCTCGCCCCGGTCGCCCCCGCCTACAGCCGGTACGAGACCGAGCTGGAGGGCGAGGTGACCGTGGAGGCCGGCATCCCCCTGCTGGCCGCGCTGGACGGGCCGGTCGAGTTCAACGGGGTCGAGATCGTCGCCGGCCAGGCGCCCGGCGGCGAGATCGCCCGGGCCGTGCACATCGGCCCCTACACCGGGCTGCGCGAGACCTGGCAGGAGTTCCTGACGGCTGTGCGCGCGCTCGGCCGCGAGCCGCGCAAGCCCTATCTGGAGTCCTACCTGGTCGCCCCCGGCCCCGGCACCGACCCGGACGCGTTCACCACCGAGCTGGTCGCCCTGCTGGAGCCGCTCGAAGCCTCCCGGAGCGGCTCGGACGCCCGGGGCGACTGACGGAGCTCCGTCCGTGATCCATCGGCTCAGCCGCCGTTGAGGCGTCTGCGCATGCGGGCGAGGCCCCGCACCGCCCGGCCGGCCGCATCGCCGAAGGGGTCGTCGAGCACCATGTAGTTCCAGGTGGCCGAGGGGCGGGGCAGCCGGAGTGCGGCCGGGTCGCGTTCGCCGTCCAGTTCGGCGAGCCGTTCCGCGACGGCCCGGGCGACCGACCCGGGTCAGGAACCCCGGCTCGGCGCTCGCGGGGCCCGCGACGAGCCCAGGCTGCGCATCCGAGCCGTGGAACATCGCCTGCACCCCGTCCCGGAAGGCGTCGAGGGGGCGTCGGCCCGCGAGCGCCTGCAGGTGCACCCCGTCGCGCAGCTCCTGGGCGGCGGCGAGGTGCTGGGACCACTCCTCGTCGAGGCAGAACAGCACGATCCGGCGGACGGCCTGCGCGGTGCCGGGATCCCGCGCCGGGGCGGCCGCCTCGGCCGAGGCGTGCTCGGCCAGCAGCGCCGCCGCCTCCTCGGCCGAGCCGAGCACCCGCTCGCGCCGGCGCAGCACGAACTCGCGCTGCCGGGCGAGGACGAGGCCGTCGTCCTGAGCCGCCCGGTGCCGGTCCAGCCGCAGGCCCTCGGCGATGCGCTGGGCCTCGGCGAGGCAGCGCCGGGCGTGGCCCGGGGCGCCCTGCCGCCCGGCCCGGTCTCGCCGGGAGGCGTGCACGCGCTCCTCCTCGTCCGTGCGGGCCGACGGAAGGCGCCGTTCGATGCGTCCGCACTCCAGTCCGTAGAACTCCTGGAGCTGTTCGGCGACCGGCAGCACCGTGCCGCTCATGCCGGACAGCCGCTCGAAGCGGCCCAGCAGCTCCTGGACGGTCATGCCGTCCAGCACCCGGCTGCGCCGGGAGACGCGCAGCCCCTCCTTCGCTTCGACCGCGGCGTGCAGGCCGTCCGGCCAGCGCTGCAGCCGGGCGACCCGGCCCCGGGCCGCGTCGATGAGGCGGACCCCCTCCTCGGCGACGATGTAGTCCACATCGCGTTCCAGCAGCACCCGGGCGTGCAGGCCCAGCTGCAGTTCGGTCAGCAGCGGCGTGTGCTCGGGGTCGTGCAGGGCCGCTCCGAGCTCCTCCTCGATCGCCGCGAGGGTCTCGTCCGTGAACCACGCGTTCGCGCCGGCGTCGTCGGTCTCGTAGGAGCCCGGCCGCACGTGCCGGTCCAGCAGCGCCTGCACCCCGGGGTCGGCCTCCACGGGGCCCTCGCTCTCGCCCGCCAGCACGAGCGGGACGCTCGCGTCGTCCACGAGCACCGCGTCGACCTCGTCCACGATCGCGACGTCCAGGACCGGGTCCAGGCGCTCGCCGGGCTCCTCCGCGAACCGGTCCCGCAGCAGGTCGTAGCCGAGCTCGGCCGCCGTCGCGTAGACGATCTCGGCGCGGTAGGCCCGGCGCCGCCGCTCCGGCTCGTCGCCCGAGCGGATCGCGGCGGCGCGCAGGCCGAGCAGCTCGAAGAACGGTCCCATCCAGGCGGCGTCGCGCCCGGCGAGGTAGTCGTTGACGCCGAGCACGTGCACGCGGCGGCCGGCGAGCCCGGCCAGGGCCGCCGCCAGGGCGCCGGCGACGGTCTTGCCCTCGCCGGTCGCCATCTCGACGGCGAGCCCCTCGTCCAGGGCGACGGCCGCCGTGAGCTGCTCGGGGAAGGGCTCCAGTCCGGTGCCGCGGCCATCGCTTCGGCGGCGAGGGCGAGCGCCTCGATCCGCGCGTCCGGTCCTCCCTCGCGCAGGGCGGCGGCCGCCGCCTGTTCGAAGTCCTCGCCGGGCCTGGGCGCGGGCAGTTCGCGCGCCCGCTGCGCAATCCGCCGCTGGGCGTGGAAGTCGAGCGAGCCGGGCAGGCCCAGGGCGCGGCCGAGCCCCGTGCGCCGCACGAGTCCGAGACGGGAGAGCAGTCGGCGCACGGGTCCGCCGCTACCCGTCCCGCAGCGTCCGGTCGAGCCTCGCCTCGGCCGCGTCGAGCAGCGCCGCGAGCCCCGCGTCGAAGGCCGCGTCGGCGGCCTCGCCCGTGTATCCGGGCCCGTAGCGGGCGCTGAGCGCGTCCATGGCCCGGGCGAAGACGGGGGCGGCCCGCTCGTGCCCGGCGACGTCGAAGATCGTCACCGGGGCGTGCAGGTCCAGGGCCGAGCCGTAGATGAAGGACTCCAGCGACACGATGGTGGGCACGATGTCCTCGGCGTCGAAGCCGGCCCGCTCGAAGGCGGCGGCGATGGTCTCGTACATCTCCAGCGTCTCGGGCGCCCCGCCCACCGGGGCGCCGGCGATCGTGGTGACCAGCGGGTGGTGGCGGGCCATGACCTCGCGGTAGCTGCGGGCCCAGATCTCGCTCGCCTCCCGCCAGCCGAGCCGCCCGAAGGCGGAGACGTCGATCATGGACATGAGTCGATCCTCGACCCAGTCGAGGATCTGCTGTTTGCCGCTCGCGTGGTTGTAGATCGCGCCGGGAGTGACGTGCAGCGCCCTGGCCAGCCGCGTCATGGTGAAGGCCTCGTAGCCCTCCCTGGTGAGGATCCGGATGGCGGCGTCGGTGATCCTGCGCCGTGTCAGCACCGTCCCGACCGGCCTGCCGGCTCGCCGCGGATTGCGTGTCGCCATCTCCTCGCCTCCCGGGGGACAGCCTAGTTGCGCCTCCGGGGCTCCGGTCGGCTCCTGCGCGGGCGGGGCGGCGTGCACGGCGGATCTCGTCCTCGAGGCGGAGCCGGGCTAGACCGAGGGGCGCACGCGCACGCGCATGACGAGCGCCTGCGGCTCGGGGGAGTCCAGCTCGACCTCGGCGGCGGCCAGCTCGCCCAGCGATCGGACGTGGGTGCCGCCGCAGCGGATGCGCGCGGTGCCCTCCGGCAGCTCGCAGACCCAGTGGCGCAGATCGACGATCCCGGGCCCCTCGGCCTCCACCCGCACGGGGGCGCCCGTGCCGATCCACTCGGTCAGGCGGGCGTTCACCCGTTCGCGCGCCTCGTCCAGCCGCTCCAGCAGCGAGGCCGTGTCCAGGCCGCTGCGACGCAGGCTCTTGCCGAGCCGGTACTCGTCCTGCGAGCCGTCCGGCAGGATCCTCGACGCCCGGCAGGCGGCCCCGTCGAAGTCGGGCGAACCGAGGGAGTCGGGGCGGGCGGGCTTGCTCCACAGCTCCGCGAGCGTCTCGTTGAGCGCCAGGGCGGCGAGGTGGCAGGCCGTGTGCCCCCGGTTCAGCGCGGCGCGCTCCTCGGCGTCCACGTGCAGCAGCACCCGCTGTCCGGTTTCGGGGGCGGGCCCTTCCGTGCGGTGGGCGACGAGCCAGCTCCACCCCTCGGTGCCGCGCCGGACGGGGATCTCCGCGCCCGTGTGCCACGCGCCGTCGGGGGAGAGGGCGGCCATGAGGCACGCCGTCACCCGCGTCCCGCCCCCCGGCCAGCTCAGCCGGCCCGTGTCCCCGGGCTGGTCGGGCCAGCCGTGGTCCACGGGGTGGAAGGGGGTCTCGTCCACGACCACGAGCCGACCGCCGTCGTCCGTGCCGTGGACGGCGAGCACCGTTCCTTCGCCGCAGACGGCGCCGGAGGCGAAGGAGACCCGGCTCGAATCGATCTGCATGTCCACCATGGTAGAGCGGGCGGAGCGCGGTCCGGTTGTAGGGTTCCCATACACGCTCGGGACGCCTCTTGCGCCCCGGGGGACGAGCCCCTACGGTAAATAAATCCCGTTTATTTCGGGGTCGCCCGCCACATCGGACGGTGTCGTCGAATCAGAGCAGATCGATCGGAAGCGCAGAGTCGCGCGGAGGAGGAAGCGAGCATGCAGCCCATCGCACTCGCCCCCGCCGCCTCGGGCCTTCCGAACGGCCTGCTCGGAGCAGACGATCGCCGGCCCCGCCGGGACAGGCGGACAGAGCTCTCCAGACCGGATCCCGGCGACAGGCCTCGTTCCGTCGCCGCGATCCGCACGGGGGCGCGGACAGCAGAGCGAATCCTCGGCTCGCTCTGAAACCTCGGACCTGATCCGGCCTCCACGGCCGGGGCGGGGGACCTCCCTCCCCCTCTTCGCCCCGCCCCGGCCTCTTCCCCCATGAGCTACCATCCGAGCACGGCCCGGAGCGCCGGGCGGCGTTCCTCCCCGTGAGCTACCATCCGAGCACGGCCCGGAGCGCCGGGCGGCGGCGGTGCAGAGCAGTAGTACAGAGCAGACAGCGAATCGAGCCCCATGAGCGACGCAGCCGAGCAGGACATGATCATCGTCGGATACATCGCCGGTCCGCGCGGCCGCGATGCGGTCCGGCTGGGCGGCTTCATCGCCGCGGGCACCGGCGCCAAGCTCATCGTCACCATGGTCACGCCGGAATCCTCCGCCTATTCGGGCACGCACCCGCTGCCGCCCAAGGAGGACCGGATCCTGCGCGATCAGATGGAGGCCTGGATGGACGAGGCACTCGCGCTCGTCCCCGAGGGGGTCAAGGCGCACGGGGAGTTCCGCAGCTCCTCTTCGGAGGCCCGCGGCCTCATGGCGGCGGCCGAGGAACACGGCGCCGGGCTCATCGTCATCGGGGCCAAGGCCTCGGCCGGGCTCAACCGGCTCACGATCGGCTCGGTCGCCTCCACCCTGCTGCACGCCTCCCCCGTGCCCGTCGCGCTCGCCCCCGGCGGCTTCGACGCGGAGGGCCCAGTGCGCCGGCTCACCACGATCTACGGCACCCGCCCCGGCTCGGCCGAACTGATCGGCTGGTCCATCGAGCGCGCGCTGCGGCGCGAAGTGCCGCTGCGGCTGCTCTCCCTCGTCCAGGTGGACCGGGTGCCGCCGGCCATGATCCGCAGCGTCGCCGAGCAGGCCCAGGAGTTCGGCGGCGCCTCGCTGGCGGCCGCCTCGGTGGACATGCAGAAGTCCGGCCGGGCCACCGTGGAGATCGTGGAGGGCCGGGACTTCGAGGACGCCATGAGCCAGGTGAGCTGGCAGCCCGGCGACATCGCGGCCATGGGCTCCAGCCGGCTCGCGCAGCACGGCCGCATCTTCCTGGGGAACCGGGCGATGCGCATCATGCGCGTGCTGAGCGTCCCCGTCATCGTCGTCCCCCGGGAGCTGGAGCCCGAGGGGGAGTGATCCGAGACCGGCGGGCCAGACCGGTTGCAGCCGGACAGGCGGCAGGGAGAGAACGAGCAGGATGAGCAACACGCCCACATCGAATACCGCGCACCCGGTCACCGGAGGCATCAGCACGAAGGGGCTGAGCGTCGGCAAGGTCGGGGTGATCGGCGGCGCCGTCATCGGCGTCAGCTGCATCGCCCCCGCATACACGCTCACCTCCGGGCTCGGGCCGACGGTCTCCGAGGTGGGCGTGCAGACGCCCGCGATCCTGCTCATCGGCTTCGTGCCGATGCTGCTCGTGCTGTTCGGCTACCGGGAGCTGAACAGCGCCATGCCCGACTCCGGAACGACCTTCACCTGGGCGACTCGGGCCTTCGGACCGTGGATCGGCTGGATGGGCGGCTGGGGGCTGATCACCGCGACGATCCTGGTCATCTCGAACCTCGCCGCCGTGGCGGTGGACTTCTTCTTCATCCTGCTCTCGCAGATCTTCCGGGACGACTCGATCGCCGAGCTCACGGAGAACCTCTGGATCAACGTGCCCGTCACCTGCGTGTTCGTCGCCGTCGCGGCCTGGATCTCCTATCGCGGCGTGGAGGCGACCCAGAAGGTGCAGTACGGGCTGGTCGCCTTCCAGGCGCTCGCGCTGGGCTGGTACGTGATCGCCGCCTTCACGCAGATCGCCAACGGGAACGCCTACGACTACACCCCGGTCACTCCGGACTGGTTCAACCCCCTCGCGGCGGAGTCCTTCTCCGCGGTCGCAGCCGGCGTCTCCCTGTCCATCTTCATGTTCTGGGGCTGGGACGTGGTGCTGACCATGAACGAGGAGGCGAAGGATCCGGAGCGCACGCCCGGCCGCGCCTCGGTGCTGACGATCCTCGCGATCATCGTCATCTACCTCTCGGTCACGCTCGCGACCCTCTCCTTCGCGGGCGTCGGCGAGACGGGCCTGGGGGCGGGCAATCCGGAGAACCAGGAATCGATCTTCGCGGTGCTCGCGGGGCCGATCATGGGCCCCTTCGCGCTGCTCATGTCGATCGCGATCCTGTCCTCCTCGGCCGCTTCGCTGCAGTCGACCATGGTCTCCCCCTCCCGGACGCTGCTCGCGATGGGCCACTACGGCGCGCTGCCGAAGGCGTTCAGCCGGATCAGCCCGCGCTTCAAGTCGCCCTCCGTGGCCACCCTCGCCTCGGCGATCACGGCGGTCGTCTTCTACGTGGTCATGCGTCTCATCTCCGAGAACGCCCTGTGGGACACCATCACGGCGCTCGGCATCATGGTCTGCTTCTACTACGGGGTGACCGGGATCGCGGCGGTGTGGTACTTCCGGCACAGCCTGTTCTCCTCCGCCCGGAACGTGTTCTTCCGCTTCCTGTTCCCGCTGCTGGGCGGCCTGACGCTGCTGGGGATGTTCTTCCAGACGGCCGTCGACTCCATGGACCCCGCCTACGGCTCCGGCTCCGCGCTGTTCGCGAGCGAGTACGACGCGGATGGCGTGGCCCAGAACGGCGTGGGCGTCGTGTTCGTGATCGGCATCGGCATCCTGCTGCTGGGCGTCGTGCTCATGTTCGTCAGCGCGTGGCGCAACCCCGCCTTCTTCCGCGGCGAGGTCATCCGGCGCGGCAGCGACCGGGACGAGCCCATGGAGGTGCTGGAGTAGCCTCCGGGATCGCGCACCTAGGATTGGCCCCGTGAAGATCGCACGCTTCGAACACCAGGGCACGCTGGCCTTCGGGATCCTCGACGAGGAGGAGCAGGAGCTCGTCCGGCTCTTCGGCGACCCCCTCTACGCGGGGTTCGAGACGGTCGACGAACGGATCCCGCTCGAGCGGGCGAGCCTGCTGGCGCCCGTGATCCCGCGGTCCAAAGTGGTCGCCTTCGGCCGCAACTACGCCGAGCACGCGGCCGAGCGCGGCGCGCGGACGCCCGCCGAACCGCTCATGTTCCTCAAGCCGAACACGGCCGTCATCGGGCCGGGCCGGCCCATCGTGCTGCCCGCGCAGTCCGAGCGGGTGGATCACGAGGTCGAGCTCGCGGTCGTCATCGGGCACATCGCCCGCAAGGTGCCCGCCCGCGACGCGCACAAGGTGGTCTTCGGCTACACGATCGCGAACGACGTCACCGCCCGGGACCTGCAGGAACGCGACGGGCAGTGGACGCGGGCCAAGGGCTTCGACTCCTTCTGCCCGCTCGGACCGTGGATCGAGACCGAGTTCGACCCCTCCCGCGGCGCCATCCGCTGCACGGTGGACGGCGAGCTGCGGCAGAGCTCCGATCTGTCCCGGCAGCTCCACCCGGTCGCGGCGCTCGTGGAGTACGCCTCCGCCGTGTTCACGCTGCTGCCCGGCGACGTGCTGCTCACCGGCACCCCCGCGGGCGTCGGGCCGCTGCGGGCGGGCCAGACGGTCGGCTGCTCGATCGAGGGCATCGGCGAGCTGACGAACCCGGTCGAAGCGCGGTAGCGCCGTGGCGTCGCACCGCCGCCTGCCGCCGCACGCGCGGATCGCGCTGAGCACGCTGCTCGGCGGCGCCGCAGCCGGCGTCTGCTTCGCGATCGGCGAGGTCCTGTGCGCGGGCGAGGGGCAGGAGAGCCTCCGGGTGCTCTGGAGCGCCCTGGCGCCCGTGACGGCCCTGCTCGCGGGCGGCGGCGCTGCCGGGCTGCTGCTGCCGGCCGCGATCGGCGCCGACGAGCGGACCGTCGAACGGATCCTGTCCGCGCGCCGGGAGGGAGCCGCGGCCGCGGACATCGCAGGCCAGGACCGCCCCTCGCAGGAGGCGCGACGGCTGCTCGAACGGCTCGAAGCGGCCGGGTCCCGCCGCTCGGACGGGACGCAGCGGCGTGAGGAGCTGCTGCGGCGGGAGCGCTCCATCCGTTCCGCCCGGGCCCGCGAACTCGGGCTCGGCGTGCCGCTCGCGCTGCTGCACACCGCGCTCGCGCTCCTGGTCCTGCTCGCCCTGACCCCGATCTCCGCGGCGCTCCTGCAGGCGGCCGGCGGCGAGGGCCGGCTGCCCGACGAAGCGTTCCGGCTGCTGCTGTCCGCCGCCGCGCTGCACCTGCTGGCGGCGCTCTCGCTCCTCGTCGGAACGGTCGTCTCCCGCCGCATCATCGAGAGCTACCTGGTCTGAACAGGGGCGCCGGCGGGCGCGACTGTGCCCCGGCGCGCAGCCGCAGGCGCCGGGACCGGCGAGTCTTGTCCGGATCGTGCACCCCCGCGAGTCGTCCCCGCCGTCTCAGTATGATCGCCACGACCCCCAGCCGCCAAGGAGCGCACCCCCATGACGATCCCGGCCGAACCGACGGTCCCCCCGTCGACGGCGACGCAGCGCGCGTCGCACCGGGACCTCGACGCCTGCCCCTCCCCGGCGCCGGGGCCCGGCGCTCTGGGCCCCCTGTTCTCGGCCTGCGGCGCGGCGGTCCTCGTCGGCATCGTGGCGGTCCTCGCCGCGGGCGAGTGGCTGCTCCTGTCCCTGCCGGAGTGGGCCTGGACCGACCCGGGCGCGCTGCGCGAGGGGGCGAGCGCGGCCAGTCGGCTCGCGCTGGCCGGCACGATGCCCGCGATGTTCGCGGCCGGACTGCTCGTCATGCGCCGCGCCCGCCCGCCCGCGACGGGACTGGCCGTCGCCGGGTCCGCCGCGAGCCTCGCACTGGGCCTGCTCGTCTTCCGGGTGCCGGAGCCGCTGGGCCTGCCCGGCGACGGGACGCTGCGGTTGTCCGCCTGCGTGCTGGCCCACGCGCTCGTCTTCGCCGCCGCGTGGGCGCTGTCCGGACGAGGGGCGGGGCGGGGCGTCGGCTCGCGCCCGACGGCCGGGGGCGCCGCGCTGCTGGCGCTCGCGGCCGGGCTGGCCGCGGCGGCGTCGGCCTGTTGAGACGGGGCGTCGGCCGCTACGATTGAGCCGCCATGACTCGCCATACGCCGTACCCTGTGTCCGACGCCGAAGGCGCCGACGTCCGCGTCCGCTTCTGTCCCTCCCCGACGGGCACCCCGCACGTCGGCCTCGTGCGCACCGCCCTGTTCAACTGGGCCTACGCCAAGCACACGGGCGGCACCTTCGTCTTCCGCATCGAGGACACCGACGCCGAGCGGGACTCGGAGGAGAGCTATCGGCAGATCCTTGACGCCCTGCGCTGGCTCGGCCTGGACTGGGACGAGGGGGTCGAGACGGGCGGCCCGCACGCCCCCTACCGCCAGTCCCAGCGGGGGGAGCTCTACCGGGAGGTGATCGAGCGGCTCCTGGCGGCCGGCCACCTCTACGAGTCCTACGCGACGGGCGAGGAGATCGAGGCCCGCAACCTCGCGAACGGCCGCGACCCCAAGATGGGCTACGACAACTTCGAGCGCGAGCTGAGCCGGGAGCAGCGCGACGCCTACCGGGCCGAGGGACGCGAGCCGGCGCTGCGGCTGCGGGTGCCGGACGAGGAGCTGTCGTTCACGGACCTCGTGCGCGGGCCGATCACCTTCAAGGCGGGCTCCTTCCCCGACTTCGTGGTCGTGCGCCCCGGCGGCACGCCGCTCTACACGCTCGTGAACCCGGTGGACGATGCGCTCATGGGCATCACCCACGTGCTGCGCGGCGAGGACCTGCTCAGCTCCACGCCCCGGCAGATCGCCCTCTACCACGCGCTCATCGACATCGGGCTCGCCTCCTTCGTGCCCCGCTTCGGGCACCTGCCGTACGTGCTCGGCGAGGGCAGCCGCAAGCTGTCCAAGCGGGATCCGCAGTCGAACCTGTTCCACCACCGGGACCGCGGCTTCCTGCCGGAGGGCCTGCTGAACTATCTGGCGCTGCTCGGCTGGTCGATCGGTCCGGACCGGGACGTGTTCACCCTGCCGGAGATGACCGCCGCCTTCGATGTGCGGGACGTCAACCCGAACCCCGCGCGCTTCGACCTGAAGAAGGCCGAGGCGATCAACGGCGACCACATGCGCATGCTCGCGCCCGAGGACTTCGCGGCACGGCTCGTGCCCGCGCTGCAGCGGGCGGGGGTGCTGGGCGCCGAGCCGACGGCGCCGCAACTGGAGCTGCTCGGCCGGGCCGCCCCGCTCGTGCAGGAGCGCATGCAGCTTCTGGGCGAGGCGCCGGGCATGCTCGGCTTCCTGTTCACGGACGCGGCCCGGCTCGTGGTCGAGGAGGGCGCGCGCGCCTCGCTGCGGGACGACGCGCCGACCGTGCTGGACGCCTCGATCGCGGCGCTGGCGGAGCTTTCGGAGTGGACGGCGCCGCGGCTCGAGGCGGCGCTGCGCCAGGCGCTGCTGGACGGACTGGGCCTCAAGCCCCGGCTCGCCTTCGGCCCCCTCCGGGTTGCGGTCTCCGGGCGCCGCGTCTCGCCGCCGCTGTTCGAATCGATGGAGCTGCTGGGCCGCGAGGAGACTCTGGAGCGGCTGCGGCGGCTGCGCGAGACGCTGCCCTCGTGAACGACGGGCCGGGCGGGGGCGCCTACGACGTCGTCGTGATCGGCGGGGGCCCGGCGGGGCTGCAGGCCGCGCTGATCCTCGCGCGCGCCCGGCGCCCGGTGCTCGTGCTGGACGCGAACCGGCCGCGCCACGCCGCGACCCTGGAGGCCCACGCCTTCCTGAGCCGGGACAACATCCCCCCGAACGAGCTGCGCCGACTGGGCCGGGAGTCGGTGGCCGCCTACGAGCACGCCGAACTGCAGTTCGCGCGGGTGCGCTCGGTCGAGCGGAGCGAGGGGGGCTTCCTCGTGTCCGCGGAGGGGGTGCGCGGCGCCCCGGACCGGCGGGTGGGGGCGCGGGCCGTGATCGTCGCCACCGGGCTGCGGGAGATCCTGCCGGAGGTGGAGGGGCTGCGCGCCTACTACGGCACGAGCGTGCACTCCTGTCTGAACTGCGACGGCTGGAACCGCCGGGGCGGGCGCCTGGCGCTCTTCGGCGTCCCGGGCGCACGCCGACTCGCCGAGCGCGCCGTGCTGCTCGGCCGCTGGTCGGAGGACGTGGCGGTGTTCGCCGGCGAGCGGGAGCTGCCCGAGGAGCAGGCGGCGGCGCTGCGGGCCCGCGGCGTGCGGGTCGACCGGCGGCGCGTGAGCGCCGTGCTGGGGGAGCGGGGCGTCATGACGGGGCTGCGGCTGGAGGACGGCGAGACCGTGGAGCGCGACGGAGCCTTCGTCGACCCCGGCTACGAGGCGCAGCTCGACTTCCTGGTGGGGCTCGGGGCCGTGCGGGACGCGGACGGTCTGCTGGCGGTCGACCCGGAGGGGCGGACGAGCGTGCCCGGGCTCTACGCGGCCGGCGAGGTCGCCCCGCCCGGACCGCGCATGCTCATCATCGCCGCCGGCGCCGGGGCGACGACCGCGATCGCCGTCAACCGGGACCTGCTCGGCCTGCCGCCGCAGGCGCGCCGTGCCGACGGATTTGTCGAGCCCGAGGGGATCCGCTAGTATCGCTGAGGCGCTTCGCCCTTGGGGTATGGTGTAATTGGCAACACGGCTGATTCTGGTTCAGTTGTTCTTGGTTCGAGTCCAGGTACCCCAGCCACGACGATCCGTGCCATTTCACGGAAGTTCTTCTGATGGCGTCATCGGCGGCAAGAGCCGAGCTTCCATCTCATCTGAACCCCGCAAGATCGTCCCGGGGTGTGTGCTCAGGGGGACACGGCTGGTGTAGAGCGTCACGTTTCTGCGCAAGAATGGAAGACGTGTCTGGGATGACGATGGGCGAGAAGCGCGAAGCGCCGGCGCTGCCCGAAGCCGGTCAGGTCGTCGAGGTCCGCGGCTCCACCTGGGCGGTCTCCAAGGTTCAGGAACAGGGCCTTCCACGCAGCCCCGCCGACGAGGCTGTCTCACAGCTCAGTCACGTCGTCGAGCTTCAATCGCTCGATGAGGGCAGTCTCGGCGCGCAGCTCAGCGTCGTGTGGGAGCTCGAAGTCGGGCACACGGTGACCCCCGCACAGGGGCTTCCCGAGCTGATCAATGCCGACGGGTTCGACGATCCCGAGACGCTTGCGGGCTTCATCGACGCGATGCGCTGGGGAGCGGTGACCAGCGCGGACCCGAACCGCTACCAGGCTCCGTTCTGGTCCGGCGTGAACGTCGAGGCCTACCAGCTCGAACCGCTGCGCCGAGCGCTCGGGGCCCCGCGAGCGAATCTGCTGCTGGCCGACGACGTCGGGCTGGGCAAGACGATCGAGGCGGGCCTCGTGATCCAGGAACTGTTCCTGCGCCACCGTGCACGCACCGCGGTGATCGTCTGCCCGCCGAGCCTGTCGCTGAAGTGGCAGGACGAGATGCGTGAGAAGTTCGGTCTGGAGTTCACGATCGTGAACTCGGAGCTGATGGCCCAGGTGCGGCGCACGCACGGTCTGCAGGCCAACCCGTTCCGGATCTTCCCGCGGGTGATCGTGAGCATGTCCTGGCTGCCGGGGGTACGCGCGCAGCGGCTGTTGCGTGAGGTGTACGCGCAGGCGAGCAACCCGAAGACCGGCAATCGCTACGCATTCGACATCCTCGTGGTCGACGAGGCCCACCACGTCGCTCCCTCGAGCCCGTCGACCGTCGCGGACGGGCGCGGATACGCCGTCGATACGCAGCGCACCGTCGCGGTGCGGCGGCTCGCCGAGAAGTCCGAGCATCGGCTGTTCCTCAGCGCGACGCCGCACAACGGGCACCCCGAGTCGTTCACGGCGCTGATGGAGATGATCGATCCGCGCCGCTTCGCCCGCGGGGCGAATCTCGACTCGGACGCCCTGAAGGACGTGACCGTCCGTCGCCTCAAGACTGATCTGCCGGACAAGGGCTTCAAGAGGCGCAAGGTCAGCACACTGCTGTTCGATCCCTCCGAGGACGAACAGAGGATGTTCGCCCTGCTCGACGAGATCGTCGTGAAGAGCGCCAGGCTCAACGGCACGAAGCCGAGCGGCGACCTCGTGACGATGCTGTTGAAGAAGAGGTTCCTGTCCAGCCCGTACGCCTTCGGCGCCACCCTGCGCAACTACCTCGACTCGAACGCCGGCCGGGGCTTGTCGGACGAGGAGTACGACGACATCTTCGGCGAGGGCCAGTCCGACGAGGAGGAGGGCCTGTGGGAGCAGGACGAGTCCGAGCGCTTGCGGGAGTCGAAGGGCTCCGACCCGCTGGTCGCTGCGGAGCCGGGTCAGCTCGAGACGCTCGCGAACTGGGGCCTCGGCTACGAGAGCCGGGCGGATTCGCGCCTGGACGGGCTGATCAGCTTTCTCGACGCCGTGTGCCGCCCCGACGGCACGCTGTGGTCGAACGAGCGCGTCGTGGTCTTCACCGAATACGCCGACACCGTCGAGTGGCTCACCCGCGTGCTGCGGCAGAAGGGCTACAGCGACGATCGGCTCGCGGTGATCCAGGGCTCGACGTCGCCGGAGGACCGGGAGTACATCCGGTCCCAGTTCACCGCCGACCCCTCGAAGGAGCCGGTGCGGGTCCTGCTGGCCACCGACGCCGCCGGTGAGGGCATCGATCTGCAGAGTCACTGCCACCGACTGGTGAACTTCGACATCCCGTTCAATCCCTCGCGTCTGGAGCAGCGCATCGGCCGCATCGACCGGTACGGGCAGCGCGAGCAGCCGCAGGTCTTCCACTTCGTTCCCGAGCGCGAGGCCTCGACCTTCGGCTCCGATCTGCGGTTCATGGAGATCATCGCCCGCAAGATCGCCCAGGTGGAGTATGACCTCGGCTCGGCCAATCAGATCATCGGTGCGGAGATCCAACGCCACTTCGGCAAGCGCACCGCCCCGAAGCGCTCATCGAAGGGCATCGACACCAACAAGGTCATCAACCAGGCGCTGGCGGGCGGCATGGAGCTGAACGCCCGGCTGACGCAGCTGGAGCAGGGATACGAGGCCTCCCGCAGCGAGATGCACCTCGACCCGGCCAATCTGCGCCGGGTCGTCGACGCCGCGCTCCGGATCAACCACCAGTCGCCGCTCGAGCCGAACGACGACTTCGCGCAGGACACCGACGCCGAGGTGTTCACGGTGCCGACGCTGACGGCGGGCTGGCGCGATACGCTCCGCGGCCTCGATACCCGACTGGACCCGGGCGCATGGCGCCCGATCACCTTCGATCCGGACGCGGCCGACGGGCGCGCCGACCTCGTCTACGTGCACCTCGGCCATCCGATCGTGCAGAAGGCCCAGCGGCTGCTGCGCCGCTCCCTGTGGAGCGCCGACTCGACGCTGCGTCGAGTGACCGCGGTCGTCGTGGACGAGCTGGCGGAGTCCTTCGTCGCCGCCGTCACGCGGATGGTGCTCGTCGGTCGCGGCGGCACCCGGCTGCACGAGGAGGTGTTCCTGGCCGGGGTCCGTCTGCGCGGCCGACGCGCGATGGCCGAGGAGCGCGCCGAGGCCGCGCTCGACACCGCGCTCGATGAGGAGAACCTCGTCCTCGCCGATCCGCGGGTGCGCGAGCAGCTCGCCGACATCTGGAACGTGCCGGACGCGCCGCTGCGACAGAGCCTCGAAACGGCCATGAGCACCCGGGCGGCACGCAAACAGGCCCAGGTCACCGAGCAGCTCGAGCGCCGCCGGACCGACGATGTGCAGCGCGCGGGAGAGATCTTCGCCGCGTTCCGCGCGAATCTGCGCGACTCGCTCGCCAGACTGCGCGCCCAGGAAGCCGAAGCCCAGGAACAGCTCTTCACCGAACCCGAGCAGGAACGCCAGTGGCGACGCGACCGGGAGGCGATGCAGCGCCGACTCGACGAGCTCGACGACGAAGAGGCCCGGGAGATCGCCGCCATCGAGGACAGGTACGCCGAGGTGAAACCCCACACCACAGCCGCCGCCGTGGTCTTCGCGCTCACCCGCGCCGACGCAGAGGGATGGACCGAGTGATGAGACGCCGCCCCGTACACAACCGCCCCGCCAAGAGCGCCGCCGAGCAGCACCGCGCCTGGCTCGAGCTCGTCGACACCGAGGGCCCGTTCCTGGCCGTCCCGCCGCTCAAGCGCGTCTGGCCCGAGGGGATGCCGCAACTCTCCGACGCCCGCAAGGTGCGGCTCGCCGACGCCCGCAAGGACTTCGAGTCCGCCTGGGAATCCCACGACCGGAGCCGGGACTCCGAGTCCGCGCTCGACGCCTACCGCGCAGCGCGCGACAGCTGGGTCGAGACCGTGCTGCGGGATATCGCCGGCTGGGCCGAATCTCTCAGCTGGGGCGAGGCCTCGGGGATCGCGGCGCAATCCCCGAACCGTGCGGTGACGGTCCACGCACAGGCGGTTCTGCGGGGTGATGACGGGGTCGGCGCGATCGTGCACGTCATCGACCCCGTCGACTCGCTCCGCGATGTACCGAGCGATCTATGGGCCGCGAACCCGGTCGATCGCGTCGAGGCGATGCTGCGCGAGAACAAGGTGGCGATCGGCATCGTCACGGACGGCCGCTGGTGGGGCCTGGTGTGCGCCCGCGAGGGGGCGATGGCGGCTTCCGGTGTCGTCGATGCCCTCAGCTGGGCCGAAGAGCCGCGCACCCGTGACGCCTTCCTCAGCCTGATCGGGCGTCAGTACCTCATTGGCGGCGATCCTTCCGAGCGCCTGCCGGTCCTGTTCGAGGAGTCCGTCGCGGCCGCCGAGGAGATCACCGAGGCCCTGGGCGCCCAGGTGCGTCGCGCGGTCGAGCTGCTCATCCAGTCGTTCTCCGAGTCCGCCGCCGATGCGAAGCGCCGCGGCCTGCCCGACCCGCTGCCCGCGCGTCCGCACGACACGTACGAAGCCGCGGTGACCGTGATGATGCGCGTCGTCTTCCTGCTCTTCGCCGAAGAGCGCGGCCTGCTGCCCCAGGGCGAGCTGTTCGACCAGGGCTACGGCATCGCTGGAGAGCTCGACCGGCTCATGGCCCGCGAATCTGCCGAGAGCGAGGAGGCCCTCGACGCCACCTCGCTCAGCTGGCACCGGCTGCTGGCCACCAGCAACGCGCTCTACCGGGGCGCGACCTTCGAGAACCTCCGGATGCCCGCCTACGGCGGCTCGCTCTTCGACCCGCAACGCTTCCCGTTCCTGACCGCCACGAACGAGCTCGGGGCCCTCGGGGTCACCGTGCCCGACCGCGTCATGCTGCACGTGTTTCGCGCCGTGCAGATCGCGGATCTCAAGAGCGATGCCCGCCGTATCTCCTTCCGCGACATCGACGTCGAGCAGATCGGCTATATGTACGAGGGCCTGCTCGGCTACACCGCCGTCCTCACCCCCGAGCTCGTCATCGGCCTCAACGGCGGCCGCGGGGAAGAGCCCGAGATCCCGCTGGCGAAGTTGGAGGAACTGGCCGCGGCGAATAGCGACCGCAGGAAGCTGGCCAAGGAGATCCGAGCCTTCATCAAAGTAGATCAACCCTCCGCCAAGCCGCAGAGTGAAGCGGCGATCGCGAAGGCGATCGGTGCGACTGCCGAGCCGCACATTCTCAGCGCCCTCACCCAGGCCGTCGGCGACGACCCGCAGCTGCGAGAGCGGGTGAGGCCCTGGCTCGGCCTTATCCGCCCGGACCTGCGCAACCGTCCCTTCGTGGTCCTGGCCGGCGGACTGCTCGTCGCCGAGACGCCCTCGCGCAAGAACGCCGGGGCGCACTACACGCCGAAGTCGCTCGCCGAGGACGTCGTGAAGCACGCCCTCGAGCCCCTCGTCTACGAACCCGGGCCGCACCAGACAGCCGATCGCGAGAAGTGGAGGCTCATGTCGCCCGCCGACATCCTCAACCTCAAGGTCGCCGATATCGCCTGCGGCTCCGGCGCGTTCCTCGTGGCGGCCGCCCGCTTCCTCGCCGACCGGCTCGTCGAGGCGTGGGTCGCTGACGACCCCGAATACGCAGGCCGCCCGGAGTTGCACACCCTCGCCGTCCGCGAGGTCGTCGCCACGTGCCTCTACGGTGCCGACATCAACGCCATGGCCATCGAGATGTGCAAGCTCTCGCTCTGGCTCGTCTCCCTCGACCGCGACCTGCCCTTCTCCTTCGTCGACGACAAGGTGTTCATCGGCAACTCGCTCCTCGGCCTCACCGACATCGGGCAGTTGCGCGCGATGCATATCGATCCCGGCAAGGGCAGCCGACAGCAGGGCATGCTCGACGTCTTCGAGGTCGATATCGACTCGATCATCAAGCGTGCCGTCGATCTCCGCGAAAAGCTGGCCTCGCCCGTCGAGTCCGACAGCCCTGCACGATCGGCTTCGGCCAAGCGGCGCCAGCTCGTCCAGCTCCACGAGGCCACCGCCGAGCTCCGCAAGCTCGCCGACGGTGTGGTGGCGACCGGCCTCTCGCTCGGCGGGAAGCCGGGGCGTGCACTCGACGCCGCCTACGAGGACCTGCGGGAAGCGGCGCATAGGGCGTACCCCGGTCCGGGAGGGGAGGAGGCGGACTCGAGCTGGCTCGACGCCAAGATCGACCAGGGGCTGGCGCCCACCGCCGACACCGACTACGCCCGGTGGCAACCGCTTCACTGGATCATCGAAGCGGCCGACGTGATGGTCGACCACGGCGGCTTCGACGCGATCATCGGCAACCCGCCCTTCCTCGGGGGCCAGAAACTGACCGGGGCGATGGGGACGAACGTTCGCGACTGGTTCGTGAACGTGCTCGCGGACGGCCGCAGGGGGAGCGCAGACCTCGTCGCCTACTTCCTCTTGCGTGCGACATCGCGCGTGTCAGCAAGACCGTCATGCCAATGCGGGTTCCTACGGGGCAGGTGCCAAGCGAGGCATGCGTCGTATTTGCATCTGATAGCTACAGTGCCCAGGCAGTCTTGTCATCAAATCTCCATCAGCTCTGGGCTATCACCTACGGCTCCGGCATGCGGAACGACCCCAGATACACACCCTCCGATGTTTTCGAGACCTTCCCCAGGCCAGCTGAGACGAGTGAGCTCTTGCAACTGGGTCAAAAACTAGATAGCGAGCGGCGAGCAATTATGACACAGAGAAAACTGGGTCTCACCAAACTGTATAACCTGGTGAACGACCCGACAGAAACCAGCATCGAGAACCGCGACGTGGGTCGACTGCGTGAGCTGCACGCCGAACTAGACAGGGCGGTACTCAACGCGTACGGATGGTCGGACATTAGTGTAGACCACGGATTTCACACGTTCAGAAATGTGAAGCGGTGGACACTCAGTACACCCGTTCGCACCGAGATACTAGATCGCCTACTCGAAGAGAATCAACGTCGATCTCATGAGGAATCATCGCCAATGTTTCAAGTCGGCGACCCAGTTGACTCTGTCGAGGATGGAGAGGGTGACCTACCGATCAGTTGAGTTTGCCATGAATTGCCCAGGGGGCTCTGTTGGCGAGGTGATCAATTAGTGTGTACCCCTCGGGTAGTGATAGACGCGTCGACGGTTCTCCAGCAATAGGCGGTCGAGAGTCTCAATACGGTCGTTCAACCCCAGAGTCCACCTTTCCTCGTGGCGATAAGTGTGGAACCCATGGTGCAGTCGAAGGTCGCTCCATCCGTATGCCTCTACTGTGGCCTCGTCGACCTCGACATGAATGTCACGAAGATGATCGATGTCAGAGTCGCCACGAATTGCAGGGTCATCAAGAAGGTTGTAGAGCTTGGTAAGGCCAAGGTTCCTCCTCAGCATGACTTCCCGTCGAGTTCGCTCTAGCGTCAGGCCTGCAACACTGAGCCGTTCCGTAACTTCAGGGAGAGGAAAAGTCTCAAACACGTCTGACGGGGTGTAGCGGACTCGCGTTTCCAGTGTCGAACCATAGGTGATGGCCCATGTTCGATGCAGTGTCGATGACAAGACTGCCTGGGTGCTATAATCATCAATCGCAAAAACTCCGAGAGCATGACTGAAGACCTGCCCTGTAGATACCCGTATCGGCATGACGGTCTTGCTGACAAGAGCGATGACCAACACTTCCGGCAAGTTCGCGATTGCTTTCCGTAGAGCAGGGCGCTTTTCTCCGTACTGCCACCACCGTTCCGGTAACGGTTTCCTGAGTGCGTACCTTCCATCGGTTCTGCGACGTTGTCGTTCAGGCTTGACGTGTTGGGTGAGTTGACGGTATGGAAGCGGATAGGTACGTGCGCGTTCCTCCGACCAATCGTTGAAGTCGATGACCCATCGGGAGGCGGAGGCGTCGGGGCGTTGGTTGAGGTCTTCGCCGTTGAGGTAGGGGAAGAGGACTTCGGCGTTGCGTGGATCGGCGGCAATCCACTCTTGCGCCTCGTCCGGCTCGACGATGAAGCCCATCCCGAGGACATAGCAGCCGATGAAGGCCATGCCCGCGTTCTCGGCGAGGCGTGCGGGCGTCCCGTCGACTCGCCCTGCGGGTTCGAGGAGGGTGTTGATCCGCCGGACCTCGGTGTCGTCAGCGACACGAGGCGCATCGTCGCTCACAGGGCCCCGGGTGCCCCACACCGCCGCGTACTCCAGGTTCGCGCTCGATGCCGGCCACGAGCGGGACTGGATCGCCCGAGTAATGGTGAAGCCCTCGGCGACCATCGCGTCCAAACCGACCTCGCGGGAGTCGCCCTGCGCGACCGTGTTCGTCGCGATCAAACCGAGCGTCCCCTTCGCCTGCAAGAGCGAGGTCGCACGGCGTCGAGGAAGGAGTGGTGGTGGACTTGCGGGATGAACCTCAAGCAAGTACGTCGATGTGTTCTGTACGCCCGCCTCAGCGTCACGAAGGAGGAGTCCGTCTCGATTGCGCGGCAGCTCCAGTCCTGCCGTCGCTACGCCGAGGTCCGCGGCTGGGAGGTCGTCGGCGAGTTCGTCGACGACGGGGTCTCGGCCACCGCCAACCGTCCCGAGGAGCGGCTCGGATGGAAGTCGCTGCTGGCGATGCACGACTTCGACGCGGTCGTCATCTGGAAGGTCGATCGGCTCGCCCGCCGGGTCCTCGACTTCCTCCACGCCGACGAGATGCTCCAGAAGCGCGGTGCGGGCCTGGTCGCGGTCGAGGACCCGATTGACATGACCAGCCCCCAGGGGCGCGCCTTCGCGGTCATGCTCGCCGTCTTCGGCGAGATGGAGGCGGAGGCCGTCCGGGCTCGCGTCCGGGCGGCGCGTGCGCAGATCCTGAAGAACGGCAGATGGCCCGGCGGCGGCATCCCGTACGGCTACCAGTCGGTGCCGAACCCCGACGGCCCCGGCCGGGTCCTGGTGAAGGACCCCGAACGCATCGGATGGCTCGCGGAACTCGTCGCCAGGGCGCTGCAGGGCGAGACGGTGAACGCGATCGCCACGTGGCTCACCCGCAGCGGTGCGCCGCTTCCCGTGCGCCGCACCGCGCGAAGATCGGGCAGCACCGCATGGAACCGCCAAACGGTGGACGGTCTGTTGCGCAACCCGGTGCTCGCCGGAATGACGCCGCACAACCCCGGCCGAGCCAAGAGCGCGAAGCGCGTCGACCCGTTCGCGGTGCTCCGGGACGATCGTGGACGGCCGGTGGTCAACGAGGCCCTGGCGGTCATCTCCTTCGAGGACTTCGAGGCGCTCCAGCGTCGTCTGGAGGAGCGCACCGTTCCGCAGGCCCGAAAGCGCTCCGAGCGGCAGGCGACGAGTCCGTTCCTCTCGCGCGTCGCACGCTGCCACGAGTGCGCGGTCTTCCTCTGTCGAGGCACGAACCAGAAACGACCGGTGCTCTACTGTCCGAGCTGCCGCCAGACCATCGGGCGCACGGCGCTCGACGCCTACCTGATCGATCGGCTCTTGGCCGAGCGCGGGGAGGCGATGGTCGGCGAGCTCGCCGTCGAGGAGGCGTGGGCGCGTGCCGGCCACGACGACAAGGCGCGACGCGCGGTGCTCGTGTCCCAGCTCGACGAGCTCGTGATCCGCCGGGGCGTCGTCGGCAGGTACTTCGACGAGGACCGTGTGCTGCTGAGGTGGTCGTCGTGACACGGCCGTTCCCGACTCCGGCGTCGATCAATGTCGGTGGTGTGCGGCAGACTGGTGCTCATGGCAGAAGGCAAGGACGCGCCCGCGCCGGCGGACTCGAGCTATGTGCTCAACTTTCCGGTGGACGGCACCGCCGTCGGCGTTCGCGAGAACCTCGTCGACATCCTGGAACGCGAGCTGCTCGGTCCGATCCACGGCGAGGACGAGCTGTTGCCGTTCAGCCCGAAGCAGACGTACCTCGTCGGGCTGATCGCTCCGGTGAAGCTCACGGACACCGACGCACCGGGGCTCGGCCAGGACGACGCCGAGGACCTCGCCGAGGTGCGTCTGGACGAGGACGGTGCGAGCGAGGGGCGGGGCGTGCCCGCGGTCGCCGCGGACGAGAGCGAAGCCGACGCCGAGGACGACGACGTCGAAGACCGTGCGCCCAAGCAGGGGTTGATGATCCCCGCCTCGATGGGCCTGCGTTTCCAGGTGCCGGACCAGCTGTCGTCCTTCAACGTCACCGCCTCGTGGGGGAGCTACGAGACGGTCGAGACCGACGAGGTGAACCCGAACGGCCGGCCGGTGCGGAAGTACCAGCGCACCCCGGTTGAGGAGACGCGGACGATCTCGCTCGCGACGCTCACACCGGGTCGCACCCAGACGGTCCCGCTGCGCGACGCGGTCTGCCTGCGGATCGACCGATACGACGATCCCGAGTACGGGCGGGTGCTCGTGGAGATCGCGCTGTGCAACGATCGCGAGACGCCGATGCCGATCCCGTCGAATATGTGGATGTTCCAGACGAAGCTGCTCGTCGACGCGGGCGGCGAGGAGGTGTTCCTGCCGGTGCGCGACGTGCTGGAGCAGGATTGGCCCGAGCACGACGAGGAGGTCCGTCGTCTCGATCTCCAGTACAAGGACCGTCTGGAGTTTGCGATCGGCCGCACCTGCTCGGCCGACTGGGTCGTGCGCAAGGGCGCGCGCCGGGCCGTATCGGTGTCGACGAGCTGGCTGCCGAGGGCGGAGACGCCGCAGACCCGGGCGGGCGAGGTCGAGGGCGCGATGCTGTCGATGAAGTCGCTGGCGTCCGCCACCGCCGAACAGCTGCGCGCCGGCCTGGCCCCGCTGGTCTCCGGGTACGGCGCGTGGCTCGACCGGCAGCAAGATGCTGCAGCGCAGCTTCCGAAGCATCTGCGCGAGACCGCCGAGGTGGTGCTGTGGGAGGCGCGGCAGGCGCATCGGCGCCTGGTCGACGGTCTGGAGTTCGTGACCTCAGATCGGACTGCGCTTCAGTGCTTCCAATTCATGAACCGGGTGATGCGCGACCAGCGTCTCGCATCCCGTATCGCGGAGGACCGCAAGGCCGACTCCACGCTGGCGATCAACGAGGCGCGCGCACGGCTCGAAGCTGCCGAGTCCGGCGGGGCGCCGGTCGCCTCGTGGCGTCCCTTCCAGCTCGCGTTCATTCTCATGCAGCTCGATGCGCTCACGGAGCCGACGGCGGGGCTCCGCAGCGCGGAGGACGAGGCGCGCGTCGAGCTGCTGTTCTTCCCGACCGGCGGTGGCAAGACCGAGGCCTACCTCGGGCTCGCCGCCTACACCTTCGCGATACGCCGACGGCAGGCCGTCGTGCAATCGGCAGACGGGCCGTTGAACGGCGGTGACGGCGTGGCGGTGCTGATGCGTTACACGCTGCGGCTGCTCACCGCCCAGCAGTTTCAGCGCGCGACCACCCTGGTCTGCGCCGCGGAGCTCGCCCGTCGCGAAGACGAAGCCACGTGGGGCGCCGAGCCGTTCCGCATCGGGCTCTGGGTGGGCACCGACGTCAGCCCCAAGCGCTTCGAAGAAGCGGACGAGCAGCTCAAGCGGGTCAACGACGGCTTCTCGCACCGGCTCACCGTGCTGCAGATCCAACGGTGCCCGTGGTGCGGCACCGAGATCACCCCGGCGAACGTCAAGGGCGATGCGACCACCCGCCGCGTGTTCGTGCACTGCGGCGACGAGTTGGGTCGCTGCCCCTTCTCCAAGGGCGGGGGCGTGCCGGAGGGCCTGCCGGTGCTCACGGTCGACGAGGAGATCTATCGGCTCACCCCGGCGTTCGTCATCGCCACGGTCGACAAGTTCGCCCGCCTCGCCCGAGAGGGCGAAGCCGCTTCGCTGTTCGGCTACGTCGGCAAGCGTTGCGGACGGCACGGCTATGTCCACCCCGACTATGCCGGCTGCACCGTCCGCTCGCATCCGGCGGCCGGTCGGCACCCGGCCGCGACCGTGACGCCCGTCGCCCGGCTGCGCCCGCCGGATCTGATCATCCAGGACGAGTTGCACCTCATCACCGGGGCGCTCGGCACGGCCGTGGGCCTGTTCGAGGTCGCGGTCGAGACGCTGTGCTCATGGGAGACCCCCGACGGCGAACAGGTCAAACCGCTCATCGTCGCCTCCACCGCGACGGTGCGCAACGCGGCCGAGCAGGTGCGCCAGCTCTACGGCCGCAGGGTCGAGATCTTCCCGCCGCAGGTGCTCGACGTCGCCGACACCTTCTTCTCCCGCGAGGTCGAGGTCTCCGAGCAGAGCCCCGGCCGGCGGTACATCGGGGTGAGCGCGCCGGGCGTGCGCCTCTCCAGCGCCGAGATCCGCCTGGCCGAGGTGCTGCTGCTGGCAGGGCAATTGTTGCTCGACCGGAGCGGTGCCGCGGCCGATCCGTACATGACGCTGGTCGGGTACTTCAACGCGACTCGCGAGCTGGCCGGCATGCGGCGTTACGTGGACGACGACGTGAGCAACCGTGTCCGCAGGCCTCGGCTCGGCTCCGGCT
>JAUNLB010000006.1:28898-36249 GCA_030532485.1 Pseudoclavibacter sp.
TACGTGGACGACGACGTGAGCAACCGTGTCCGCAGGCCTCGGCTCGGCTCCGGCTCGGCATGGGATTCGGGAGTCTCAACGTCGCGGAGCTGACCTCGCGCATCTCCGGCGCCGACATCGGCAAGACCCTCGACAGGCTCGGACTCGAGTTCGACCCGGACTACGACACGACCGCCGCGGTCCAAGCCCGGGGGGCGATGCCTCGTGACCTCAAGCCCAAACGCGACGGCGAGGCCCCGTACGACGTGGTGCTTGCGACCTCGATGCTCCAGGTCGGTGTGGACGTGCAGCGCCTGGGCTTGATGCTCGTGGTCGGCCAGCCGAAGAACACCGCCGAGTACATCCAGGCCTCCTCTCGCGTCGGCCGGGACTCGGCGCGGCCCGGTCTGGTCGTGTCGCTCGGGAACTGGGCCCGTCCGCGTGACCTCGCTCACTTCGAGCAGTTCCGGCACTACCACGACACCTTCTACAAGCAGGTCGAGGCGCTGTCCGTGACCCCGTTCTCGCCCACCTCGCTGGAACGCGGTATCGACGGGCTGCTCGTCAGCGCAGTCCGCGTCGCTCAGGCCAGGCTCGAGGACGGGCTCTCGTCCGAACGCGATGCGGGGCGGATCGCCGCGCAGCACTCTGCCGTCGTCGCGATCACCGAGCGGCTCAAGGCCCGCGTCCTCGCGGCATCCCAGGACGAAGGCCTCGCCAAGAAGGCCGGCGATCTGCTGGTCAACCGTGTCGATCGCTGGGAACGCTGCGCCAGGGATGCGATCCAAGGGGGCCAGAGACTGGTCTACGAGCGCACCGGCGAGGGAGGAAAGCACCTGCCGCTGATCATCAGCCCGGAGAACCACCGGGCGAGCGTCGGCAGTACGAGCGAGGCGCCGTTCGTGATCGCGAACTCCATGCGCGAGGTGCAGCCGGAGATCAACATCCTGGTCTCGCCGATCCCCGAGAAACTTTTCGCCAGAACCCCCGCAGGCCTGGAGGACTGGGTGCTGCCGTCCGGGGAGGAAGACTGATGACCGAGACCGCCGCCGCACTCAGCGACGACAACGAAGCCCTCGATCCCCTGGGCGATGCCGAGGAAGGGATCGTGAAGAACCGGGCAAAGGTGGGGTCCGCACGTCCTTCATCGCTCCTGTACACCTACGGGCCCGGTGCGATCATGGACCTGCCGAACTTCTCGGTCATGCCCGCAGGTCTGGACGATTGGGAGCCGATCTGGAAGCGTCGCGAGCGCATCCCGAGCATCGTCGAGCCGCGGCTGCTCGACTTCGTCCGAGCGCATCTCGGCAGGCAGGTCGAGGCGCTGCGCCCCTTCCCCTGGCAACCCAAGAAGGGCCCCACGTCCACCGAGGGCTCCGACCTCGGCGTCCCCGCACGGGTGTTCCCGCAGTGGCTGCGCTGCACCGGCTGCAACTATCTCGGTCCGCTCACCCGATTCAGCTACAAGAACACGCACCCCTTCCGCCCCGACCTCGCTCAGTTCACCCACAGGTGTCCCGCTCGCAAGAGGGGCGGAGGACGTGTCGACCGTCCCGCCGTCCCCGCACCGCACCTGCTGACGTGCGCGAACGGGCATCTCGACGAGTTCCCGTACACGCTCTGGGTGCACAGGGGCAAAAGGTGCCCCAACGCGGAGGCCCCCGATCTGACGATGTGGGACACCAACGTCGGCAAGAGCATCGGGGCAACGATCAGATGCCAGTCCTGCGACGCGAAACGCGGCATGGCCGAGGCGCTGGGCGCGCCGGGCCGCGAGAAGCTCCCGCAGCGCTGTCGAGGCCGACACCCGCACCTCGGGACCTTCTCTCCCGACTGTGAGGCCCAGCCCGCGCTCATCATGATGGGCGCCTCGAACCTGTGGTTCCCCTCCACCCAGAGCGTCATCGTCATGCCCCGCTCGGAGGCCGAGGAGCGGCAAGTGCTCGCCGATCAGCTGCGCGTTGAACTCGAGATCGACGGAATCAAGCAGTTCGCCGATCAGATCCCCGTCATCCGCGCACTCGCTCAGGCCCGCCACATCGATGTGACCGATGTCTCCGACGACGACCTCGCCGCCGCCGTCGCCGAGGTGCTCGCACCCCCGGAGCCGGAGGAGGGGCACAAAGATCGTCGTGCCGCGTGGGATCCGATCGAGCTGCTGATCCCCGAGTGGCGCTACCTGCAGAAGCCGGCGCTGTTCCCCGAGCAGCAGAACGACACCGGGCTCATGGTCACCGAGATGCAGCGCAGCCCCGAGCTGCACCCGTGCATCCGGCGTGTCGTCGGCGTCAATCGGATGAAGCGCATCAACGCCGTCCTCGGCTTCACCCGCCTGGACGAGATGGAGCGCGTCGGCGACCTCGCCGCACGCATGGTCGCTCTCAGCCGCGACGGGAAGCCGAGATGGGTGCCCGCCACCGAGGACCGGGGCGAGGGCGTCTTCCTGCAGCTCGACCTCGACGCCGTCGCCCAGTGGGAGCAACGGGTCGAGACCACCCCGCTCTGGGACGCCCACGTCCACGCCCACCGCCGGAACTTCGCCCGGCGCTTCTCCGAGACCGCCGCCGAGATCGACCCCGACACTCGCATGCCCGCCCCGCGCTACTGGCTTCTCCACACCCTCTCGCACCTCCTCATCCGGGAGATGGCGATGTACGCCGGTTACGGGGCCGCCAGCCTCAGCGAGCGGATCTACGCCTGGCGCGAGGACTCCGAGCGCGAAGCGGCAGCGGGGCTGCTCATCTGCACCACCGCCTCCGATAGCGAGGGCACCCTCGGCGGGCTCGTCTCCCTCTCGGAGCCGAGCAAGCTCCACGGCATCGTGCGCTCCGCGCTGCGGAGGGCGACCCGATGCTCCTCCGACCCGGTCTGCGCCCAGCGCACTCCGTCCGACCCCGAGGACTTCCTCCACGGCGCCGCCTGTCACACCTGCTCCTTCGCCTCGGAGACCTCGTGCGAAAAGGCCAATCGCTTCCTCGACCGACGGTTCCTGCTCGATCTGCCGGCCGCCGAGGGCTCGACCGTGCCGGGATTCTTCGGCGGTCTCCATGACCTCTGACCCACTCGCGGAACTTGGCCGTTTCCTCACCGCGAGCGAAGCGCAACGGCTCGCCAAGCAGTTCCAGAGCGACGTCCCCGTCAGCGTCGCCGTGCGGGAGATCGCGATCGGTCGACGCGAACAGGTCAAAGAACTGCTCGTGGCCTCCGGGGTCGGAACCGGGGCCCGCGAGCGCGCCGTCGGCGTCCTGCGCGCGATCGCGGGGGCGAAGAGCGTGCTGCGTGACCTGACTCCGGTGTGGACGATGCCCGGCAACGAGGCGAACACCGGCCGCCTCACGAGCGAGTTCCACCGGATCATCGGGGCGGCACGCCAGTCAGTCACCGCCGCCAGCTACAACTTCCAGGACACCTCCCAGATGTGGACCGCTCTGAAAGGCGTATCCGAGCAGCCGGGCGTCGTCGTGACCGTGTACGTCGACGCCGAGGCCGCCGATGCAGCGAGGGTGAAGGCCCGGATCCCGCGAGCCACGATCTACCGTTCGGCGGTCCTGCCGGACGGGAAGCGGGTGGTCAACCATGCCAAGTTCGTCATCGTCGATCACGAGCTGCTCCTCATCACCAGCGCGAACTTCAGCTTCTCCGCCGAGAACCGCAACGTCGAGTTCGGCATCCTCGTCCATGACGCGGCCCTCGCCGAGTCGGTCGAGGCGACGATGGCGAGCAAGCACGGGTCGCTCTACGAGCTGGTCTGATCGAATCCGCCAGATCGATGCATCGACTGGGGTCTTGACCCTGCTCCCTCCTGCGCCCAGCTTCGCCAGACGACATCTGCACCGTGGATGTCCGTGTCGCTCGGCCCGGGGAAGGGCTGCCTCGCCGCGTTCCGGGGGCGGTGGACCCCCTGCTTGGGCGGCCGGGGTGTCGAACGTGCGCGGGGGGGGTGACGGGGAGTCGCCGCAGCCGGTTAATATGTGTGTGTACACATAGTCGTGTTAGCATCTATGCATGGAACTTCGACACGCACTGCTGGGCTTGCTGGCCGTCCGGCCGATGAGCGGCTACGACCTGAACAAGGCGTTCGCGGGCAGCGCCGCCCACTTCTGGTACGCGGACCAGTCGCAGATCTACCGGGTGCTCGACAAGCTCGGCGCCGGCGGGCACATCGCCACCGAGGACGTCCCGCAGCGGGGCAAACCGGACCGCAAGGTCCATTCGCTGACCGAACGGGGACGCGCGGAGCTGAGCGCCTGGCTCGCGTCCCCGCTGGAGGAGGAGCGGGTCAAATCGGCCTTCCTCGCCAGGCTGTTCTTCTCGGAGACGCTGGGACGAGAGGGCGTGCTCGCGCTCCTGGACGAACGCGAGCAGCAGCTGCGGCAGCAGCTGGCCAGGCTCGACGAGATCGAGGTCGAGGCCGCGAGCCTCGCCGGCGTCGTGCGCGCCGCCACCCTCGAGTACGGCCTCGCCGGCGCTCGGGCCGAGCTGGAGTGGATCGAGCGGACCCGCAGGGCCGTGGAGGAGGCGTCGTGAGCAGCACCGGATTCGGCGGCTTCCCGCTCGAGCACGGACCGCGCGAGGGGGAGAGCATCGTCTTCCTCCACGGCGGCAGCATGGCCGGGTGGACGTGGGCGCCGCAGGTGGAGGGCCTGCCCGGCAGGCACCTGCTCACCCCCGACCTGCCCGGATTCGGGGCGAAGGCCGGACAGACCTGGCCGGGCGCCGCGGGGGCGGCCGACTCCGTCGCCGAATTGATCCGGGAACACGCGATCGGCGGACGGGCGCACCTCGTGGGCCTGTCGACGGGCGGCTACGTGGCGGCCGAGCTCGTCGAACGGCACCCGGACCTGGTGCGCTCGTGCCTGATCAGCGGATCGGCGCTCGCCGGCTACTCCAGGCTGGAGACACTGGTTGTCAAAGCCCAGCTCCCGTTCTGGACCGCGCGGTGGTACTGGGGCGCCCTGGCCTCGGCCTTCGGCGTCCCCGCCGCGGATCGCCCGCTCTTCGCCGACACCGCGACCGCGCCCTCGCCGGCCACGAACCGCGCCCTCGTGGAGAACTGCTGCACGGGGATCCTGGACGGCATGCGCTTCGACTACCCGGGTCCGGTGCTCGCCGTGGCCGCCGAGCGCGACGTCCCCTCGGTGCGCCGCGCCTTCGCGCCCCTGCGCGCACGCCTGCCTCAGCTGCAGACCTGGATCGCGCCGAAGGTGCACCACGCCTGGAGCTCCGAGAACCCGGAGCTGTTCAACGAGATGGTGGCCGGATTCGTGGACACCGGATCCTGGCCGCTGCCCTAGTCAGGAGCCGCTGCGGGGACGCGGCCGGGAGCCGGGCCGCTGTATCGGGTCGTCGCCGCCGGCGTCCGGACGCCGGGCCGGGCCGTTCGCATCGCGCGCCCGGCGCGGCGCGCTCGCCGCGGCGAGGCTCCGGGCGGTCGGGCGCCAGCGGAACGGCGTCGGCGACGACGGTGCCCTGATGGAACACGGCCTGCCATCCGGTCGGTCCACGCCGGTAGAGGGTGGTTCGTCTGGTGACTCGGCCCTGCCCGTGCAGGGTGTAGCGGAGCTGGGCCACCTCGGGGGTGATCTCGACGAGCTCGACGTCCCGGATGCGATAGCCGCCGGGCAGCGAGACGGGGTGTGTCCCGGCGAGCCGTCCGAGGACCACCTCGCGTACGGCCTCTCGCGGGTACCAGACGCCGGAGGCTCCGATCTCCGCGAAGTCGGGCGCGATCTCCTCGTCGAACGAGCGGTCGTCCCAGATGTACTCGGGCTGATCGAAGAGGGGCTCCCGAGCGATCAGCTCCCGATGCCACTCGGGGGTCGTGCCGGTCACAGCCGTGCTGCCCGCTCGTATCTGGCCAGAGACGCTCGGGGCGTGTTCGCACCGGACCGGTGGGGCTTCTTCTGCACGCGGGCGGCGAGACGCGCCACGACGGTCCGCCTCATGCGCGCACGACGGCCCGGGCCACGGCGGCGACGGGACGGTTCACGTCCTGCAATCGGCGATGGCCCGTGCGGGCAGCCCCCGCGAGGAGCCTGAGCACCTCGAACGTGGGGCTCTCGGGCGAGGGCTCCTCGAAGGGGTCCTCGGCGTCGCGCCAGCCGAGCTCGAACAGGATCCCGCTGATGCTCGCGTTCCATTGCTCGCCGGGTGTCTCGCTCGCGGCGACGGCGAGGGCCGCCCAGCCCGAGTGTCGTTCCGGGGTCGCCTTCCCGAGCGGGAGGCGACCGATGATGTGGCGCAGGAGCGCCTGCGGGTCGTCCCCGTGAGCGGCGGCCGCCCGCGTCGGGGCGATCCGACCCTTGCGGACGGAGACGAGCCCCAGGGCCCGGGCTGCCGCGCGCAGCTCCGCGATCGGCCAGGTGAGCTCCTCGCGGTTGGCCTTCCCGGTCCACCACTCGGTGACGCCGGTGCGTCGGGCGATCTGCTCGACGTGGGCCGGCTTCAGGTATCCCGCCGGAGTGAGCGTGGCGCCGTCTCCGATGACGTCGAGCAGCACGCGGAACGGTTCGACGAGCTCGGCCGCCTGCTCCGCGTCGATCTCGGTGCTCCCGTGACTGGCCGGATGCGCGAGCGCCTCGCGCAGGCCGCGTGCGCCGCGGCTGCGGGCGAATTCGAGCAGCGAGGCGAGCTCTTCGACGACGGCGACGGGTTCGGCCGTGGCCGCGGTCAGCTGCTCGTTCACCTCGTCGAGGTCGAAGGCGTCGGGGTTCCAGTCCTCGGGCAGCCAGGCACGCGCCTCCTCGACGCTGCCGAACATCCCGGGAGGCCGGGCCTCATCGCAACCGCCGCGCACCCATTCGGCGAGCTCCTGGTACCCCCAGGTGCCGCCGCAGTCCTCCGGCGGGCAGGCGCCTCTGCCGCCGAGGCACACGACGGCCGGGGGAGGGGCGTCCAGGACCTTCTCGACGCGCAGCACGTGGTGCCAGTCGTCGCCGAAGTCGTAGTCGTACCAGAGGCGGTCGCCTTTGTCCGCGAGGAGCTGATCCAGGCGCACATCGTCCTCGAGGACGCCCTCCTCGCCCTCCTCCACGTCGAATCGGGTGACGAAGCTGGGAGCGTCGTAGCCGCTGCCGGTGCGGAAGCGGTGCAGGTGGGTGTCGGTCCAACCCATCGCCGCCTGGATCACCTCGTGCAGATCCGAGAGGGCGATGTCTCCGGGCAGGTCGAGGCGTCGCCAGACCGGCGGCTTCGTGTCCCGGAGGTCGAGCCGGACGCGGAATCCCCGCGGCTGCTCCGGGACGGGAAGGAGCTGCGGCTCGGCTCGACGCAGCATCATGGCGTCGTCGCCGAACGGGCCGGCGTCGCCGAGCAGGGCGGCGCGCTGCTCCGGCGTTATCTTCGCTCCGGAGCGGATGTTCGCACCGGAGCG
>JAUNLB010000172.1 GCA_030532485.1 Pseudoclavibacter sp.
TTCGCGCCCAGGGGGACGAAGGAGAACTCGTGCACGTCGAGCTTCCGAAGTTCGTTGACCTCGCGTCCGTCGTCGAGCTTGACCCGGCCCTCGTCGAGCACGTCGAAGGCGAAGGACAGCTCGTTCAGCCGGCCGTCCTTGACCAGTCGGTAGACCTGCGGGCCCTTCGGGGAGTCCATGTCGAACTGCCCCGTGATCCACCACCCGTAGTCGTCCTCGCCCATGTCGATGGCGGACGCAACGTAGTAGTCGGGGTCGTCCATGCGGTGCCCGTAGAGTCCGGGCAGGGTCTTCTCGCTGCTCAGCCAGGCGGCGATGGTGTCCGTGAAGGCGCCCTTGGCGACCACGTCGCCGTAGGAATCGGGGGTGCGGGTGAAGGTCGATGGGTAGACGAGGAACTGCCCCTCGGTCAGGTCCGGGGACGTGGTCTTGATGGACGCCCGGCGTCGTTTGATGCGCATTGGTTTCCGTTCATTCCCAGGTGACGTGCATGTCACAGTTGCATCCGGCCGATTCGTCGGCGTCGAGGTTCCCAGAGCCGGGCCACATGGCTCCGTTGGAGAACTGCCCGTCCAGCGGAGCTGTCTCCCCGTCCATGGCGGCGTGGGAAGGCCGCGGGTTGGGGCCGGTGACCCACCGTTTGACGATGCGTCGGTTCCCTCGGAGCTGCTGGGCGGCCTCGTGGACAGCGAAGCCGGTGGCAGCCGTCATGAGGCCGACGCCGAGCTGAGCGGCGCGGGAGGACTCGGCGACGTCGAACACGTGGGCGGGGTCGGTTTCATCCGCCAGTGCGTCGACGAGGAGTCCGCGGGTTCGGGTGTTGATGGCTTCGGCCGTCCCTGCCGCGGCGGCATCCAGATAGGCGATGGTGGCGTCCGCGTCGTAGTCGCCGGCGGTGAAGCCGAGCGATCGCGCGACCGCGCGACCGCGGGCCGTCGAGGCGGTCAGGGTGAGGTCGAGGATGATCTCCTGCAGCTCCCGGTCCCAGTTGTCGTTCCACCAGTCGGGGGTTTTGACTGCCGCGAGGACCGCCGCCCGCTGACGTCGGAAGAAGCCGCGCAGTGCGGCGGCGGCGGCCTGGTTACGCCGGTCTCTGGCCGCGGACTTGAGGCGCGGCCGACCGCCTTTTGGGTCGAGCGGGTCTCCCCCCGTGTCGCCGAGCAGCATGTTCAGCGGGGTGACCAGCTCGTCTCCGCCCTCGATCCGCGGGAGGTTCAGGCGGGCGCGGGCCTCATTGCTGGTCATGTAGGGGCGCCCAGTCGCCTGGAAGAGCTGCTGCGCCTGCTGTTCGAAGCTACCGCGGAGCTTTTCGGCGATGTTGAACTCCAGGTACAGGTCCTGCTCGTCTGGCGCGATCCACGGCAGGAGCCCGCGCGTGAGCTCTTCCTGGAGCATCTGGAGCCACGGGCCCAGCGTGTCCTGGTACAGCATCACGTGCTGCTCGCGGATGTTGGAGAAGGTGGCCTGCTCCAGGATCCCGACCATGGGCGGGGGGATGTGGTAGGCGGCGGCGACTTCTTCCCGTGTGAGCTTCCGGGACTCGATGTACTGCATGTCCACCGCCGACATCGACGCGGGCTTGAAAACCATGCCGTCGTCGAGGACCGGGGTGCCGCCCGGGCGGGAGCCGTCGCCGGTGTACTGGGCGCGCCAGGACTCGCCGAACCGGTCCCGGGCGGCCGGCGACCACTTCGGGGCGTTGACGGGGCGCTCGATGTACCCGGAGACACGGGTCCCATTCGTGTAGAGCTGCTCGCGCGACTGGGCCGCCTGGTGGTCCTCGGCGAGGACCCGCCGCAGCGATTCGAGGGGGCTGCACCCGTCGTGGCTGGCATCCGGGGAGTACCCGCGGATGAACAGTACGTGCTCTGCGGGGATCTGCGTGTTCCCGATCTTGAAGGCTGCCGGGTACTCCCAGTCGCCCCCGACCGCCTGCACGCGCGCCGGCGGGAGCCGAACGAGCTCTGGCCCGTCGGGACGGTTCACCTTGACCGCGTAGCAGCGGTCGTAGATGGCCAGATCGGCGACGAGCGAGTACATCCACCAGTAGCGGGAACGGGAGCGGGACGGTGCCGCGAGGAGCCGGGCGAGATCGTGGTCGGTGATCCGCTTCCGGTCGGTGTCGTCGTTGCGCCGGTACAGGTGGATTCGGAGCTGGGCGATGTGGCGGGCGAGCGCGGAGACGACGGTCTGCACGGCCCGCTGAGACCGGAACAGCCCCGCGTAGGCCTCCGTGTGGCCGGCGGCGAGGGTGAGCGCCGCCGGCGCGGGGGCCGGGGTGATGGCCAGGTGCCGGAGGGCTCCCTGCGAGACGGCGAACGCCACAGCACCCCCTACAGGACTTGGGTGAAGGCGACCCGTTTCAGCTCGACCAGCACTTCCCCGTCGTGGGGCAGTGGCTGCGCGCCGGGCTCGTGGAGGGTCGCGTTGCGGAGGACGAGTAGGCCGCGGGTGACGCGCCACAGGATTCCGTCGAGGGCAGCCCCGGTGGTGAGGTTGACGACGACCCGCCGGCGGCGGGCGAGGCCCCATCCGATCATGTTGTGCTCCCTCATACGATCACGAGTTCGTGGCTCTCGTAGTAGCTGTCCTGCTCCACCTGGGCGGTGAGTAGCCAGTCCGCGGCGATGCAGGCGACGAGCGGGGCGGCATCCTGCACGGACCGCTTGCGGTCGATCAGCCAGGAGTCGCCGGCGGGCTTGGTCTGGGCGGTGGCCGCGGCGGCGTCGAGGGCCGGCTGGGGTCCGGTGTGGCGGAGCTGGCCGGATCGGACGCCGTCGTAGAAGGCACCGGTGGCGCGGCCGAGGTCGGGCCCCTGCCAGGGGACGAGCTCGATGCCGGCCTGTTCCAGTTCTGTCCCGAAGGACGAGATCGGGGCGCCGACGAACTGCAGAGCGATTCGGTGGGGCCGGTGCCGGCGCTCGGGGCTGGTCAGCCAGGGGACGACCCAGTCGATGCCGGCGCGGCGGGCGGCGACCTCGACGTGGCGGCGACCGGCGCGGTCCCAGAAGGCGACGGCGATGGATACGAATATCCGGTCGTAGCTCATGTCGATCCCGTACTCGACGGGTCTGGTCTCGTCGCGTCGGTAGCTGTCGTCTGTGGTCACCATGTCGGCGGTGATCTGGGAGTCCTGCCACATGCCGCCGGGGAACGGACCGGTGACTTCCGCGTCGAGGTGTTGGCAGAGCACCTCCATGCGGAACTCCCACTCGGGGTCCATGAGTGCTGCGGAGATGGATGCGGCGGTGACGCGACCGTAGCCGAGGGCCGGCCGTCACGGTCGGTGAGGTCGCAGCCGTCGGGTGCGCTCCACTCGAAGAGGCCGAGGCCGGCGGCCGCGAGCTGCTCTGTCTCGTCGAGGTCGTCCCCGCTGATGGCGCGTACGGCCAGGTTCCGGATGTGCCGCTCCACGGTGGACCGGATGGAGCCGGCCGTGGCGCAGGCCATGACCTGTGCGCGGGGGATCGCCCTGCTGGAGTTCGCTGCGGCGCTCCAGGCCGAGAAGTCGGTGTGGTCTTGGAGTTCGTCGAAGAAGACGAGTTCGGCGGTGAAGCCGCGTCCGCCGCCTTTGTTCGCCGGCTGAGGCCGGTAGACGGCGCGGTTCGTGAGGCGCAGCACGGTCTTCCCGTTGCCGGTGTTGGCGGACTTCACCTCGACGGCGAGATCGGGGACGGCTCGGGCCAACGCGACGACGAGAGCCCACGTGTCGGCGGCCTTCTCCTCCTTCTGCGCGACCCCGATGACGTTGAGTGCACGGTCCTGGAAGAGCCTCCAGAGGATGACCATGGCCATGAGCAGCGTCTTCCCGTTCTGGCGGGCGACGAGCAGCAGAACCCGTTTGAACCGGAAGGTGCCGTCGGGGAGCATCTCTAGCGCGTGCTTGAGGTACCACTCCTGCCACGGGTCGGGGTCGCCGATCTGCTCGGCGAGGGCGACGAGCTCTTCGTCGTCCGGGTTCCGTTTCGCGGCGTCACGGATCTCGAAGACGACCCACTTCCAGAAGTCGATCACCTCGAAGCCGAGGCTGGTCTTCCGGGTCAGGCGCCGCAGCGGCGGGGTGAACAGGCGGGGCTCGGTGCAGCCGATGAGCTCATCGGCGGCGCGCCGGCCTCGCGGGGCGCTTGATGGGCGTGACGTTTTCGCTGCTGGCAACCCCATCACCGGCTCTCGGGATCGGCGCTGCCGGATCGAGGCGGAGCGCGGCGCAGGTCTTCAGGAACGTGGGGACCGTGACGTTGTCAAGCTTGCCGTCTGCTTCCCACCCGGTCACCGTGAGCTCGTCCACGCGGCGCGCGAGGGTGCGGAGGACCGCGACCAGCGCCGCGTCGCGCTCGGGGTCCAGATGCGAGGCGGCGGCGAGGGTGCGCTCGACGGCGGCCTGGACGCCCTGGCGCTCGAACTCAGGCATGCGGGGCTCCCTTATAAGGATCGCGCGCGCGACCCCCCTCGCGCGCCCGGGGAGAGAGGGAAGCCTGCCGGCGGGTCGCTTCCGCGATGTCGGTTTTGCTTTTCTGACCCCCTACCCCCTGCCGGGGGGGCTCTTCTGTTTGAGAGACAGAAAGCCGAAAAAGAGAAGAAAGAGTAAGGATGATCTATTGAGATCAGATGTTGGCTTATTCGCGAGGTAATCGAGCGGCACCGGCTTACTCATGACTCAGTCTGGAAAAGCCGAGGTGGTGATGATCAGCGAGGCTGCCCGAGGCAGCAGAACGATCGCTGCTGCGTCGCGCGAACCTCGCGCGTGTGCTCAGCGAGCACGCCTGGGACGAGGACGTGACATCCCGTGGTCGTGGCCAAGCGGGCGTGCGAGCGCGTCTGAAACGGTCAGGTCGTCTGCGGGCCAGCATGGGCTCCTCGCATACCGCGGGGCCCGGCAGGCGTGGGGGGCACACCTGCGGAGGGGGGGTGTCTGGCTGGAGGGGGTGCCCATCGGTGATGGGCCCCTT
>JAUNLB010000173.1 GCA_030532485.1 Pseudoclavibacter sp.
CACCCCCGGGGTGTCGGTCGTGCCGCGCGAGCAACGCACCCGCCCCGCCGCCTTCGCCATCACCGATCACCCCAATCCACAAACACAAAGTGAAACACACCGAGAACCACCAGACACACATCGACCGACCGGTTCCCGTCTTCCCATCCCTCCAGGAGCCTATACTTCCCCGATACCCCTGGAAGGACGCCACCAGCATATCCCAAAAGGTACGACACCACAAGCCCGACAGCACATTCCACCCTGGGTATTTCCTGAGTGCCGGAGGCGTCGTGTCGACCGGAGTCGCGGGCGACACGCACCCCGAGAAAGCCACCAGGGCGACCCTCAAGTCGAAAAAGGGAAAAGGCACGAGAGGGGCCCGGGGGAATCCTACCCGCCACCTGCGACATTCGAGGTGGAAAGCGAGTCGTGGTGTCCGCAAGTCGGAATATTTGTGTTCATTCGGTGTGATATTCAGAACAGCGGGCACCCGAGAGGCGGAAAATGTGATCAGACGACACCGGGCCCGGGATTGGAGACGCTCTCGAGGCATCATGCTCCCGTGCCCGGATCACCTGGAACCGCTCGCCCGGTCTTCCCGCTCGCCCGGCCTATCGGCCTGGCAGAATATGGTCCGGTCGCAGGCGAACCGGCCGCACGCCGCGAGACGAACCCGAGGAGACCCCGCGTGACCCAGCCGCAGACGGATCCCGACCCGCCGGTCCTCGCGCTCGGTCAGGCGCACGTGACACCGGAGAAGGCGGCCCGACTGCTGCATGACTACCACGGACTGACAGTGCTCGATCTGCAGCGCCGGGAGGCCGAGGCGGCGACCGTGTACCGGGTGGACGCCGAAGAGGACCGCTTCGCGGTCAAGATCGCGGCGGTCCCGGATTCGCGGGGCGTGGAGGCCATGCGCTGGCAGACCGCCTACGCCGAGCATCTGCGCGACCGGGGTGTGCCCGCGGTCCGAGCCCTGCCGGACGCGACGGGCGAGCCGGTCACCCTGCTGCCGGGACTCCTCACGATGCAGCTGTTCGAGTGGTGCGAGGCGCCGAGCCTGCTCTCCCTGGTCGAAGCGGCACCGGAACGGGCGGACGAGTTCCGGCGCCTCGCCGCCGAGCTCGCGGCCCGGATCTCGCTCGCGAGCGCCGACGCGCCGGCCGCGCCCCTGGACTTCACCCACCCCTGGGACGCGCGCTCCTTCGCCCGCACCGCCCGCGAGCGGTGCCCGGGGCTGCGGGAGACGGGGCTGCTGCCGGCCGGCGTGCCGGAGCGCCTGGCGGCGCTCGCCGCCGTGGCCGAGGAGGCGATCGCCCGGGCCGGGGGCCTGCCACGCTCGGCGGTGCACCAGGACCTGCATTCGGGCAACATACTCCTGGACGGGCCCGGGGAGCGGGCGGTCTGCGTGCTGGACTTCGGCGACGCGGTGCCGGGGGTGCGGGCGGCCGAGTTCGCCGTCGCCGCCTCCTACCAGCTGCGCTCAGCCGAGGACCCGGCGGTCGCGCTGCGGGAGATGACGGAGACCTACGCGCGGATCGCGCCGCTGGATGCGGCCGAACGGAGGGCGCTGCCCGCGCTGTGCACCGCCCGGCGCGCGGTGGGGCTGGTCATGTTCGCCGATATGACGGTCCGCACCGCCTCCCGCGAGCGGGCCCGCCGGGAGCTGGCGGAGCTGCCCAGGCTCCTGGAGCGCGTCGAGCGGGACGCGGCGGCCTGCGGGGTATGACGCTGCCCGCGTCCGAGTCGGAGACCCGCAGGCCGCGGCGCTGCCGGTAGGCGATGGACCGCGATTCCACCCGCCGCCTCCGCCGGGTCATGGACGCGCCCCCTTCGGCGACCGGATCCGCGTCGCCCAGGAGCACCGGCCGCCCGGCAGAAGCGTCGGCCGCCCGGCGGAGCGGACTCAGATCAGCCCCTCGCTGAGGCGGTTCGGGGTGCCGAAGCGGTGGGCGGTGATCGACACGGCCTGCTCGCGCAGGAAGGGCAGCAGCTCCACGCGGCCCGCCTCCACGACCTCGTGGGTGTAGAAGGCGATGTCGGGGCTGCCGCCGACGGCCGAGGCCGCCGCGGCCGGGTCGCCGCCGATCGTCCGCACCCGGCAGGGGCCCGCGCCGCGCAGCGAGGCGGCGAAGCGCGCCTCGTCCTCGAAGCGCATGGGCACCCCGGCGCCGGCGATCGCCGCCTTGGCGGCCGAGGGCAGCTCCACGCCCGTGGAGACCCGCATGCGCACGCCCGCCCGCAGGCCCGCGCCGATCACCCGCAGCAGATCCGCGATCCGCTCCCCCGCACCCAGCCGGACGACCGTCTCGCCCGGCATGGGTCGGTAGCGGAACACGTTGCGTTCCGCGGACAGGCCCTGGACGTCCTTCGCGGCGCCGAACTCCTCCTGCCAGAGCAGCTCGTCGTTGCGGAAGGCCCGCTCCAGCGCGTGCACCTCGGCGTCGCTCACCAGCCCCTCCGAGGCGGCGGCCAGGCTGCGGGCGGCGCCCAGCAGCGCCGCCACCGGCTCCAGCCGCACGTCCCGGCCGCGGCCGGCGCGGGCCGTGCGCCAGCCGCCCATGCCGATCAGATAGTTCGGGCCGCCGGCCTTCGTGGTGGCGCCGACGACGGACTTCTTCCAGCCGCCGAAGGGCTGGCGCTGCACGATCGCGCCGGTGATGCCGCGGTTCACGTACAGATTGCCCGCCTGCACCTGCTCGAGCCACTGCCCGATCTCCTCCCGGTCCAGCGAGTGCAGGCCGGAGGTGAGGCCGTACTCGACCTCGTTGACGATCTCGATCGCCTCCTGGAGGGTCTCGGCGGTCATGATGCCGAGGATCGGGCCGAAGTACTCGACCAGATGGTATTCGCTGCCGCGCCGCACCCCGGAGCGCACCCCCGGGCTCCACAGCCGGCCCTCCTCGTCCAGCCGCTTGGGCCGGACCACCCACTTCTCGCCCTCGCCGAGCCGGGTCAGCCCGTCCAGCAGCTTGCCCTCGGCCGGGGCGATGATCGGGCCCATCTGGGCCTCGGGGTCCCAGGGCTGCCCGACCCGCAGGGAGCGGACCGCGTCGAGCAGCTGGGAACGCAGCCGGCGGGAGCGGGCCGCCTGGCCGACGAGCACGACGAGCGAAGCGGCCGAGCACTTCTGCCCGGCGTGCCCGAAGGCGCTGGCCACGATGTCCTTGGCGGCCAGGTCGTAGTCCGCGTGGGGGGTGACGATGATGGCGTTCTTGCCGCTCGTCTCGGCCAGCAGCGGCAGATCCGGGCGGGCCCGGCGGAACATCTCGGCCGTCTCGTAGCCGCCGGTGAGCACGACCCGGTCCACCGCCGGGTCGGCGATGAGCTTCGTCGCCAGGGCGTGCTCCGAGAAGCGCACGTACTGCAGCGCCTCGCGCGGCACGCCCGCCTCCCACAGCGCCTCGACCATGACCGCGCCGCAGCGGGCGGCCCGGGAGGCGGGCTTGACGATGACGCTCGCCCCGCTCGCGAGGGCCGCGAGGGTGGAGCCGGCGGGGATCGCGACGGGGAAGTTCCACGGCGGGGTGACCACGATCAGGCGGGCCGGGTCGAACTCGGCGCCGTCCACCTCGTCCAGCTGGCGGGCCAGCTCGGCGTAGTAGTGGGCGAAATCGACGGCCTCGGACACCTCGGGGTCGGACTGGTCGAGGGTCTTGCCCGCCTCGGCGGCCGCGATCTCCATGAGCTCGGCCCGCCGGGACTCCAGCGCCTCGCCGGCGCGGTGCAGCACCGCCGCGCGCTCGGCGCCGCTCAGCTCCCGCCAGCGGGGTCCGGCGTCCAGGGCGGTGCGGATGCGCTCGGCCAGCTGGGCCTCGTCGGCCACCAGGTTCGCCTCGAGCGTCTCCAGGCCCAGCTTGGAGTCTCGGGCCCGCTGCCGGATGCCCTCCGCCCAGGCCTGGTTGGCGGGCAGGGAGGGGTCGGAGTCGGCCGTGGGCAGGAAGCGGTCGAGCGGCAGCTCGGCGTGCGGGACGGAGCGGTCCTGCACCCGCTTGGGGGCGGGCACGCTCGTGTCCAGCGCGTCCAGCGAGGCGCGGAAGCGGTGCACCTCGCGGTCGAAGAGCGTCTCGTCGCCGGCCAGCTCGAAGACCGCGGACATGAAGTTCTCGCTGCTCGCCCCCTCCTCCAGCCGGCGGATGAGGTAGGCGATCGCCACGTCGAACTCCTGCGGGTGCACGACGGGCGTGTACAGCAGCAGGGAGCCCACCTCGCGGCGCACCACCTCGGCCTGGCCGGGGGCCATGCCGAGCAGCATCTCGAACTCGACCGCGTCCTGCACGCCCCGCCGCTTCGCCAGCAGCCAGGACAGGGCCACGTCGAAGAGGTTGTGTCCGGCCACCCCGAGCCGCACGTTCTTCGCCCGCTCCGGGTGCAGGGCGTAGTTGAGGACCCGCTTGTAGTTCGTGTCGCTGTCCTGCTTGCTGTCGCAGGTGGCCAGCGGCCAGCCGTGCAGGGAGGCCTCGACGCGCTCCATGGGCAGGTTCGCGCCCTTCACCAGGCGCACCTTGATCGGCGCTCCGCCCGCGGCCACCCGCTCGGCCGCCCACTCCTGCAGCCGGATCATGGCGCCCAGCGCGTCGGGCAGATAGGCCTGGAGCACGATCCCGGCCTCCAGCTTCCGGAACTCGGGCCGGTCCAGGAGGCGGGTGAAGACCGCGATGGTCATCTCCAGGTCCCGGTACTCCTCCATGTCCAGGTTGATGAACTTGGGGCTCGGGCTGGCGGCGGCCAGCTCGTAGAGCGGGCGCAGCTGCTCGACGACGCGCTCGACGGCCCGCTCGAAGGCCCACGGCTGGTGGGGGGCGACGGTGGCCGAGACCTTGATGGACACGTAGTCCACGTCGTCCCTGGCCAGCAGCCGCCGGGTGCCCTCCAGCCTGCGGGCGGCCTCGGTCTCGCCCAGCACGGCCTCGCCCAGC
>JAUNLB010000174.1 GCA_030532485.1 Pseudoclavibacter sp.
CACGGCTGCGGGCCTGTTCGTGCCGGCCGGGGGCCTGCTCGCGGCGGGCCCGACGGGCGCGGCGGTCAGCGCGGCCTCCCGCTGCCTCATCGGCTGCACGGGGGCGGCGATCGGCGCACTCGCCCACGGCCTGCTGCGCGCGGGCGGACCCCGCCGGACCCGTCGGCGCCGTCCCGTCGGCGCCCCCGCCGCCGCAGCGCCGGCGGGACGACGCCGGATCCGGCCGCTGCGGGCCGTCCTCCGGCAGGCGGCCGCGCCGCCCCGCAGCGGCGAGGGGTGGATCGTGGCCCTGGCCGGCCAGGCCGCCGTGCTCGTCGGGCTGCTCGCGGGCCTCCGGCTCGCCCTGGACGAAGAGCGCTGGACGGCCGCCGTCTGCCTCCTACTGCTGGGCGCGGCCGCCTGGGGGCACGCCGTCCTGCTCTCCCGCAGGCGGCACTCGGCCGCCCTGCGGGCCCTGCCGGTGGCGGCCGGCTCGCTCGCGGGAGCCGCGGCCGGCGCCGCCGGGGCGAGCCTGCTGCTGCCGGAGCCCGAAGGCTTTCTCGCGCCGCTGCTGGCCCTGCTGCTGCTCGGCCCGCCGCCCGCGACCGCAGCCGCGCTGTGGCGGCGAGGCCCGCTGCGGCTGCGTCGCGCGGCCGCAGCGGGGCTGATCGCCGCCTCGCTGCCCGCGGCAGCGGGCCTGCTGGTCCTGATCTGGACGGCAGGCCCCTGGGGCTACCTCGACCGGCTGGCCGCTTCCGAACAGGCGAGGACGCTGGAGATCGCCGAGCCCCTCGGTCCCGGTCTGGGCCTGGGCCTGGGGGCCGTGCTCGGCGTCTGCGCGGCCGCCGCGATCGTCCGGACGGCGGGCGGGCAGCTGCTGCGCCGCGCGGCGGCCGCGCTGCTGCCGATCGGGGTGCTCGGCGGCCTGGCCGCCGCCGGCCACCTGGGCGGCGCCCGTCGAGCCCTGGCCGCCTCGATCCTGCTCGCCTGCCTCGCCCTCGCCCTGCGCTTCCTGGACGCCCGCCGCCCGGACGCGCCCGGGGCGGCCGCGAGCCTGGCCGGCTCGACCGTCGCCCTGGCGATCGCCTGCCTGGGCGCGTTCACGATGTCCCTGGTCTCCTTCGCGCACATGGCGATCGCGCTCGCCGCGCTCGCGCTCGTTCTGGCCGCGGCACGGTTCACCTGGCGGGGAGCGGGCCGGCCCCTGTGCACCGCCGCCTTCGTGATCGTCGTTCACAACCTCGCCTGGATTGCGCCGATGGCGCTGTGCTCCGACGGCTCCCCCGGCCTCTACGACTTCCCCGTCGCCGAAATCCTCGTCGGGATGCTGGCCGGCGCCACGCTCCTGCTGCTGCCCGCGGCGCTGCTGCCCCGCCGAGGCATCGGCCGCGTGGAACGGTTCCTGCTCGTGAGCGGCACGCTGCCCGCGTTCCTCGCCGGCTTCCTGCTGGTCCTGGAGCCCACCTTCAGCACGCGCCCCATGAGCGGTCTTCCGCCGCTGCTCTCCTGGCTCCTGCAGACGCTCCCGAGCGCATCCCTCGTCGCGCTCCTGCTGGCGATCGTGTTCCGCTTCCGAGCCGACACGGTCCGCACGCCCGACCGGCCCGAGCGCCGGAGCGTCTTCTCCCCCGCCGTCGCGGCACTGCTGCCCGCGGCCACGGGGATCCTGACGGTCGCGATCCTGAGCGGCGCGGTCTACGTGCCCCAACGGGCGGTCCCCGAAGCGATCTACAGCACGGACGAGAGGTACGGCGACTCGGTCTTCCCCGTCCTCTGCCTCGTGGGCCTCGCGTTCGCTGCGATCGCCCTGCTGCTGCGACGGCGCGGCGCGAGGTGGAACACGACGGGCCTGGACCTCGGCGTCCTGGGGCTCGCGTTCCTCTGCGCCGCCCCTAACGCCTTCTGGCTCCCCCACCCCTCGTTGCGCTATCCCCTGATCCTCGCCATCGCGAGCGGTGCCGTGCTGCTGATCGCGAGCGGCCGCGAGGGGCTGCTGCGGGCGCGCGGACAGCGGCGACACCTGGCCTGGACGGCCCTGGCCGGGCTGAGCGGGGCGTGGACGGAGGCGGTCGCCGCCGCCTGGCCGCAGGCGCACCCGGCCCTCGCGCTCCTGCCCGTGGCCGCGCTCTGGTTGGCGGCCGGGCTGCTCCTCTGGCTCCGCGGCCGCGCCTGGCGGGAGCGCCGCGCCAGCGCGGGCGGCATCGCGGCGACCGGCGTCGGTCTGTTCGTGCTCTGGCCGCTCGCCCCGCACGCCGCCCTCCAGACCAGCCCGTGGGAGTCGCTCGTGCTGCTCGGGGCGGCCGGGCTCGGGCTGCTGTGCGTCGCGGCCGCCCCTTGGCCCCGGGCCGCCCGCTTCTACGCGGTCGCCCTCATGCTCGGGACCGGCTCCCTCATGCTGTACACCGCGGTGACCCGGCTGGCCGCCGAGGACTTGGGGGAGGGAGGCCTGTTCGGTCCCCTGCCGTGGCTCGGCACGGTCTTCGCGATCGGCGCGATCGCGCTGCTGCTGGCCGCCGAGCGCGTCCTGCCGCCCGCGGGCAGCGCGCTCGGCGCCGTCCTGCTCGCGACCACGGTGCTGGCCCCCGGGATCCTGTTCACCGCGGACGGCCCGCACACGGCGGCGGGCGTGCTGCTGACGCTGCTCGTCGCGCTCTTCGCCGCGCTGCTGCCCGCCTGGCCGTACGCGAACCTCGCGCGCGGCCTCGTCGCGGCGATCGCGACCCTGGCCACCGCCCCGCTCCTGCTGCTGGCCTGGGAATCCGGTCCGCTGGCGCGCGAGCTCGTCCTGGGGATCCGTGCGGCCGCGACGATCGGGATCGCCCTCGCGGTGCTCGCCTGCCTGCTGCGGCAGCGGCACGATCCCGCCCGGACGCGCGCCGCGACGCTCGCAGCGCTCCCCCTCGCGATGTTCTTCGCCGCCGCCTCGACGATCATCGCGGTGCAGTCGCTGATCCCGCCCGCGGCGGACCCCGGGGTCGTCCCACTGCTCGGTCCGGCCGTCGGCTCCGCGATCGGGCTGCTGTGCGTCTGCGTCTCCCTCGTCTTCGGACCGGGCCTGCTCACGACCGCGGACCGCCGACCGTTCCTGGTCTCGGCCGCGCTGCTGGGCCTGCTCACACCGCTGCTGAACGGGTTCTCCCAGCACCCGGGCCCGTGGCTGCTGACGGGGCTCGCCGCCGTCGCGGCGGGCTCCGGGCCCCGGCGCCTGCCGAGGCCACTGCTCGGTCCCGTGCGTTGGGCGGGCACGGCGATCGTGGCGGTCTCGGCCTGGCAGCTCGCCGAGCGCGCGCTGCCCGCCGAACGCCCCGCGTTGCTCGCCTTCGTCGCGGGCTGCTGCGTGCTGCTGGCCGGCGGGATCGTGACGATCGGCGGTTCGGCCACCGGCGAGGCGGCCCGGCGCGAACACCGCGTCGAACGGATGCTCGTCCTGGCCCTCGGCGGGACGCTCGCCCTGCCCCTGGCGGCCGTGCTGGAGGGCGCCCAGAGCTCGCCCGTCCTCTCGATCGCCATCGCGGCGGTGTCCGCGACCGTCGTGCTCGCGATCGCTTCCTCCCCGCTGTCGGAACCGCTGCGCTCGGCCGCCGACGCCGTCGCCGCGGCCGCCGCGACGGCACTGCTCCTCCTGCCCGCGATCCGCACGATGGCCCACGCCGGCTCCCCCGAGACCGTGCTCGTGGCCGGCCTGGTCTGGACGCCGCCCGCCCTGGGCCTGCTGCTGCTCGCGGCGTTCCTGCGCGCCCGGCGGGGGCTGCCGGGAGACGAGCGCAGCGCCGTCGTCCTGGCCTGTGCGGCGACGCTCGGCATCGCGCTCGCGGGCGTGCTGCACACGACGTTCTCGCCCGAGGGTCTGACCGCCTCCCTGCTCGGCGCGGGCTGGGTGCTGACCGCCTTGGCCGTCGTGCTGGCCTCCGTGCTGCGCGAGGCCGTGCCCCTGGACCGGCGCACCGCCTGGTCCGGCGTGGTGGCCAGCGGCGCCGTGGCGGCGATCGGACTCACGGTCGCCGACCCGATCGAATGGGTCACCGTCACCGCGGGGGCGGCGGGCGTCCTCATCGGCTCGGTGCTCCTGCGCAGGCGGCCGGAGCTGCGCAGCTGGCCGACGCTCGCGCCCGGGGTGCTCGCGCTGCTCGTGCCGAGCGTGGTGGTCGGCCTGAGCAGCGGGGGCGTGTGGCGGATCGCCGCGATCGCGGTCCTCGCCTTCGGCGTGCTCCTGTGGGGACTGCTAGCGAGACTGCAGGCGCCGTTCCTGCTCGGGGCCGGCGTGCTCGCCGTCCACTCCTTCGCCTTCTGGCCGCAGCTGGAGGCCGTCACCCTGGTCGTACCCTGGTGGGGGTGGCTGGCGCTGGCGGGGCTCGTGCTCGTGACGCTGGCCGCCCGCTACGAACGCAGCCTGCGCGACGCGAAACGAGCCGTGGCGGCGATCTCGGCGATGCGCTAGACGAGTGATCCGGTGGGCGTACAAGCGATGCGTCGTGCGTCGTGAGCGCCTTCGGGACCGGGCTCGGGGCCGCCTGCTCCGCTCCTTCTTCTCCGGGTCCCACCGTTCCGAATACCGTGTCCAATGAACGCAAGTACCTGATTTGCGAACACTAGGGCTCGGTTTCCGCCTCGAATGTCGGAGGTGGCGGGTAGGATTCAAGCGGACCTTTTCTGTGCCTTCTCACCTTCTCGATGCACCGACCAATTACCAGTCTTCCCGGAACACGTCTCGCCCGTCGTTCCGGGCGAGTCTGCACGCCGGGCACTCAGGAAACACCCAGCAGAAAACGCCCTCGCAGGCTTGTCGTGTCGTACCGTTCAGGATATGCTGGTGGTATCCTTTCGGGAGGATCGGGGAAGCATAGGCTCCCGGAGGGTCAGGAAGACGAGAAGTCGACTGGACGATGCGTGTCCGG
>JAUNLB010000007.1:0-9467 GCA_030532485.1 Pseudoclavibacter sp.
GGGCGAGGACCTCGGCACCGAGCCGGACGCCTGGTGATCCGCGGCGCGGTCTACCGCATCGACCTCGGCCGGCCACGTGGGCATGAGCAGCGCGGCAGGCGACTCGGCCTCCTGGTCTCCCCCTCGGAGTCGCCGCTGTCGGTGGTGACGGTGATCCCCACCTCCACATCCGCACAGCCGGCCGTCCACCGGCCAGAGCTGGAGATCGCCGGGCGTCCGACACGAGTCCTGGTGGATCAGATCCGCTCGATCGACACCGAGTACGTCATCGGAGATCCCGTGGACTACCTGTCTCGCGACGAACTCGCCGAGGTGGAACTGGCCTTGGCCCACTACCTCGGGATCGCCCCCTCGACCCACCGCCCGGCGCCCGCGTGAGCTGAGTCGAGTTCTCGGGCTCACTCGTCCTCCGTGCCGAAGGTGCGGCGGCGGGCGGACAGCAGCTCCAGCTCGGGGCGCTCGGCGACGAAGCGCTCGACCGCGTCGATCACCTCCAGGGCGTGGCGGGCGTCCGCGCTCACGGCCGCGACCCCCACGCCCGCGCGCCGGTGCAGATCCGCCTCGCCGGTCTCGGCGACGGCCACCGTGAACTTGCGCCGCAGCTCGGCGACGAGCGGCCGGATGACGGCGCGCTTCTGTTTGAGCGAGTGCACATCGCCCAGCAGCAGGTCGAACTCGATCGTTGCGATCCACATCATGCTCACCAGTGTGCCCGCTCCCCCGCGGGGTCGCTCTCCCGCTCCGGTGCCAGAGGCTCCCGGCGCGAGTATGCCCGCTCCCCCGCGGCGTTCGCCCGCCGCACGGCCGCTCTCGTCTAAGGTGAGGCGGGCGTCCCGTCGGGGCCGCCTCGACATCCAGAAAGGCGATACATCCGTGTCGATCCAACAGATCGTCGCGCCGCCGGCGCGATCCGCCCTCTTCCTCGTCCTCACCGTCGACGAGGGGGACGAGGCCGCCGCGGCGGTCCGCGACTTCCTCGCCGGACTGGCCGGGCTGGTGCGCAGCGTCTCCTTCCGCATCCCCGAGCAGCAGCTCGGCTGCGTGGCCGGCGTCGGCGCGGAGCTCTGGGACCGGCTCTACGAGGCGCCCCGGCCCGCGGGCCTGCACCCCCTGCCCGTATTCGAGGGCGAGGTGCACCGGGCCGTGTCCACCCCCGGCGATCTGCTGCTGCACATCCGCTGCCGCGAGACGGGCCCCTGCTTCGAGCTGGCCCGGCTGGCGATCGAACAGCTCTCCGGCAGCGCCCGGGTGGTCGACGAGGTGCACGGCTTCAAGTTCTTCGACGAGCGGGACCTGCTCGGCTTCGTGGACGGCACCGAGAACCCGGCCGGCGAGGCCGCGGTCCGGGCCGTCACGATCGGCCGGGAGGACCCCGCCTACGCGGGCTCCAGCTACGTGGTCGTCCAGAAGTACCTGCACGACATGGAGGCCTGGCGGGCGCTGAGCGTCGAGGAGCAGGAGCGCGTGATCGGGCGCACCAAGCTCGAGGACATCGAGCTGGACGACGAACAGAAGCCCGCCAACGCGCACGTCGCCCTCAACGCGATCTCGGACGAGGAGGGCCGGCCGCTGCAGATCCTGCGCGAGAACATGCCCTTCGGCCGGGTGGGTTCGGCCGAGTTCGGCACCTACTTCGTCGCCTACGCGGCCGACCCCGGCATCGTCGAACGTATGCTGCGCAACATGTTCATCGGCGACCCGCCCGGCAACTACGACCGCATCCTCGACTTCTCCCGCGCGGCGAGCGGTGCGCTCTTCTTCGTGCCCAGCCCCGAGCTGCTGAAGCAGGGGCCGCGGTCGGTCTGAGCCGTTCCCCATGGACACCGCCGGACCCGAGGAGTACACGGTGCTGCGCTCCCCCGGCCCCGTCGAGGCCGAGATCGAGGTGCGCCGCTCCGTGTTCCGCTGCGTGCTGCAGCGCACGGCCGACGAAGAGGCCGCGCGCGAGACCCTCGCGCGCGTGCGCGCCGAGCACCGGCAGGCTCGCCACCACTGCTCCGCCTTCCTGCTGGGACCCGGCCGCGCCGTGCAGCGGACGAACGACGACGGCGAGCCCTCCGGCACGGCCGGCGCCCCCATGCTGGAGGCGCTCTGCTCCCGCGAGGGCCCCCGGGGTCGGCGCGACCTCTCGGACCTCGTCGCGATCGTGGTGCGCTGGTTCGGCGGCGTGCTGCTCGGCACCGGGGGGCTCACCCGCGCCTACGGAGACGCGGTGGGGGCCGCGCTGGACCGGGCGGAGCTGGGCACCCGGGCGCGACTGCGCGAACTCGCGCTGACCGCCCCGCACGACCGGGCCGGGCGCTGGGAGCACGAGCTGCGGGCGCGGGGCCTTGCGCCGCTGCCCGCCGAATACCGCCCGGACGGGGTGCGACTGCGCATCGCGGTACCCGATCGCCCGGCCGAGCTCCGGGCCGCCGTGCAGGCGCTCGAAGCGGTCAGCTCCGGAGCCGCGGTCGATCGGCTCGGCACGGCCTGGCGAGACGTGCCGAGCTGAGCGGCCCGCCTGCCCGGCGCACCGCCGACGCGGGCGGCCAGGGCCGCTACTCGGCCAGCTCCCCCTCGCTCTCCTCCCCCCGGCGGGGCGTACCGTCGTAGTGCTCCTCCTCGCCCTCCCGCAAGCTCTCGCGCGCCACGCGCGCCCACAGCTGGTCCACCTCGGCGAGCATCTGCTCCAGCGGCTGGGTCGAGTCGATCAGCACGTCCGCGAAAGCGCGGCGCTCCTCGTCGCTCACCTGCGCCTCCACCCGGCGCCGGGCCTCGGCCGGGTCCATGCCGCGCTCCTCCACGAGGCGCGCGATGCGCAGCTCCGCCGGGCTGTCCACGACCCAGATCTCGTCGTAATCGTAGTTGTGGTGCGCCTCCACGAGCAGGGGGATGTCGTGGACCACGATCGCCTCCGGATCGTCCTGGCGGATCGCGGCGAGCCGCTCGGCGGTGAGCCGACGGATCTCCGGGTGCAGGATCTCGTTGACGCACTCGCGCTCGCGCGCGTCGCCGAAGATGATCTCCGCCAGCGCGGCGCGGTCGAGCGTGCCGTCGGCGAGCAGGATCCGCTCCCCGTAGCGCTCCACGAGCGCCCGCAGTCCCCGGCCGCCCGGCTCCACGGCTCGTCGGGCGAAGGCGTCGGCGTCCAGGATCTCGGCGCCCAGCTCGCGCAGGCGACGGGCGATGGTGGTCTTGCCGGAGGCGATGCCGCCGGTCAGTGCGATCGTTGTCACTCCGAAATCCTCTCCGCAGATGACCTGACGCTGTGTTTGCCAGACTACTGAAGGAAAGGACGAAGATGCTAGAGATCTTGACTGGGGCCGGACTCGCGACCGCGAGCGGCCTGAACGCCTTCATCCCCCTGCTCGCCGTGGGGCTGCTGGCCCGCTTCACGGACCTCGTGACCCTCCCGGGCGGCTGGGCCTGGCTGGAGAACCCCTGGGTGCTCGGCATCCTGGCGGTGCTGCTCGTGCTGGACCTGGTGGCCGACAAGATCCCCGCCGTGGATCACGTCAACGACTGGGTGCAGACCTTCGTCCGGCCCACCGCGGGCGGTATCGTATTCGGAGCGGGCAGTGCGAGCCAGACGGCGGCCGTGCAGGACCCCGCCGCCTTCTTCTCCTCCAACGCCTGGGGGCCGATCGCGACCGGCATCGCCCTGGCCCTCGTCACCCACCTCGCCAAGGCCGCCACCCGCGCGACCGCGAACGCGGTCACCGGCGGGGTGGCCGCACCCGTGCTGAGCATCGGCGAGGACGCCATGAGCATCGGCCTGGTCTTCTCCGCGCTCATCGTGCCGGTGCTCGTGCTGCTGTTCCTGGTGTTCCTGGCGCTGTTCGGCTGGTGGATGTACCGGAGCTTCCGGCGGGTTCGGGACGGCCGCCGGCGCAAGTGCGGCGACGCGGCCGCCGTGGCGTCCCGCGCCCTCTGACCCGTCTCGGCCGGGGACGAAGTCTTGTTTTTCGACCGAATGTGGAGGCTCCGAACTCTCTGACCCGTCTCGGCCGTAGACGAAGGGCTCCCTCGGTGCACCTTCGCCGGGCGCGGGCGGGAGAACCGCACGGTCCGGGCGAAGGTGCACGTTCCGAGCCGGGCTGCGGGAGCGGCTCGGGTCTCTCTCAGCTGCCGGAGGACTCCTCCACCGGCTGCGGCTCCTCCTCCTCGGTGCGGGCCGCGGCGCGGCGGCGCATCACCAGGGCGGCCGCGCCGCCCAGCAGGACGAGGCCCGCACCGACGGCGACCAGCAGGAAGACGGAGGGATCCGCACCGGTGGCGGCCAGCTCGGAGACGGCGGCGATGGGATGGGACACGGGGACACCTCGATCGAATGCTCTGCAGCGGACACCCACAGACTACCGTCCGTCGGGGGCGCCGAAGACCCGGCGGGGCGCTGCCGTGTCGGGCCGGTGAACCGGGCGGAGCCGAGCCGGAAGGCGGCTCGGAACAGGGCCGCGGAGACGGAAGAGGGGCGGACGCGCCTGGGTGCGCCCCGCTCGGGGGCGGGGGGGGGGGCCCGCCCCGGTGCCCGCGAGTTGGGGGCCGGCTCCGCGGCGCCGCGGGGGTGCGCGGGGGGGGTGGGTGCTGGGGGGGGGCCGGCCCCCCCCCCCCCCCCTCTCGGAGCCGGCGGGGTCGCCCCGCCCATGTCCCGCCTAGTTGCCGGCGAGCTTCTCGCGCAGCGCGGCAAGGGACTCGTCGTCGGCGAGGGTGCCGGTCGCCCCCGAGTCGCTCGAGTAGGAGGCCGAGCCGCTCGCGCCGCTCTCGCCGGCGCGGTCCGCCTCGATGGCGGCCGCGACCTGCGCCTTGTGCGCCTCCCAGCGCGACTGGGCGAGCGCGTACTCCTGCTCCCAGGCCTCGCGCTGCTGCTCGAAGCCTTCCTTCCACTCGTTGGTCTCCGGGTCGAAGCCCTCGGGGTACTTGTAGTTCCCCGCCTCGTCGTACTCGGTGAGCATGCCGTAGAGGGCCGGGTCGAACTCGGTGCCCTCCGGGTCCACGCCCTCGTTCGCCTGCTTGAGCGAGAGGGAGATCCGACGGCGGTCCAGGTCGATGTCGATGATCTTGACGAAGATCTCCTGACCGACCGAGACGACCTGGTCGGCCAGGTCGACGTGGCCGCTGGACAGCTCGGAGATGTGCACGAGGCCCTCGATGCCGTCGGCGACGCGCACGAAGGAGCCGAAGGGCACGATCTTGGTGACCTTGCCCGGCGCGATCTGGCCGATCGCGTGGGTGCGGGCCAGGACCTGCCACGGGTCCTCCTGGGTCGCCTTCAGCGACAGCGAGACCCGCTCGCGGTCCAGGTCGACCTCGAGCACCTCGACGGTGACCTCCTGGCCGACCTCGACGACCTCGGAGGCGTGCTCGATGTGCTTCCAGCTGAGCTCCGAGACGTGCACCAGGCCGTCCACGCCGCCCAGGTCGACGAAGGCGCCGAAGTTGACGATCGAGGAGACCACGCCCTTGCGGACCTGGCCCTTCTGGAGGTTGTTGAGGAAGTTCGAGCGCGTCTCGGACTGGGTCTGCTCCAGCAGGGCCCGGCGGGAGAGGACGACGTTGTTGCGGTTCTTGTCGAGCTCGAGGATCTTCGCCTCCAGCTCCTGGCCGAGGTACGGGGTGAGGTCTCGGACCCGGCGCAGCTCGATGAGCGAGGCGGGCAGGAAGCCGCGCAGGCCGATGTCGACGATCAGGCCGCCCTTGACCACCTCGATGACGGTGCCGGTGACGACGCCGTCCTCCTCCTTGATCTTCTCGACGTCGCCCCAGGCGCGCTCGTACTGGGCGCGCTTCTTGGAGAGGATGAGGCGGCCCTCCTTGTCCTCCTTCTGGAGGACGAGGGCTTCGACGGTGTCGCCGACCTCGACGACCTCGTTGGGGTCGACGTCGTGCTTGATGGAAAGCTCGCGCGAGGGGATGACGCCCTCGGTCTTGTACCCGACGTCGAGGAGGACCTCGTCACGGTCGATGCGAACGACGGTGCCCTCGATGAGGTCCCCGTCGTTGAAGAACTTCAGCGTCTCTTCGACCGCGGCAAGGAAGTCCTCAGCAGATCCGATGTCGTCGATGGCGACCTGCTTGATTGCCTGATCGGTCGTCGTGTTGGTCATGTAGAAAATGCTCCAGATGGCAGAAAAGTCGGTCCGCACGGCGACGCCCCGCCTACGGGGCGCCGTCGCCCCGGGCGGAGAAACGGATAGGGAGTGCGCACGAGGGCGCTCGGACAGCGTAACCGCCCGGGCAAACTCTGGCAAGCTCCCTCGGAGCCCGGCGATCGGGCCGGCTCAGCCCTCCTCCGGCTCGGCCCGCGGGCTCTCGGCCGGCTCCTCCGGCAGGGCGGAGTCCGGCAGCAGCGTGGAGCGGATGAGGAAGCGCATGCCCGTCGGCCCCTCCAGGGAGAAGCCCGCGCCCCGGCCCTGCACCGCATCGACGAGCAGGTGCGTGTGCCGCCAGTAGGCGAACTGCTCCTGCGACATCCAGAACTCCAGCTCGCCGCCGCCCTCCCCGTCCGCACCGGGCAGCTCGAAGACCCCGAGCAGCACGTCCGATCCGCCGGTCAGGAACTCCCCGGCCTGGTAGCACATGGGCGACGAGCCGTCGCAGCATCCCCCGGACTGGTGGAACATCAGCGGCCCGTGCCGCTCCGCGAGCCGCTGCAGCAGCTCCAGGGCCGCGGCCGAAAGCCCCACGCGGGAGCGCGTCTCCCCCGCGATCGCCGGCCGTGCGGCCAGCGCGACGGGCACCGTCTCCGCAGCCCCCGGATCCGACTCCATCTCCGCTCCTCTCTCGACCGGGCCGCGACCGGGCGGCGGCGCGCGCCGCCGCCCGGTCGACCTTTCCCGGCGCCCCGCAGGGCGCCTTCCCCTCGGGCCGTCGGGCCCTCAGAACTTGATGACGGCGCGGCCGTCGATCCTGCCCTCGCGCATCTCGTCGAAGATCTCGTTGACCTCGCCGAGCTCGCGCGTGTGGTAGGTGGGGTGGATGAGACCGCGACCGTAGAAGTCGAGCGCCTCCACCATGTCCTGGCGCGTGCCCACGATCGAACCGCGGATCGTGAGCGCCTTGAGCACGATCTCGAAGATCGGGGCGGGGAACTCGCCCGGGGGCAGACCGTTGAACACGATCGTGCCGCCGCGGCGGGCCATGCCGATCGCCTGGCCGAAGGCGGCCGGGTGCACGGCCGTGACGAGCACGCCCTGCGCGCCGCCGCCGGTCGCCTCCTGCACCGCCTCGATCGGGTCCTGCTCCTTCGCGTTCACGGTCACCTCGGCGCCGTGCTTGCGGGCCAGGGCCAGCTTGTCCTCGGCGATGTCGACCGCCACGACCCGCCGGCCCATCGCGACCGCGTACTGCACGGCGATGTGGCCGAGCCCGCCGATGCCGGAGATCACGACCCAGTCGCCGGGCCGCGTGTCGGTCATCTTCAGGCCCTTGTAGACCGTGACGCCCGCGCACAGGACCGGGGCCACCTCGTAGGGGTCCGCGCCGTCGGGGATGCGGGCCGCGTACTTGGCGTCCACGAGCATGTACTCGGCGAAGGAGCCGTCCACGCTGTAGCCGCCGTTGCGCTGCTCCTCGCACAGCGTCTCCCAGCCGGTCCGGCAGGCCTCGCAGACCCCGCAGGCGCTCCACAGCCAGGCGTTGCCGACCAGATCGCCGACCTTCATGTCCGTCACGCCCTCGCCGACCGCCTCGACGCGGCCGACGCCTTCGTGGCCCGGCACGAGCGGGATCGTGGGCTTGACGGGCCAGTCCCCCTCGACGGCGTGCAGATCGGTGTGACACACGCCGCTGGAGACGAGCTTGACGAGCACCTGCCCGGGCCCCGGCTTCGGGACCTCGCGCTCGTCGATCTGCAGCTTGCCGCCCAGTTCGTGGGCGACGGCGGCCTTGTAGCTCATCGCTGTTCTTCCTTTCGTCTTCCCGGGTCAGAAGAACCCGAGCTTGTCCTCGCTGTAGCTCACGAGGAGGTTCTTGGTCTGGTCGCCCGGCTCAGAAGAACCCGAGCGCGTCCTCGCTGTAGCTCACCAGGAGGTTCTTGGTCTGCTGATAGTGGTCGAGCATCATCAGGTGGTTCTCCCGCCCGATGCCGGAGGACTTGTAGCCGCCGAACGCGGCGTGCGCCGGGTAGGCGTGGTACTGGTTCACCCACACCCGGCCGGCCTGGATCGCGCGGCCGGCGCGGTAGGCCGTGTTGCCCTGGCGCGACCACACGCCCGCGCCCAGGCCGTAGAGCGTGTCGTTGGCGATCCGGATGGCGTCGTCGAAGTCCGTGAAGCGGGTGACCGCGACGACCGGGCCGAAGATCTCCTCCTGGAAGATGCGCATCGAGTTGTCGCCCTCGAAGATGGTCGGCTGGATGTAGTAGCCCCCCGAGAGGTGGCCGCCGAGCTCGGCGCGCCCGCCACCCGTGCGCACGCGGGCGCCCTCCTGGCGGCCGATGTCCAGGTAGCTGAGGATCTTCTCGAACTGGTCGTTGGAGGCCTGGGCGCCCATCATGGTGTCGGTATCCAGCGGGTCGCCCATGACGATGCGCTCGGTGCGGGCCGTGACCGCCTCCAGGAAGGAGTCGTAGATGGACTCCTGGACGAGCGCGCGGGAGGGGCAGGTGCACACCTCGCCCTGGTTGAGCGCGAAGAGCGTGAAGCCCTCCTGCGCCTTGTCGTAGAAGGCGTCGTCGCGCTCGGCCACGTCCGCGAAGAAGATGTTGGGGCTCTTGCCGCCCAGCTCCAGGGTGACCGGGATGATGTTCTGGGAGGCGTACTGCATGATGAGCCGCCCGGTGGTGGTCTCGCCCGTGAACGCGACCTTGGCGATGCGGGGGCTGGTCGCCAGCGGCTTGCCCGCCTCGGCGCCGAAGCCGTTGACCACGTTGACCACCCCGGTCGGCAGCAGATCGCCGATGAGCTCCATGAGCACCATGATCGAGGCGGGGGTCTGCTCGGCCGGCTTGAGGACGACCGCGTTGCCGGCCGCCAGGGCTGGGGCGAGCTTCCAGGTGGCCATGAGGAGCGGGAAGTTCCAGGGGATGATCTGGCCGACCACGCCCAGCGGCTCCTGGAAGTGGTACGCGACGGTGTCGTCGTCGATCTGGCTGATGCCGCCCTCCTGCGCCCGGATGGCGCCGGCGAAGTAGCGGAAGTGGTCGACCGCCAGCGGGATGTCCGCGGCCAGCGTCTCGCGGACCGCCTTGCCGTTGTCCCAGGTCTCGGCGACCGCGAGCATCTCGAGGTTCTCCTCGATGCGGTCGGCGATGCGGTTGAGCACGAGCGCGCGCTCGGCGGGGCTCGTGCGGCCCCAGGCGGGGGCGGCGGCGTGGGCGGCGTCGAGGGCCCGCTCCACGTCCTCCTCGGTGCCGCGGCCGACCTCGCAGAAGACCTCGCCGGTGACCGGCGTGATGTTCTCGAAGTACTCGCCGCGCGCGGGCGCGACCCACTCGCCGCCGATGTAGTGCTCGTAGCGGCTGCGGAACTGGACGAGCGATCCCTCGG
>JAUNLB010000007.1:9477-35760 GCA_030532485.1 Pseudoclavibacter sp.
GGCCGGTGACCCCCGGTTGGGTGAGGGGGTGCGACAACGATAGGAGAACCCGGGTTGCAAGCGGGTTGCAGCGCTGCGCTCGGACGGGCGCGCCGGGGGGCCGTCCCAACGAAGCAGCGCACGACATGATCCGGGTCGGCTCAGACGGGCGCGCCGGGGGCCGTCTCCCGCTGCAGCGCCTCCAACCGGACCACCAGGCGGGCCCGCCTGGGCGAGCGGGCGGGCAGGCGCCGCAGCAGCTCCCGCAGCACCCCCTCGTCCCGCTCGGCGCCGGGCCCCTCCGCGTAGCGCAGGAGCGTCTCCAGGCTGCCGCCGCTCAGGATCTGCTCCCGCAGGCTCGCCTCGATCTCCTCGCGCAGCGCCTCGATGCCCGGCGCGTCGGAGGCGGGCAGCAGCGGGCCGGCATGCAACTCCAGCGCCCGGCGGTGGTGGCCGTGGTCGACCGCCTCCAGCATGGCCCGGACGTCGGTCTCCGGAGTCGGCAGCAGGCGGTAGGGGCGGGACTCGATCCGCAGCCCGCAGCGCTCCAGCACCCGTCGCAGCCGCACGATCTCGGCGCGCAGGGTGACCGGCCGCACGCTCTCGCCGAACAGCATCGTGCCCAGCTCGTCGGCGCTCAGCCCCTCCCGGTGCCAGGCCAGGAGGGTCGCGATCTCGCCATGACGACCACTCAGCTCTTCGCTGCCGCCCGGCCACTCCAGGAGCGTGCGCTCCCGACCGAGCGAGCGGAGCCGCACCCCCTGCTCCCGGGGCGGCGCCCAGGCCGGGGGGCGCCGCCGCAGCGGGCGGGCCCCGTCCCGCGGCCCGAGCACGATCGTGCGGCCCGGGCCCGCGGACGCCGCGCGGCGCAGCTCCGCGATGCGCAGCTCGGCCTCCGCCGCAGCCACGGCGGCGCGAAGCAGGGCGAGGCTGTGCGGGGAGGCCGCCTCGTCGCCGCCGGTCAGGTCGACGACCCCCAGCAGCGCGCCGCGCGGGTCCCGGATCGGCACGGCCGTGCAGTGCCAGGGGTGGACGGCCGGGGCGAAGTGCTCGCTGCCGGCGATCTGCACGGGCGCGCGGTTGACCAGGGCGGTGCCGGGCGCGGAGGTGCCCACGGCGGCCTCGGACCAGTCCGCGCCGTCCGCGAAGTCCATGCGGGCGGCACGGCGCCTCGCCTCCCGGTCCCCCTCCACCCACAACAGCCGGCCGGACTCGTCTGCGGTCGCCACCAGCATGCCGGTGCGTTCGGCCGGCTCGACCAGCAGGCGCCGCAGCACCGGCAGCACCGAGGCGAGCGGATGGCCGGAGCGGTAGCGCTCGAAACCGTCCGGCGGGGCCGTCCCGCCCGGCCGCGCGCCGTCCGGGGAACCCAGATGCGCCAGGGAACGGCGCCAGGAGTCCCGCACCACCGGGCGCACGAGCCGTTCGGGGCCCTCCTCCCCCGAGGGCTGCCGACCGCTGCGCAATCGCGCGTGCGCCCGCCGGATCCGCTCCTGCTCGGCGCGGCCGACGGGCGCCTCGTCGCCGGTCCGGGCTGGGAAGGACCTCATGGTGTAACCTCCGGCTCGGCCGGGGCGCCGGGACGACGCCTCGGTTCGCCGGAGCATACCCGTTTCCGCCTGTCAGGAGGGTGGGGGTCCGTCGAGGCAGCGGGGCGCGCCCGCCGGGCGGGGCGGGCGCGCCCCGTCTCAGCGATCCGAGGACATGACCTCGCGCAGCGTGTCCAGGCCCAGGCCCCCCAGATCCAGCGCCCGGGTGTGCCACGCCTTCAGGTCGAAGGCCTCGCCGTCGCGGCGCTCGGCCTGCTCGCGCAGCTGCTCCCAGATCCGCTGGCCGATCTTGTAGGAGGGCGCCTGACCGGGCCAGCCGAAGTAGCGGTTCACCTCGAAGCGCACGAAGTCGTCGGACATGTTCACGTGCCCCCGCATGAACTCGAGCGCGTCCTCGTAGTTCCACACCCGATCGCCGCCCGGCATCGTCTTGCCCAGGTGCACGCCGATGTCCAGCACCACGCGGGCCGCCCGCATGCGCTGGCCGTCGAGCATGCCGAGCCGGTCGGCGGGATCGTCCAGGTAGCCCAGCTGCTCCATGAGCCGCTCGGCGTACAGGGCCCACCCCTCGCCGTGGCCGCTCGTCCAGTTCTGGCGGCGCCAGGAGTTGAGCCGCTCGCGGTTGTAGGTGGCCCGGGCGACCTGGAGGTGGTGGCCGGGCACCCCCTCGTGGTAGACGGTCGTCAGCTCCCGCCAGGTGTCGAACTCGGTGACCCCGGGGGGCACGGACCACCACATGCGGCCCGGCCGGGAGAAGTCGTCGCTGGGCCCCGTGTAGTAGATGCCGCCCTCCTGGGTGGGGGCGATCATGCACTCCAGACGGCGCATCGCCTCGGGGATCTCGAAGTGGGTGCGGCCGAGCTCTTCGACCGCCCGGTCGCTGGTCTCCTGCATCCAGCGGCGCAGCGCCTCGGTGCCGTGCAGCTTGCGGGCCGGATCGCGCTCCAGGTGCCCGATCGCCTCCGCGACCCCCGCGCCGGGCAGGATCTCGGCGGCGACGGCCTCCTGCTCGGAGACCATCCGCTCCAGCTCCGCCAGCCCCCACTCGTAGGTCTCGTCGAGGTCGACGCGGGCACCGAGGAAGGATCGGGAGGCCAGCTGGTAGGCTTCGCGGCCCACCCCGTCGGCCTCGCGGGCGACCGGCTCCAGCTCCTCGGCCAGGAAGGCGGAGAGCTTCGCGTAGGCCGCCCGGGCGGTCTGCGCACCGCGCTCCAGATCGGCCCGCAGCGCCTCGGAGGCCTCCGGGGCCTCGGCCAGGCCGTCGAAGAAGCCGCCGGGCTGGGCGTACTCCCGCGTCTGCTCGGCGACGATGCGCACCTGCCGACGGGCCGGGGTGTCGCCGGCGGCGATCCCCGCCCGCAGGCTGGCGATGTAGCCCTCCACCGCATCGGGGAGCCGGCGCATGCGGGCGGCGATCGCGGCCCGCGCCTGCTCCCCCTCCTGGGGCATGAGGTCGAAGACCATGCGCATCCCCTGCGCGGGCGAGGCGATGTTGTTGACGTCCCGGCCCGGCAGACCCGCGTCGATGCCCTCGATCTGCAGCTCCAGATCGCGGCGCAGCTCCAGGGCGGTGACCCGGTCGGTCTCGTCCTGCGCCTCGACGCGGTCGAGCTCGGCGAGCACCGAGGCCATCGCCTCGCGGCGCCGGGCGGTGCCCTCCGGGGAGTAGTCGCCGTACTCGGACAGGTCGCCGGGCACGCCGAGCTCGACCCGCCGTTCCGGGTCCAGCTCGATCTGGGTCTGCAGCCAGCGCTCGGCGAGGCGGTCGATCTCGGTCTGGGGGCGCGCCGGAGGCGCGGCATCGCGTTCGGTCATGGCAGCGATGCTATCGCCGCCGCAGGGCTCAGCTCCTCGGCTCGTCCCGCCAGGGGCCGCGGGCGATGTGGCTGCGGGCGTGGGCGACGGCCTCCTCCAGGGTGGGCACGAGATGCTTCTCGTTGCGCAGCGCGTCGACCAGGCCGTAGGCCCTGGCCATCTTCTCGTGCTCCGGCTGGAGCCCCTTCAGCAGCACCGTGACCCCCTCCTGGCGCTCGAAGGCGTTGACGATGTCCACCAGGGCGTTGACGCCGGTCGCGTCCAGGCTGTTCAGATGCGAGAGGCGGATGATGACGACCTCCGCGCCCTGGAACTCGTTGACCTCCCGCTGGATCCGGTCGGCGACGCCGAAGAACATGGCCCCGTCGATGCGGACCAGGGCGATCCGTTCGTCGCCCGGCTGCCGCTCGCCCGGCAGCTCCTCGCGCCGGACCCCGGTCTGGCCGGCCATCTGCCGCAGGGCCAGGAAGGCCGCGAACAGCAGGCCGATCTGGATCGCGACGATCAGGTCGAAGGCGATGGTGATGAGCGCCGTGAGGAAGAAGACGATCGCGTGCGAGGGGCGGGCGCGCAGCACGGAGCGGATCGTCTCGCCCGACACCATCCGGGTCGAGGTCGCCATGAGCACGCCGGCCAGCGCGGCGAGCGGGATGTGGGAGACCAGTCCGCCTGCCCAGTAGATGACCACGAGCAGCAGCAGCGCGTGCAGGATCGCGCTCACCCGGGTGCGCGCACCGGATCGGACGTTGACCGCGGTCCGGGCGATCGCGCCGGTGGAGGGCATGCCGCCGAACAGCCCGGAGGCGATGGAGGCCAGCCCCTGCCCGCTCAGCTCCCGGTCCGGGTAGTAGGGGCCGGTGTCCGACATCCGGGAGGCGACCCGGGCCGAGAGCAGCGCCTCGATCGCCGCCAGGGCCGCGATGCCGAGCGCCGGCTGCAGCAGCTGGCCCAGCAGGGCCCCGTCGACGTGCGGCAGGACCGGGGCGGGCAGGGAGCTCGGCAGCTCGCCGATCGTGGGCACCGGCAGGCGCAGCAGGTAGGTGGCGAGGCTCGCCGCGATCACGGCCACCAGGCCGGCCGGGATCGCCGGGTGGATCTTGGGCAGCAGCAGGATCAGCGCCCAGACCCCGGCGACGAGGGCGAGCGTGTAGACCGCGACGCCCGGATCCAGCCGGCCGATCGCCTCGACCGCCGCGACGGCCGGGTTGTGGCCGCCGCCGCCGTCCTGGCCGAGGGCCATGGGCACCTGCTGCAGGAAGATGATCGCGGCGATGCCGAGCGTGAAGCCCTCCACGACCGTCCAGGGCACGAGCGAGACCGCCCGGCCCAGGCCCGTGACGCCCATGAGCAGCACCATCACCCCGGCCATGATCGACAGCAGGGGCACGGCCCCCACCCCGTGGGCGGCCACGACCGGGGCGAGCACCACCGCCATGGCCCCGGTCGGCCCCGAGACCTGCACGTTCGAGCCGCCGAAGACGGCCGCGACGACGCCCGCCACCACGGCCGTGACCAGTCCGGCCGCCGGGTCCAGACCCGAGGAGATGCCGAAGGCGAGCGCGAGGGGAAGCGCGACGATCGCGACCGTCACCCCGGAGACGAGGTCGATTCGCCAACTGTGCTTGAGTGGCGCGTAGTCGCTCGGTCGAGGAAGGACCCGATCCGCGATCTTTCGTGTGATCCTCGCCGTCGAGACGGTCTTCGGCATCGGGTGTCCTCCCCTCCGGCAGGGCGCCGGTCGCTGATGTACAAAGCAAAACGGCCGCACCGAGGAGACACTCGAACTGCGAGCCGCCACGGCGAGTGTAGATGAGGGAGTTATATCCAGGTTGAAGACTCAGGAAAATGAGCTGAATATATTCTGAACGTGTCGACCCGGACTCTACTTCCACCACCCGGTCTCGGCCACCGCGCGACAGCCGATCCGCGGTCGATCCGCGGTCCTCGGCAGGAGTCAGTGCCCGGCCGCGTCCCAGTCCCCGCCCACGCCGATCTGCACGTCCAGCGGCACCGAGAGCTCCGCGGCGCCGCTCATCTCCCGGCGCACGAGCTCGCGCAGCGCGTCCAGCTCGCCGGCGGCGACCTCGAAGACGAGCTCGTCGTGCACCTGCAGCAGCATGCGCGAGCCCAGGCCGGCCTCCCGGAGGCCCCGGTCGATCGCGATCATGGAACGCTTGATGATGTCCGCGGCCGAGCCCTGGATGGGCGAGTTGAGCGCCGCGCGCTCGGCGTTCTCCCGCAGCACGCGATTGGGCGAGTTGAGCTCCGGGAAGGGGCGGCGGCGGCCGAAGATCGTCTCGGTGTAGCCGCGCTCGCGGGCCTCGGCCACCACCCCCCGCAGATAGTCGCGGACCCTGCCGAAGCGGGTGAAGTAGTCGGCCATGAGCGCCCGCGCCTCGGCCACCTCGATCTGCAGCTGCTTGGCCAGCCCGAAGGGGCTCAGCCCGTAGGCGAGCCCGTAGGACATGGCCTTGACCTTGCTGCGCATCTGGGCGGTGACCTCCTCCGGGGCGACCCCGAAGACGCGGGAGCCGACGAAGCGGTGCAGGTCCTCGCCCCGGTTGAACGAGGCGATGAGCTCCTGATCGCCGGACAGGTGGGCCATGATGCGCATCTCGATCTGGGAGTAGTCGGCGGTCAGCAGCGTCTCGAAGCCCTCGCCGGCCCGGAAGGCCTCCCGGATCCGGCGCCCCTCGGCCGAGCGGATCGGGATGTTCTGCAGATTCGGGTCGTTGGAGCTCAGCCTGCCGGAGGCGGCGCCGATCTGCACGTAGTTCGTGCGGATGCGCCCGTCCTCCTCGATCGCCTTGAGCAGGGTCTCCATCATCTGGCGCAGCTTCACGGCGTCCCGGTGCTGCCGGAGCGCGCCCAGGAAGGGGTGCGGGCTCGTGCGCTCCAGCTCGGCCAGCGCCTCCGCATCGGTCGAATACCCGGTCTTGGTGCGCCGGGTGCGGGGCATGCCCAGTTCCTCGAAGAGCACGCGCTGCAGCTGCTTGGGCGAGCCCAGGTTGAAGTCCGCGACCCCCGCGGCCTCGTAGGCCTGCTCGGCGAGCCGGGCGATGCGCTCGGACAGCTCGTCGGCCAGTCCCTGCAGGAAGACCCGGTCGACGGCGACCCCCTGCCGCTCCATGCGCGCGAGGACCGGGACGAGCGGGGTCTCGATCTCGACCAGCACGCGGCGCGCGGACTCCGGCAGCGCCTCGATCGCGGCCAGGGCCGCGCGGCGCAGGAACCAGGCGTCGGAGGCCGCGCCGGGCAGCTCCTCCTCGGCGGGGACCAGCTGCGCCGGATCCCCCTCCGGCAGCTGCTCGTCCAGCTGCTGGCGCACCAGCTCCGCCAGCCGGGCGGGCGGGTTCTGGGGGCGGGCGAGCCAGGAGGCGATGCGGGCGTCGGACAGCGGACCGGACAGCTCGAAGCCGGCCCGCGCGAGCCGCTCCACCGCGTCCTTCGCGTCGAAGAGGAGCTTGGGGTGCTCGGAGGCCAGCCACGCCGCGGCCGCATCGCCCGCGGCCGGGCGCAGCGAGACGGCCTGATCGGCGCCGGCCACCCCGATCTCCACGCCGCCCTCCCCGTCCGTGCGGACGACGAGGCCGAGCCCGGCCGGACAGTCCCGGACGGCGCGCTCGAGCCACGCCGCGCGTTCGGCTCCGGAGAGCCCCTCGCGCACGGGCGCGCGAGGCGCGGGCTCCTCGGCGGCCGCGGCCCCCGCGCCCTCCGCCAGGGCGAGCACGCGCTGCTGGAGCGTGCGGAACTGGAGGCGGGTGAAGACCTCCTTGACCTTGGCGGCGTCGATCGGCGAACGGGCCAGATCGGCCGGGCCCAGCGGCAGCTCGACGTCGTCGACCAGACGGTTGAGCCTGCGGTTGCGCACCGCGTTCTCGCGGTGCTCGCGCAGGGACTCGCCCACCTTGCCCGTGATCTGATCGGCGTTGTCCAGGATCCCCTGCAGGGAGCCGAAGCGCTCCAGCCACTTGACCGCGGTCTTCTCCCCCACCCGGGGGACGCCGGGCAGATTGTCGCTCTTCTCCCCCACCAGCGCCGCCACCTCGGGGTACTGGGCCGGGTCCACGCCGTAGCGCTCCCGCACCTTCGCCGGGTCGTAGCGGGTGAGCTTCGAGACGCCCTGCGTGGAGGGGTAGAGCAGGGTCACCTCCTCGTCGACCAGCTGGATCGTGTCGCGGTCCCCGGAGACCACGAGCACCCGGTAGCCCGCCTCCCGGCCCTGCCTGGCCAGGGTGGCCAGGATGTCGTCGGCCTCGTAGTCCTCCTTCGTGAGGGTCTGCACGCCCATCGCGTGCAGGGCCTCCTGCAGCAGCGGCACCTGCCCCTTGAACTCGGGCGGCGTCTCGTCCCGGGTGGCCTTGTAGGCGGGGTACTCGCGGCTGCGGAAGGAGTGGCGGGAGACGTCGAAGGCGACCGCGAGATGGCTCGGCCGCTCGCTCTGGAGCAGGCTGATCAGCATGGAGATGAAGCCGTGGATGCCGTTGGTGTGCTGGCCGTCGGAGGTGACGAAGCTGTCCACGGGCAGGGCGAAGAAGGCCCGGAAGGCGAGCGAATGGCCGTCGACGACCATGAGGACCGGCCGCTCGGCGCCGTCCGGCGCGGCCGCCTCCGCTTCGGGGCGCGTGCGGGGCGGGGTAGGCTGTTCTCTCGCTGGCACAGGGCCAGCCTAGTCGCGACGCATGGAGGCGCATGTGACGAACGCCGAGCTCCCGTTCCCCCCGCAGCTCGACCCCGAGACCGGCGAGCCGCTCGTGGTCAACGGGCTCCGGGTCCCGGACCAGCAGGCCATGTGGGGCATGTTCGAGCGGGGCTCGGGCGAACTGGCCGTGCGGATGGGCATCCTCATGGTCAAGCTCACCCCGGAGCACTCGATCGCGGTCATGCCGGTGGCCGGCAACACGCAGCCGCTGGGACTCGTGCACGGCGGCGCCTACTGCGTGCTGGGCGAGTCGCTCGGCTCCTTCTCCGCGAATCTGCACGCGGCCGAGCTGGGCTGCTACGCGGTGGGCATCGACATCAACGCGACCCACACGGGCTCGGCGACCAGCGGCTACGTCACCGGCGAGTGCCGGGCGATCAAGCTCGGCCGCTCGCTCACGGTGCACGAGATCGTCGTGAGCGACGAGACGGGCGTGCGCTGCTCGACGGTGCGGATCACGAATCTGGTGCGGCGGCGCCGGGAGTCCTGAACCGCCGCGGCGCCCCGGACCGGGGCGCCCGGACGCCGCTGCTATTCGCGGGGCTTCTTCGGGGGCGCGAGCTGGGCGATGACCGCCTGGGCGACCTCCAGCATCGTGAGCCGCCGATCCATGGAGGCCTTCTGGATCCACCGGAACGCCTCGGGCTCGCTCAGGCCCATCTTCTGGGTGAGCAGCCCCTTGGCCCGGTCCACCTGCTTGCGGGTCTCGAAGCGCTGGCCGAGATCGGCCACCTCGGCCTCCAGCGCGATGATCTGCTGGTGGCGGGCCAGCGCGATCTCGATCGCCGGCAGCAGGTCGTTCTGCGTGAACGGCTTGACGACGTAGGCGAGGGCCCCCGCCTCGGAGGCCCGCTCGACGAGCTCCTTCTGGCTGAACGCGGTGAGCAGCACGACGGGGGCGATGTTGTCCTTGGACAGCTGCTCCGCCGCCGAGATGCCGTCCAGCTGGGGCATCTTCACGTCCATCACGACGAGGTCCGGCCGCAGCTCGGTCGCCAGGGCCACGGCGGTCTCGCCGTCCCCGGCCTCGCCGACGACCTCGAACCCGTTGTCCCGGAGGATCTCCACGATGTCGAGACGGATGAGGGACTCGTCTTCGGCGACGACGACCCTGCGCGGGGTCTGTGTTGCTTCTTCGGTCACGGTACGAGCCTACGGTATGGTTGGCGCTCGGGCACGGCCGGCTTGGCGGAATGGCAGACGCGGCGCACTCAAAATGCGCTGTCCGGAAGGGCGTGAGGGTTCGAGTCCCTCAGCCGGCACGACGACCCGGCTCCTCGGCGAGGTCCCGGGTCAGGGCGGTGGAGGCGATCATGCGCGAGATGCAGCGCAGATACTTCTTCCGGTATCCGCCGTGCAGCATGTCCTCCCGGAACACCTCGTCCAGCGGTGTGCCCGAGGCGAGGATCGGGATCTGCGCGTCGTAGACGCGGTCGACGAACGCCACCAGGCGCAGGGCGTCGGCCTGATCGTCCAGCTCGTGGACGTCGTCCAGGGCGATGCAGTCCACGCCCTCCAGCATGCGGATGTACTTGGAGGGGTGCACGCGAGCCAGATGCCGCACGAGCTCGCCGAAGTGGTCGGAGGCGACCGTGCGCCCCCGCTGCGTCTGCTCCTCCACCCGCTGCAGCAGCAGCTCGCTCGGGACCGTCAGCGCGTGGCCCTCGATCGCGCGGCGCCGGTAGTCGACCCCGTCGATGCGCAGCGTCTCGAAGACGCTCGCGAGCTTCGTGATCTCGCGCAGGAAGTCCTGGGCCGCGAAACGCCCCTCCCCCAGGGCGTTGGGCGGCGTGTTGCTCGTGGCGGCCACGCAGGTGCCGCCGGCCACGAGCTCGCCGAGCAGCTTGGACATCATCATGGTGTCGCCCGGGTCGTCGAGCTCGAACTCGTCGATCGCGATGAGCCTGGTCCCGCGCAGCGTCCGGACCGTCTCGGCGAAGCCGAGCGCCCCGATGAGCGCCGTGTACTCGATGAAGGTGCCGAAGTACTTGCGGCCGGGATAGGCGTGCCAGATCGCGGCCAGCAGGTGGGTCTTGCCGACCCCGAAGCCGCCGTCCCGATAGAGCCCGGGCTTGACCGGCGGCGGCTGCCGGAACCTGGCGAACAGCCCCCCGCCCTTGGCCTGCGGGGTCTTCAGGCCCGCGAAGCGGCGGGCGGCGAGCACCGCCTCCGCCTGGGAGGGATAGTCCTCGTCGGGCACGTAGTCGTCGAAGCCCGCTCGAGCGAACTGCGGCGGCGGCACGAGCTCGGCCACCATCTCCTCGGCGGTGATCTGCGGCATCCGTTCGCTCAGACGGACGATGCGTCCTGCGCTCACGCGGTGCTTCCCATTCTCTGGATCCGTCTCCTCTGCCGTCGGCTCGCCGGGCGCCCGGGACCGGGCCGTCCTCCGGGCGCGGCCGGCCCCTTTTCCGATCGCCCCGTCCGCCTCTGGCGGGCGGGGCGTCTTCCGGGCGCGGTCAGTCTATCCTCGGTTCGAAGCCGCCCGGCCCCTCGCCCGGTCGGCGCATCCGGTCCCGAACGAGGAGGCGCATGTCCGGCCGCATCGCACCGGCGGAGGTCCTGCGGGTGCTCCTGCCCGAACCCGGCCAGCGGATCGCGCTGGCCGATCCGGACGCCGCCGCGCGCATCGACGGACTGTACCGCGCGGCGGCCGCCGACTGGGTGCGGATGAACATGATCGGCACCCTGGACGGCGGCGTGGTCGGTTCCGACGGCACGAGCGACTCGATCTCCAACCGGGTCGACCGGGCGATCCTGGAACGCATCCGGGCGATGTCGGACGCGGTGCTCGTGGGGGCCCGCACCCTCCGCCAGGAGCGGCACACCATCGTGGAGCGGGCGGACCTGGTGGTCGTCACGCTCTCGGGCGAGCTGGCCGGGCACCGGATCGCCGAGGCGGAGGCGCACGGCCGGGTCCACGTGCTGTGCCCGCCCGAGGCGGTCCCGGCGGCGCGGCGCAGCCTGCCCGGCGCCTCGGTGCACGAGGCCCTGCCGGACCGCCGCGGCACGATCCCCGCCGCCGAGATCCTCGGGATCTGCGCGGGGCTGGGCCTGCGCCGGATCGTGGCCGAGGGCGGCCGCGGGCTCGTGGGCCGGCTGCTCGACGACGACGCGGTCGACGAGATCTGCCTGAGCTCGGCGCCCGTGTTCGGCGAGCCGGACGGCCCGCGCCTGCCCGGCAGCCGGCTCGGCAGGCGCTTCGAGCGGGCCGTGCTCGCGGTCGACGAGACGGGCGTGCTCTATTCGCGACTGTTCCGCTCCGGCGTCCGGAACTGAGCCAGCCACTGCTGCACGACGCGCTCCCAGCGCTCGGGATCCGCGTTCCACAGCCGCGTGTGCTGGCCGCGCGCGAACTCCGCGTACTCGACGAGCTCGGGACGCAGAGCCGCCAGCCGCGCCGAGGGGCCGGCGGGGACCGTCGCGTCCTCGCGGGAGTGCAGGATCAGCACCGGCGCCCGCAGCCGGTCCGCGCGCTCCGGGATCTCGCCGTCCCGTATCGGCAGCGGTGCGGCCAGTCCCGCGACCGGGCGGGCGAGCGGGCCGGACAGGAGCCACTCCCCCAGCCGGATCACCGGCTTCGGCAGGTACAGCAGCCGCCCCTGCAAGCGGAGCGTGGCCCGCCAGCTGACGACCGGGGACTCCAGCATGACCCCGACGATCGGCGTGCGATCCGGCATCTCGAGCAGAGCCTGCAGGACCGCGGCGCCGCCCATGGACCACCCCGCCAGCAGGATGCGGCGCGCGCCGCGGGCCAGCGCCCACTCCACGGCCGCCGCCACGTCCCGCCACTCGGTGAAGCCCAGGCCCAGGCGGTCGTCCGGCGAGCCGGGGGCCTGCGGATCGTTGCGGTAGCTGATGACGAGGCTGTTCCAGCCGGCCGCCCGGAAGAGGGGCACCGAGCGCAGCGGCTCGGTCCTCGAGGCGCCGCGGCCGTGCACGTGCACCGCCCAGTCCGTGCTCGCCTCCCGCGTGCGGAACACCCAGGCGGGGGCCATGCCCAGATCGGTGGCCACGAGCGTCTCGCTCCACGGCAGCTCCAGATCGTCCGGGCCGCGCTGCGGGGAGGAGTCCAGGCGCACCTGCCGGACGCCCGTCAGCGGCGAGCCGACCGGCTCGGAGACCCGTCGGGTGACGGTGCGTCCGCTCCGGCCGACGATCCGCTCGATGCGGGCCGCGCCGGCACCGCCGTCGTAGACGATCGTGTAGACCCCCGGGGCCTCGGAGCGCGGGGTGCGCTCGAGGGCGATCTCGCCGCGGGCGGGATCGTAACGGCGCACCCGCACGAGCACTGGCCGGCGGTGCGGGGGCGTCACCAGGCTCCTGGCCGCCATGACGGCGGCCGTCACGCCGGCCGAGGCGAAGGCCAGAGCGGCCGCGGCGGCGCCGAGCAGGAGCGCTCCCGCCGCCCCGAGCGGGGCGACGGCTCCCCTCTGCTCCGCGTCGCCGGGTGTCCGGGTCCTCATGGCGCCTCCAAACGCGCAGCCGTCGTCGTCCCGCCGCATCGCCGGGTCCGGAGCCGCCTCCTCCCCCCGGATGAGGCCCGGTGCAGGACGGCGCGCCTCACCGGCGGATCTCCCCGACGAGCCTAATCTCATCGCGTGGTTGTCTCGCTGCATATTCCGCACTCCGAGTTCGACGCGGCCTCGACGTCGATCCGGGAAGTCGATTTCCGCGCGGACCTCGTCGTGAACGAGATCCGCGCCCCCTCCGGCCTCGCCCCCGATGCGCTCGCGCTCTCCGGCGACGTGCGGCCGGCGGCGGAGGGCGCCGACTCCGAGTTCGGCACCGGGCGCTTCATCCTGCTGCACGACCCCGCCGAACCGGAGGCCTGGCGCGGCCCCTTCCGGGTGGTCTGCTTCGCGCAGGCGCCGCTGGAGCGCGAGATCGGCGCCGACCCCTGTCTGCCGGACGTCGCCTGGTCCTGGCTGATGGACGCGCTGAGCTCCGGAGGGGCCGCCTTCGACTACCCCTCCGGGACGGCGACGACCGTCAACTCCCGCGGCTACGGCGAGCTGGCCGACCAGCAGGAGGGCGCACAGATCGAGCTGCGCGCCTCCTGGAGCCCCCGGGATCTGGACCTGGGGGCCCACGCCGAGGCCTGGGGCGAGCTGCTGTGCCAGCTCGCGGGCCTGCCGCCCGTGGACGGCGCCGGCGTCCAGGTGCTCAGCCACCGCCGGGGCCAGCCGTGAGCCCCGCCGACCGAAGACGTCTGGAACGAGGCGGTCTGGAGGTCATCGACACCCCGGACGCCTACGCGGCCGCACTGGAGCGGCTGGCGTCCGGCCGCGGGCCCGTCGCGGTGGACGCGGAACGCGCGAGCGGCTACCGCTACTCGGACCGAGCCTATCTGGTCCAGCTCTTCCGCAGGGACGCCGGCACCCTGCTCATCGACCCGATCGCGATCGGCCCCCTCGACGCGGCGCACGAGACCATCCGCGATCAGGAGTGGGTCCTGCACGCCGCCTCCCAGGACCTGCCCTGCCTGCGGGAGCTGGGCATGCGCCCGCGGCGCATCTTCGACACCGAGCTGGCCGCCCGGCTGCTGGGCATGGAGCGGGTGGGGCTCGGTTCCGTGGTCCGGGAACTGCTCGGCGTGGAGCTGGCGAAGGCCCATTCCGCCGACGACTGGTCCACCCGACCGCTGCCCCGCAGCTGGCTGGCCTACGCCGCGCTGGACGTGGAGCTGCTCCTGGACGTCCGCGACATCCTCGCCGAGCGCCTGCACGGAACGGGCAAGGCGGAGGCCGCCGCCCAGGAGTTCGACCACGTGCTGCGCCGGGAGCCGAGCGTGCGGCGCGAGGAGCCCTGGCGCAAGTACACGGGGACCGGGCGCCACCGGACGGCCCGCAACCTCGCCATTGCCCGGGAGCTGTGGACCGCTCGCGACGAGCTCGCGCGGGAGACCGACACCGCCCCCGGCCGACTGGTCCCCGACCGGTCCCTGGCCGCGGTCGTGCAGGGCGCACCCGGCAGCAAGCAGCAGCTGGCCGCCATGAGCGAGTTCACCGGCCGCGCCTCCCGCAGCCAGCTGGACCGCTGGTGGGCGGCGATCGAACGCGGCAGACGGAGCCGGGACCTGCCCCGCCGCACGCAGGCGGCCGACGACGCCATGCCCCCGCACCGGGCCTGGGGGCAGCGGGCCCCGGAGGCGGACGCCCGGCTGCGAGCCGCCCGGCAGGAGCTGAACCGGCTCTCCGAACGCCACGAGATCCCCGCCGAGAACCTCCTCACCCCGGATCTGCTGCGCCGCACCGCCTGGCAGCCCCCGCAGCCGGTGACCCCGGCCTCCGTCGCCGAGCGGCTCCGGGAGCTGGGCGCCAGACCCTGGCAGGTGGAGCTCGTCGCCCCCGCCGTCGCGAGCGCCTTTGTCGAGGCGGACCAAGGCGGTGCCGCCGACGGCGAGCGCGCTTCGTAGCAACGCCCCTGGCGCATCCGCCGCCCAGCGGCGATTTCCTAGGATCTCCGCATACGCACGCGAATCACATGGAGGCAGTGTGGCCAATCGAGAAGTCCTCTTCGTGGACGGCGTCCGGACCCCCTTCGGGCGCGCCGGCGAGAAAGGGATGTACTGGAAGACCCGCGCCGACGACCTGTCGGTGAAGACCGTGCGGGCGCTCCTGGAGCGGAACCCCGGTCTGCCCGCCGAACGCGTCGACGACGTGGCGATCGCCGCCACCACCCAGCAGGGCGACCAGGGGCTCACCCTCGGGCGCACGGTGGGCATGCTCGCGGGCCTGCCGCAGAGCGTGCCGGGCCTGGCGATCGACCGCATGTGCGCCGGGGCGCTCACGGCGGCGACCACGATGGGCTCGGGCATCGCCTTCGGCGCGTACGAGGTCGCGATCGCCGGCGGGGTGGAGCACATGGGCCGTCACCCCCTCGGCGGGGACGCCGACCCCAATCCGCGCTTCGTGGCCGAACGGCTCGTCTCCCAGGACGCCCTCAACATGGGCAAGACCGCCGAGCGGCTGCACGACCGCTTCCCGCAGCTGAGCCGCGAGCGCGCCGACCGCTACGGCATGCGAAGCCAGCAGAAGGCCGCCGCCGCCTACGAGGCCGGCCTGATCCAGCCCGATCTGGTGCCCGTCGCGATCGAGAGCGAGGCCGGTTGGGGCCTGGCCACCCGGGACGAGACCCTGCGGCCGGACACGAACATGGCGGCCCTGGCCGAGCTGCGCACCCCGTTCCGTCCGCACGGCCGGGTCACGGCGGGCAACTCCTCCGGCCTCAACGACGGGGCGACCGCGTGCCTGCTCGCCTCGCGCGATGCGGTGAAGGCGTACGGCCTGTCCGCCCCGATGCGCATGGTCGGCTTCGCCTTCGCCGGCGTCGAGCCGGAGGTCATGGGCATGGGCCCGGTCCCCTCCACCGAGAAGGCGCTCCAGCGGGCCGGGCTGAAGATCGACGACATCGGGCTGTTCGAGCTCAACGAGGCCTTCGCGGTCCAGGTGCTGGCCTTCCTCGACCACTTCGGCATTCCCGACGACGACCCCTCGGTCAACATGTGGGGCGGGGCGATCGCGATCGGCCACCCGCTGGCCAGCTCGGGCGTGCGGCTCATGATGCAGCTGGCCCGCCAGTTCCGCCTGCACCCGGAGGTCCGCTACGGGGTGACCGCCATGTGCGTCGGCCTCGGCCAGGGCGGCACGATCATCTGGGAGAACACGAACTGGAATCGCAAGAAGCACGCGCGGGTGCGCGCGTAGGAAGGGACAGGACGATCGTGAGCACCGATCTGCGGAGCCGTTTCGCGGAGCTTTTGGCCATCAGCGACGACGAGGTCGTCACCCGTTCGCTCGTGCGCGACGTCGAGCTGCCCAGCGGCAGGACCCTCGCGCTCGTCACGCTCGACAACGGCCACGACTACAAGCGCCCCAACACGCTCGGCCCGAACACCCTGGTGGAGCTGGCCGAGACCCTCCGGGGGCTGCGCGAGCGTGCGGAGGCCGGCGAGATCCACGCCGTCGGGGTCACCGGCAAGCGCTTCAACTTCGCTGCCGGGGCGGACCTGTCCAAGGTGGACCGGATCCCCTCGCGCGAGGTGGCCAAGCAGCTGGGCGAGCTGGGCCACGCCGCGCTCGGTTCCCTGGGCCGGCTCGGGGTGCCGTCCTTCACCTTCTACAACGGGCTGGCCCTGGGCGGCGGGGTGGAGGTGGGGCTCAACTGCGACTACCGCACGATCGACGCCTCCGTGCCCGCCTTCGCACTGCCCGAGGTGTTCCTCGGGCTCGTGCCCGGCTGGGGCGGGGCGAGCCTGCTGCCGAATCTGATCGGCATCGAGAACGCCCTGCGGGTGATCATCGAGAACCCGCTCAAGATGAACCGCATGCTCGACGGCCGGCAGGCTTTCGAGCTGGGCATCGCCGACGCCGTCTTCCCGGCCGTGAACTTCCTGGAGGACTCCCTGCGCTGGGCGGACGGCGTGCTGAGCGGCGAGGTGAAGGTCGAGCGGCGCAGCGCGCCGGGCAAGATGGAGCGATTGGCCAAGTGGGACATCGCGCTCGGCGTGGCCCGCAAGTCGCTGGAGGAGAAGCTCGGCTCGGTGCCCGAGGCCCCCTACCGGGCCCTGGAGCTGCTGAAGCTGGCCAAGTCCAACGACCTCGAGAAGGGCTTCGCGGCCGAGGACGAGGCCTTGGCCGATCTGATCGCGGGCGACCAGTTCGTCGCCTCCATCTACGCCTTCAACCTCGTGCAGCGCCGCGCCAAGCGGCCGGCCGGCGCCCCGGACCCGGAGCTCGCGAAGCCGGTCACGAAGGTCGGCATCGTGGGGGCGGGCCTGATGGCCAGCCAGTTCGCGACGCTCTTCGTCCGTCGTCTGCAGGTGCCCGTGGTCATCACCGATCTGGACCAGGAGCGGGTGGACCGGGGCCTGGAGTACATCCGGGGCGAGCTGGACAAGCTGCACGCCAAGGGCCGGCTCTCGGACGACGAGCGCAACCGCCTGGACGCCCTCGTGCACGGCACCACGGATCGCGCCGACTTCGCGGACTGCGATTGGGTCATCGAGGCGGTCTTCGAGGAGCTCTCGGTCAAGCAGGAGGTGTTCCGCGACATCGAGCGCATCGTCTCCCCCGAGGCGATCCTGGCGACGAACACCTCCGGCCTGTCCATCCCGGACATGGCGAGCGTGCTGGAGCACCCCGAGCGGCTCGTGGGCTTCCACTTCTTCAACCCCGTCGCGGTCATGCCCCTCATCGAGGTGGTCCGCACCGGACAGACGAGCGAACAGACCCTGGCGACCGCCATGGCCGTCGCGAAGAAGCTGAAGAAGAGCGCGGTCATCACCCGCGACACCCCCGGCTTCGTGGTGAACCGGGTGCTCGCGAAGGTGCTCGGCGAGGCCATGCACGCGATCGACACGGGCACCCCCTTCGAGGTCGTGGACACGGCGCTGGACCCGATCGGGCTGCCCATGTCCCCCTGCGAGCTCATGGAGCTGGTCGGCCTGAAGGTCGCCGCGCACGTGCTCGACACGCACCACGCGGCCTTCCCGGAGCGCTTCTTCCAGTCCGAGAACCTGCACCGCCTGGCCGAGTACGGCAAGCTCTACGAGCGCGACGGCAAGGGACGGATCAAGGGCTTCGACAAGAAGGCCAGGCAGATCGTGGCCGGCGGCAAGACCCCCATGACGGCCGCCCAGTTCCGCGGCCGGGTCGAGGTGGGGCTGGCGGACGAGATCAAGCGCATGCTGGACGAGCGGGTCGTGGAGGCGGCAGAGGACGTCGACCTGTGCCTCATCCTCGGCGCGGGCTACCCCTTCCAGGCGGGCGGCATCACCCCCTATCTGGACCGGGTGGGCGCCAGCGTCCAGGCCTTCGGCGGCACCTTCCACGAGCCGCCCATCCGGGGCGCCGAGAACCGCTGAGCGCCCGCCGGGTGTGTGCGCCCGCCCGTTCCGATCGGTCCCACCGCACGGAACGGGCGGGCGCGCGCCTTTCGAGCGTCGGCTCGGCGCTACTCGCCGAGATCCTTGAAGTACCTGGCCACCGGCCAGCGTCGGAAGCCGGCCGCCTCATAGCTCCGCCGCGCCGCCTCGTGCCCGGCGTCCCCGCCCGTCTCCGCCATGACCATGGGCATCCCGGCCTGGCGGGCTCTGTCGCAGGCGCGGTCCATGAGGGCCCGAGCGATTCCGCGCCGATGAAACTCCGGATCGACCGCGAGAACGTAGAGCTCGCCCATGCTGTCCTCGACGTGCATGCGGGTGCACGCCCAGCCGACGGGCCGAGCCGCCAGAGGTGCGACGTCCACGTTCTCCGGCTCCCCGTCGAGCACGGCTCCGAGGTCCGCGAGCTGCCGTGACCGCCACCCGCGAGGAAAGAAGCACTCGGAGACGAAAGCGGGGACCCCCTGCCGCATCCGGGGGAGGACCGGCTCCCAGGCCCGCAGCGACAGCTCCAGCAGGGCCGAGCGGTCCTGCGGCCGGAAGGCGTCGATCACGAGCGCGTCCCCGCCGCCCGTCGAACCGTCGGGCGCGCTCAGGGGGTCCGCCTCGACGGGAGGGGCAGCGAAGAGGAGCGCAGGAGGCTGCACGGCAGCGGCCCGCCGTAGACGTGCGGGAAGCGTTCGGAGTCGGGGTCCTCCGGGTCGCCCGGCTCGAATCGAACCTCCAGGCCGTGGGCGGCCAGGGCCTCCTCGTCGATCTCCAAGAGGACGAGCTCGGGACGGTCGGGGTAGAGGGCGTCCATGACGGTCTCGAGCTGCCTGAGGTCGGCGCAGCCGTGCAGGAAACCCTGGTCTGCGATGAGCACGCCGCGCGTCGACCAGGGATAGCAGCCCCGGCGGCGGGCCTCGGCCCAGTCCTCGGCGAGGGCGATGTGCAGGATCATGTCGCTCAGCCTAGGCCCAGGCGCCGCGGGGCCGGGCATTCCGGCACCGTCCGCCCGCCTTCTGCCGACGCACAGGCCAGGCGCCGCGGGGCCGGAACCGAGCGCGCTCGCCCGTTCCGTGCGGAAGCACCGCACGGAACGGGCGAGCGTGCGCCTTCCGGGGCGGCTCGCGGAGCAGCCGTCCGGACTCAGCTGCCGGCGAGCTGGCGCAGCACGTACTGCAGGATGCCGCCGTTGCGGTAGTAGTCGGCCTCGCCGGGGGTGTCGATGCGCACGACCGCGTCGAACTCGACCGGCTGCGCGCCCTCGGGCGAGTCGGCCGTGGGCTTCGCCACCACCCGCACCGTGCGAGGCGTGGTGCCCTCGTTCAGCTGCTCCAGGCCGAGGATGGAGATCTCCTCGGTGCCGTCCAGGCCCAGCGAGTCGGCGCTCTGCCCGGCCGGGAACTGGAGGGGCACGACGCCCATGCCGATGAGGTTCGAGCGGTGGATGCGCTCGAAGCTCTCGGCGATCACTGCGCGCACCCCCAGCAGGCGCGTGCCCTTGGCCGCCCAGTCGCGGGAGGAGCCGGAGCCGTACTCCTTGCCGCCCAGCACGACGAGCGGGGTACCGGCCGCCGCGTAGTTCTGGGCCGCGTCGTAGATGAAGGCCTGCGGGCCGCCGTCCTGCGTGAAGTCGCGCGTGTAGCCGCCCTCCACGCCGTCCAGCAGCTGGTTGCGCAGCCGGATGTTCGCGAAGGTGCCGCGGATCATGACCTCGTGGTTGCCGCGGCGGGAGCCGTAGGAGTTGAAGTCCTTGCGCTCCACGCCGTGCTCGGTGAGGTAGCGGCCGGCGGGCGTGTCGGCCTTGATCGAGCCGGCGGGCGAGATGTGGTCGGTCGTCACCGAGTCGCCGAGCTTGGCCAGCACGCGGGCGCCGACGATGTCCGAGACGGGCGTGAGCTCCAGCGTCATGCCCTCGAAGTACGGGGGCTTGCGCACATAGGTCGAGTCCGGGTCCCACTCGAACACGTCGCCGGCCGGCGTGGGCAGCGAGCGCCAGCGCTCGTCGCCCTCGAACACCGAGCCGTACTGCTCGTCGAACATCTCGCTGGAGATGCTGGACTCGATGACCTGCTGGACCTCCTCCGGGGTGGGCCAGATGTCGCGCAGGTACACCTCCTCGCCGTCCTTGCCGGTGCCCAGCGAGTCGGTCTCGAAGTCGAAGTCCATGGTCCCCGCCAGCGCGTAGGCGATCACGAGCGGCGGCGAGGCCAGGTAGTTCATCTTGACGTCCGGGTTGATCCGGCCCTCGAAGTTCCGGTTGCCCGAGAGCACCGCCGTCACCGCCAGGTCGTTGTCGTTGATCGAGGCGGAGATCTCCTCGTCCAGCGGACCGGAGTTGCCGATGCAGGTGGTGCAGCCGTAGCCGACCAGGTAGAAGCCCAGGGCCTCCAGGTCCTCCCACAGCCCGGCCTTGCGGTAGTAGTCGGTGACCACCTTCGAACCGGGGGCCATGGTCGTCTTGACCCACGGCTTGCGGCTCAGCCCGCGCTCGTGCGCCTTGCGGGCCACGAGCCCGGCGGCCATCATGACCGAGGGGTTGGAGGTGTTCGTGCAGGAGGTGATGGCCGCGATCGCGACGTGGCCGTTGTCCATGCGGAAGTCCTGTCCGGCCACCTCGGCGGGCTTGGAGGCGGTGTCCGAGTAGTTCGGCAGGTCCGCGGCGAACTGCGCCTTGGCCCGGGACAGCTCGATGCGGTCCTGAGGGCGCTTGGGGCCGGCGATGGAGGGGACCACCGAGGCGAGGTCCAGCTCCAGGTACTCGGAGAACACCGGCTCGACGCTCGGGTCGTGCCACAGGTGCTGGGCCTTCGCGTAGGCCTCCACGAGCGCGATCTGCTCCTCGCTGCGGCCGGTGAGGCGCAGATAGGCGAGCGTCTCCGCGTCGATCGGGAACATGGCCGCCGTGGAGCCGAACTCGGGCGACATGTTGCCGATCGTGGTGCGGTTGGCCAGCGGCACGCTGCCGACGCCGTCGCCGTAGAACTCGACGAACTTGCCGACCACGCCGTGCTCGCGGAGCATGTCCGTGATGGTCAGCACCACGTCGGTCGCGGTCACCCCGGCGGGGATCTCGCCGGTCAGCTTGAAGCCGACGACCTTGGGGATGAGCATGGAGACCGGCTGGCCGAGCATGGCGGCCTCCGCCTCGATGCCGCCGACGCCCCAGCCGAGCACGCCCAGGCCGTTGACCATGGTCGTGTGCGAGTCGGTGCCGACGAGGGTGTCCGGGTAGGCCTGCAGCACGCCCTCCACCTCGCGGGTGAAGGTGACGCGGGCGAGGTATTCGATGTTGACCTGGTGGACGATGCCGGTGCCCGGCGGGACGACCTTGAAGTCGTCGAAGGCGGTCTGCCCCCAGCGCAGGAACTGGTAGCGCTCGCCGTTGCGCTCGTACTCGATCTCGACGTTGCGCTCGAAGGCGTCGGCGCGGCCGAACAGGTCGGCGATGACCGAGTGGTCGATGACCAGCTCGGCGGGGGCGAGCGGGTTGATCTTCGCCGGGTCGCCGCCCAGGCCCTTGACGGCCTCGCGCATGGTCGCGAGGTCCACGATGCAGGGGACCCCGGTGAAGTCCTGCATGACCACCCGGGCGGGGGTGAACTGGATCTCGGTGTCCGGTTCGGCGCTCGGCTGCCAGGAGCCGAGCGCGCGGATCTGCTCGGCGGTCACATTGGCGCCGTCCTCCGTGCGCAGCAGGTTCTCGAGCAGGATCTTCAGGCTGAAGGGCAGCTTCTCGTAGCCTTCGACCTTGTCGATGCGGTAGATCTCGTAGTCGGTGCCGTCGACACGCAGCGTGTCCCTGGCCCCGAAACTGTTGACAGCGGTCACGTCGTTGACTCCTTCGTGCGGCCCGCGGGGGCGTGGGGAACCCCGCGCCGGGCCGTTGCTCTCGCCGCGCCCGCGGCGTCCCGCCGTCGACGGGACGCCGGATCGCGGCATTTATCTCGACATCAAGATACTTTAGCCTCATTCCCGCCCGCGAGGAACGGGGCGCGCCGACCACCGGGGGCGTGCGGCCGCGGGCGCCTCGTCCTCGCCCCGGGGAGCGGAGGCGATCTACGAGCCGTCGGCCTCCGGCTGGACGGCCTCGTCCTCGTCCGCGGGGAGCGGGCAGGCGCGGAAGGCGCCCCGGGCGAGGACCGCGGTGGCCACCAGCAGCACCGCGTACATGGGGGTGCCCATGATCAGCCGCGTGACGCCCAGCGCCTCGATACTGCCGGCGAAGTAGAGGGGCAGCTGCACCGCCAGGCGCAGCAGGAAGAAGGCCGCCCAGCAGAGCGTGAGGGCCGACATGAGCCGACGCAGCCGCCGCTGCCCGCGCCAGGCCGGGTGCCGACCGAAGGCGAGGCCGGCGACCAGGCCGACGGCCGGCCAGCCGACGATCACCGAGATCAGGAAGCCCAGCGCGTAGGCCCCGTTCGTGAAGAAGCCGGGCACGTAGTAGTCGGCCCCGTCCCCGGTCCGCAGCGCCAGCAGGCCGGAGATCGCGATCGCGATCAGCCCGCCCAGCGCCGGGCCGAGATTCTGCCGCTGCACCGCCCGGGCGAGCACGAAGAGCACGCCGAGCACCGCGGGCGCGACCGCCGAGAGCCACAGCTCCCTCGTGACGGTGAACAGCACGAGGAAGACGAGCCCCGGCAGCATGGCCTCAAGGATCCCCCGCGTCCCGCCGGCGGCCCGCAGCATGGCCGCGCCGCTCATGCCGTCCTCGGCCGCCCGGGCGAACGCCCCGGCCGGTCGGGCGGAGGCGCCGCCGGCCCCGTTCGGCTCCGGCGCCTCTGTCGTCCCCGGCACGGCTCAGTCCTCGCGCAGCGCCCGGCGGCCCGAGGGCCGGCGCCGGCGTCGGGCGAGCTCGGCTCCGGCCGCCGCCTCCTGCTGCCTGGCGGCCTCCTCGGCCGCCACCGCCCGCTGGGCGCGGGAACGGTCCGCGTTCGCGTTGACCTGCTCGGCCATCGCCTTGGGCACCACCAGGGTCAGCAGCTCCCGCGGCGCCATGGGCCCGTCCCCGCGGTGCACGACGATGCTGCGGAACAGCCCCTCCACCTCGGCCAGCCGCTGTGGGCTGCGCAGCGCCTCGCCCGTGATGACGCCCCGCAGGAACCACCGCGGCCCGTCCACGCCGATGAAGCGGGCCGGGCGCACCGGCACGCTCCCGGCGTGCGCCCGCGCCTGCACGGGGATGCGGGCGTCCAGCGCCGGGCCCAGATCCGTCTCCGCCTCGGAGGCCTTGCCGCCCTGCTGCTGCACCTGCACGTGCAGCTGCCGGCGGATCCCGTGCCACAGCCCCTCCGAGCGGGGGGCCGCGAAGGCCTGCACCTGCATCGTCGAGCCCGCATAGTCCAGGGCGACCGCCACCAGGCCCCGGGTGCGCTCCTCGACCTCCAGCCGCAGGCCGAGGCCCGGGCGGGAGGGGATCCGCAGCGCCCCCAGGTCCACGTAGCGCTTGGCGGGGTTCGCCTCGCTGCTGTCGAAGGGGCCCCGCTCGGCCCGGTCGGCCGGCGCGGACTTCTCGTCGAACAGATCGTCCTCGTCGTCCTCCTCGTCGAGCTCCGCGCCGTCCTCGAGCCGGTCCTCCGGTTCCGGCTCCTCGCGGCGGCGACGTCGTGAAAACAGGCCCATGACTACGCTCCCGCCTCGCTCGCATCCGCATCGGCCGGCCCCGCCGCATAGCCCGAGGAGCCGAAGCCGGCCTCGCCCCGATCGCCCTCCGGCAGCTCGGGAACGGTCAGGAACTCGACCTTCCGGCGGGGCAGCACCACCAGCTGGGCGATCCGATCGCCCCGTCGCACCCGGTACGCCTCGTCCGGATCGGTGTTGTACAGCACGACCCGGATCTCGCCGCGGTAGCCGGAGTCGATCGTGCCCGGCGCGTTGACGAGCGTCACCCCGTGCCGGGCGGCGAGCCCCGAACGGGGCACCACGAGGCCGACCGTGTCCTCCGGCAGCGCGAGGCGCACGCCGGTGCCGACGAGCGCGCGCCGCCCGGGCTCCAGCACGAGCTCCTCCGCCGCCAGCAGATCGGCGCCCGCGTCTGTCGGGTGGGCGAACACGGGCTCGGGGCCCACGACGGGCACTCGGATCGAATTGCTCACGCCACGAGGGTAGAGCACGCTCGACGCGAGCGAGCCCAACGCCCCCGCCTCGGCGAGCACGCGGCCGGAATCGACCGGCGGTGCTCTGGACCGGATGCGGTACACTCGGCGCATCCGGCTCGCGGGCGGAATCGATACGGACCCGCCCGTCCCAGCGGGTATGCGGCCGGACGTGCTTGCATAGCTCCGTGCCCTACCACGAACGACTGTGGCCGACCCCCTGGTGGTACCTGGCCGGACTGCCCATCCTGCCGGCCGTCGCCCTCGTCTTCGCCCCCCTCAACCTCCCGGTCGGCGTGATCCTCGCCTGCGCCTGCTACGGCGGCTACCTCGCCCTGCTGTTCGCCGGATCCACCCGCATCGAAGTCGGCGAAACCCAGCTGCGGGTCGGCAGCGCGCGCATCCCGCTGGTGTTCACCGGGCGGATCGTCTGCCACGAGGACCGGGAGGCCGCCCGTCGCGCGGCGGGGCCGGAACTGGACGCGCGGGCGTGGATCTGCCTGCGCGGCTGGGTGCGCACCTCCGTGCGCATCGAGATCGTCGACGACAACGACCCCACTCCCTACTGGCTCGTCTCCACCCGCGATCCGCGGGCGCTCGCGGACGCGATCGAGCGGGGCCGTTCCCGGGCGAGCCGCTGAACGCGGCTCCCCGCGCCCGGACGGGGCGCGATCGGCTCAGAAGCCGGCGCAGTCCGAGCAGACGGGCCCCAGCTTCGTCTGCTCGGCCAGACGGGAGCGGTGCTGCACGAGGAAGCACTCGACGCAGGTGAACTCGTCCTGCTGCGGCGGGATGACGACGGTCTCCAGCTCGACGTCCGCCAGATCCGCGGCCGACAGGTCGAAACTGCCCGGATTGTCGGCGTCCTCGGCGTCGACGCTGCCGGACAGACGGTCGGGCACCCGCTCCTTGAGGGCCTCGATGGACTCCGCATCTTCGTCGGTCTTGCGTGGGGCGTCGTAGTCGGTTGCCATTCCTGTCCAAACTTCCGTGAATCCGGGGCGCCCAACCGGTGGACGTGGAAATAGGCGGGTGCCCCCGGCCGGGTATTGTGCCCGACGCCCTCCGCTTTCGCAAGGAAGCCCGGGCAGGCCGGCAGGGCCGCGAAGCGGCCGGCCCTCACCGCATCGCGGGCGACGCCGCCGCCCGCCGCCGGATCGCACGGCTCGCGCGCCGCTTTCACGCTCGTCCCGGCAGCGCATGCCATGCTGTGCGGGAACGTTCTGCCGCGAACTGCCGCGACGCGCGCGATCGGTCCCACCTGCAAACGGCCCGCAGTGGCCGGTGCAGGCGGTTCCGCCGCGAGGCGACACGAGCGGTACCGGAACGCTCCGCCACAGGCACATTCCGCCACGGGCATACAGGGAGGCAGTCGTGCAGGAGCTGAGGTTCATCGGCACCGATGACGAAGAGGACGCCCTCATCGTCTCGGACGAGACGGGGGCCCGCTACCGGATCCTCGTCGACGAGGCCCTGCGGGACGCGCTCCGCCCGCGTCCCGCCCACCGCACGGAGGCGCCGCGCGTGCCCCCGCGGGAGATCCAGCAGCTCATCCGCGCCGGGCACACGGTCGAGGACGTCGTGCGCATGACCGGGGCGGAGCGCGAGGACGTGGAACGCTTCGAGGGCCCCGTCCGCGCCGAGCGGGAGTACATCGTCGCCCAGGCCAGACAGGTCGCCGTGCGCGTGGTGCCCGACGAGGAGGCCGCCGGCCCGGACTCCGGCAGCTTCGGCGATGTGCTCGACGAGCGGCTGGCGGGGCTGGAGGCCGAGGAGGTCGTCTGGGACGCCTGGAAGGACCCCGAGCACGGCTGGCGCGTCTCGCTGGAGTTCCGCGCCGGCGAGATCGCCCGGGACGCCATGTGGGCCTTCGACCCCCGCTCCCAGGGGCTCTCGCCGCTCAACGCCTCGGCCACCGCGCTGTCCCAGCTGCACGACCCGAGCCCTCTGCAGGCCGCGCCGCGGCTGCGGGCCGTGAGTTCCGTCGAGGAGCAGGGCGCGCAGGCCGCCGCCGAGGCCTTCCCGGAGCCCGCGCAGGAGCCCGCGCCGACCAATTGGCTGGGCGCGGCGGTCACCGAGATCGGTTCGGCCGGCCGGGGACGGCGGGACGAGACCGCCGATCTGCTGGAGGCCCTGCGCCGTCGCCGGGGCGAACGCAACACGAGCCGCTACGAGGAGCTGCCGGACGAGGACCTGGACGAGAGCTTCGGCGAGCCCGGCCCCCACACCTTTCCCATCGGCACCGTGCCGCGCCCCGTGACCGAGGCCGAT
>JAUNLB010000175.1 GCA_030532485.1 Pseudoclavibacter sp.
GGGAGCTGGCCGATGCCGAGCGGGCCGTCGCGCACGCCGAGCGGGCCAAGCGGCTGCGCCCTCGGCTGGAGGCGGCGCGGGTCGAGACGGCCCGGGCCGCCCGTCGGCGGGCGCAGGCCGCCACGGAACAGGCGGTGCTGCTGCACGCCCGCATCGAGCACGCCGCCGGGGAGCTGGCGACGCGGCTGCACCCGGGCGAGCCGTGCCCCGTGTGCGGATCGGCGGAGCACCCGGCCCCGGCCCCCGCTCCCGAGCGGGCCGTGGACGAGGGAGCGATCGCGGCGGCGGAGGAACGGTTCCGCTCGGCGGACGAGTCCGCCGAGCGGGCGCAGGCGAGGCAGCGGGAACTGGAGCAGCGCCTGGGCGAGCAGCTGCGCCTGGCCGGTCCCCTCGACGCGGAGGGACGCGAGCGCGCACTGGCCGCCGCCCGCGACGCCGTCCGCGCGCTCCGGGCGGCGCAGACGGAACGGGAGGGGATCGAGACGGAGCTGGCCGGAGCGGAGCGTCGCGCGCAGGAGCTGGCCGAACGGCTCCGGCGACTGGAGGAGCGCTCCTCCGACGCCGCCGAGACGGCCGCCGCGCTCGAGCATCGCCGCCGGGAGCTGGAGCACCGGATCCGGGACGCTCGGGGCGAGGACCCGGACGCGGCCGCCCGGCTCGAACGGCTGGAGCGTCGCCGTTCCGAGCGGGAGGCCGTGCTGAGCGCGCGCGAGGAGCACGAGCGCCTCCGGCTCCGGGCCGCGAGCGCTGCGGCGGAGACCGAGCGGGCACTCCGCGGCGCGATGCCGGAGGCGTGTCCCCGGCGAGAGGTGACGGTCCCGCTCGAAGCGGAATGGCGGGAGCTGCTCGCGCGCCTGCAGGCGGATTCCCTGAGCGAAGCGGAACTCGAGGCGGATCGGGAACGGGTGTCCGCCCACGAGCACGCCCTGGCGGCCGTCTCCGAGCAGCTGCGGGCCCCGGAGCTGCTCGGACTGCCCCGGGACCCGGTGGACGCGGAGGCCGCCGAAGGCCTGCGGGACCTGGCCAGGGAGCGGCTGGACGAGGCGCTGCGGGAGCAGGCACGCTGCCGGGAGCTGCAGGACCGCCTGGGCGCCTGCGCGGAACGGGTCGAACGGAGCGCTCGGCGGGCCGACGAGCTGGCGGAGCGCTTCGAGCTCGTGCGGGGGCTGGCCGATGCGCTCGAGGGCGGGCGCAGCAATACGCGACGCATGCGCCTGGAGGCGTTCGTGCTCGCGGCGGAGCTGGAGGACATCGTCCGGGCGGCCAACGCCCGACTGGGCCCCATGACCTCGGGCCGGTACGCGATCGAGCACGACGATTCGGCGCAGCGCCGGGGCGCCCGGTCCGGCCTGGGGCTGCGGGTCCTGGACGCCTACACCGGCCGCAGCCGCTCGACCCGCTCGCTCTCGGGCGGGGAGACCTTCCTCGCCTCCCTCGCCCTGGCCCTCGGCCTCGCCGATGCGGTGACCTCCCGCGCGGGCGGGGTGCGGCTGGAGACCATGTTCGTCGACGAGGGCTTCGGCACGCTCGACGCGGACACCCTGGGGGTCGCGATGGCGGCTCTCGACTCCCTGCGCGTCGGCGGCCGGACGGTCGGGGTCATCAGTCACGTGGAGGCCATGCAGGAGCAGATCCCGGCGAAGCTCCGCGTCCGCGTCACCGAGCGCGGCGACAGCGTCGTCGAGCAGGACTGAGCCGACCCGGGCGGCGGCGCCCCGGATTCAGCTCCCGGCCCGTTCGGCGATCCAGGCCGCCAGGCGCGGGCGCATGACCGCGCCGCTGATCCGGTCGGCCTCCGCGCCGTCACGCAGGTGCAGGATCGTCGGGGTCGTCCGGATGCCGAGCCGTTCGGCCGCCTCGGGGACGAGGTCGACGCCGATACGGCCGAAACGGGCCGGCCCGGCGTGCTCCGCCGCGATCGCCTGGAAGTGGGGGCCGACCATGCGGCACGGTCCGCACCAGGGCGCCGAGGCGTAGAGGAAGGCGTCGCCCGGACCGGCGAGGAAGCCGGCGAGGGCCGCCTCGTCGAGCTCCGGGACAGTCCGGCTCGGGCCGCTCGGCTCAGGCATGCTTGCCCCGCTCCCAGCCGTGCTCGCCGATGATGCGTTCGGCCACCTCGGCGGGCAGCTCCTCCAGCGTCGTCGCCATGGTGTCGTTCCAGCGGTTCAGATAGCCGAAGAGCGCGATGGAGGCGACGATCTCGACGATCTGCCCCTCGTCGAAGTGCTCGCGCAAGGCCGCGAAGTCCGTCTCATCGGCCAGGTTCGGCGTCGTGCCGGCCTTGATCGCGAGCGCGAGGGCGGCGCGTTCGGCGTCGCTGAACAGATCGCTGCTCTCGAACTCCCAGAGCGCCGCGATCTTCTCGGGCGGGGCGTCGAAGCGGGCGGCGAGGTTCGTCATGTGCGACTCGCAGTAGCGGCAGCCGGCCGCCATGCTGCTGGCCAGGCTCACGAGCATCTTCAGCCCGCTCGGAACCGTCCCCTCGTAGAGGACCTGCTGATTCAGCTCCATGAAGGCCTTCGCGATCCCGGGCCGGCGTGCCATGGTGCGGATGCTGTTCGGCACGAAGCCCCGGGTGTCGCGGTAGTGGGCGAAGCGCTCCAGGATGAAGTCGTCGGCGATCTGCTCGTCGTCGAGCGGCGGCACATGGGCCATCTGGCGGTCTCCAATCTGCGGCCACACCGCTGTGACCGCGGTGGCAGCCTAGCGCGCCCGCGGCCCCGCCACGCCCGAGGCAGGGCCCCGTCACAGCGAGCGCAGCACGAGCGCCGAGCCCTGGCCTCCCCCGCCGCAGATCCCCGCCGCCCCCAGGCGGTCCGGCCCGAGCCGCTGCAGCTGCCGGGCGAGCGAACCGGCGATGCGGGCGCCGGAGGCGCCGATCGGGTGGCCGAGCGCGATCGCCCCGCCCAGGGGGTTGACGATCCCCGGGTCCACCCCGAGCGCTCTCGTCGAGACGAGCCCGACGGCGGCGAAGGCCTCGTTGATCTCCACCGCGGCGAGTTCGCTCGTCCGCCGTCCGGCCCGCTCCAGCGCCGCCCGGATCGCATTCGCCGGCTGGTGCAGGAGCGACACGTCGGGGCCGGCGACCAGGGCGCAGGCGAGCACGGCCGCGATCGGCTCGACCCCGCGGCTCTGCGCCCAAGCCGGGGAGGCCAGCACGAGGGCCGCGGCCCCGTCGGAGATCTGCGAGGCGTTGCCTGCGGTGATCGTCCCCTGCCCGGCGAAGGCGGGCCGCAGTCGGGCCAGGGTGGGCGCATCGGTGTCGGGGCGGATCCCGTCGTCGGCCTCGATCACGCGTTCCCGACCTCGTTCGCGGACCTCGACCGGCGCGATCTCGGCATCGAACAGCCCTTCCCGCGCCGCGCGCGCCGCATGCGCGTGGGAGCGGGCCGCGAACTCGTCCTGCTCCTGCCGGCCCAGGCCCGCCGCGTCGGCGAAGGCTTGGGTGGACTCGCCCATGCTGCGCTCTTCGAAGGCGTCCCGCAGACCGTCGTGCTGCATGGTGTCGACCAGTTCGCCGGGCCCGAAGCCCAGGCCGGCGCGGGCCCGGACCGCGTGGGGCGCCCGAGACATGGACTCCTGCCCGAGCGCCAGGACGCATTCGGCCTCGCCGCTCGCGATGAGCCGGTTCGCCTGCGCGACGGCCTCGGTGCCGGAGAGGCACACGGCGTTGAGGGTCACGGCGGGGACCGTGAGCGGCACCCCGGCGGCGACCGCGGTCTGCCGGATCGGGTTCTGGCCTTCGGCGGCCTGCAGCACCTGTCCCCCGATCACGGCGTCCACCCGCTCGGCCTCGATCCCGGCCGAGGCGAGCGCGGCCCGTGCGGCGACGGCGCCGAGCTCGACGGCCGGGACGCGCCCGAAGACGCCCAGCTGCTTCACGAAGGGGGTTCGGGCGTATCCGACGATGACACTCTGCATGCCCGCAAGGGTACCCGGGAGGACCGACGAGGTCGGCCGGGGCGTGAGACCGGGTCCGGAAGGACGACCGGCCGCCTCGACGGTGCGGTCCCCGGCGAGGCCGCTACTTCTTCTCGCAGGCGATGCCGTCCTCGTCCCGGTCCAGGTGGATTCCGTAGCCGGAGTCGCCCCGGTACAGGGGCGTGACGCCCGCCTCGTGCGCCTCCGTGCAATTGGCGTAGTAGGCCTGGGGCTCCGGTTCCGCCTCGGGCTCGGGGACCGGCTCCGGCTCGGAGGCGGCGTCCGGAGCGGCGACCGGGTCCTGAGCGGGGGCCCCTTCGGCGGGTGCCGGGGCGGGGGCGGCACCGCCCGAGCCGTTCCCCTCCGCCTCCTGGGCCGGCGGCTGCGAGCGGACCGGCTCGGCCTCGCTCGGCGCCTGCGGCATCTGCGGTTCGGTGATGCTCTGCACGGGCGGAGCCGAGGGGGTGACCGCGGCGAAGGGCCTGGGGGTGGCGACGGGCGTCGCGGGGCGGGACTGGAGCGAGCATCCGGCGACGAGCAGCAGCGCCGCCAGGCAGGCGGGGGCCGGGAGGAGGAGTCTGCGCAGCGATGCGCGGTGAGAGCCCATGCGAGCTTCCTTTCCGAGGCCACGGGCATACGCTCTCGGCCCCGTGGCGAGGCTGGGGGGCGCCGCCGAGAGATCGACTCCGACTCATCATCCCGATCGCGTGAGCATCTGTCAAACCGGTTCGGGGTGTACCCGCAGCAACCGGCACTGACGTCCCGTTGCGGTCGTGTGTCCGGGTGGGTAGCGTGTTGCGGGAACGGCGTCGCCGCCGATGCCGCGGAGGGACGGAGCGAGCGGATGCGTGATGACCGGCTGCTGGGTCCGGACGAGGTGGTCGATCCGGTGGAGGACGAGCGGGTCCTGGACGAGGAGTTCCTGGGCAGCCGGGGCATGG
>JAUNLB010000176.1 GCA_030532485.1 Pseudoclavibacter sp.
CCCCTCGCGGGCCAACATCTTGACGGACACCGGGGGGGGGTTTTGGCCCCCTACTGCATCGGGGGGGGGCGGGTCCGGAACCGGACCCGCCCCGCCGTCGTGTTCGGCGAACCGTTCGCGCCTTCTGCTCGGCTGCGCCGCCGGGTCAGCTGCGCCGCCGGTACGCGGCGGTGGTCGCGAAGCCCACCAGCAGCAGCACGAGGCCGAGGGGCAGCAGCACGATCGGGCCCCACACCTGCAGGAGGCTCATGACGTTGATGTTGCCGGAGGCGTTGGTGCCGACCACGAAGAAGAGCTCGAAGAACGAGACGCCCGGGTTCCTGCCCAGCGAGGTGGCGGTGTTGAAGGCGTTCCAGGCGGCCAGGATCAGGCCGGCGCCGATGGCGAAGCCGCCGAAGCGCAGAAACGGATTGGCGGAGTTCTTGAACACGGGTTTCCCTCCGAGTCGAGCGCGGGCCGAGGAGCGCCGCGGAGATGAACATGATTCGCCGGCTTCGGTAGATCGAAGCGCGGCGATTCATGGTAGCGCTTCGCCGCGCGGGCACGCGCGGGGCGGGTCGCCGCTCGGATCGGCCCGGCCGCCGCTAGCGTGGAGCCGGCATGAACACCCGCCTGATCGCCTTCGTCTCCGCCCTCGCCGATGCCGTGCTGGCGGCGGCCGCGGGGCTGTGCCCGCCGCTCGTGCTGTGCACGATCGTGTGGTTCGCGCGCGGCGACGCGGTCGAGTGGGGCCTCGCCTACGCGGCCGCGGCCGCCGCCTGGGGGCTCTCGCTCGGCTCGCCCGCCGTGATCTCGATCGATCCGGCCGCCGTGCCCGCGCTCGCCCAGCCGCTCTCCTTCCCGGTCACGGTCGCGCCGCTGGGCCTGGCGATCGTCCCGGCGATCCTCGCCTGGCGCACCGGGCTGCGCGGCAGGCGCGGGGACGGCTCCCCCCTGCCGGTGCTCGCGGCGGCGATCTGCTTCGCCGGCCTCGTCGGGACGGGACTGGGCGCCGTGCAGACCCCCGGCGTCGCCGTGGACCCCCTGCGCGGCGCGATCGGCGGCCTCCTGCTCTACCTGGCCACGGCCGCGGCGGGCCTGGCGGTCTGGCGCAGGCTGCCGGGGGGCTCCGCGACGCTCGAGCGCGCCCTGCCGATCGCCCGCGCCGTCGCGCGGGCCGCGGCGGTGAGCCTCGCAGCGCTCGCCTGCGCGGCCTCGCTCCTGCTCGCCGTGACCGTCTGCGCCGCCATGGGCAGGATCCTCACGGTCTCCCAGGCGCTGCAGCTCGACGCGGGCGGCGCGCTTGCGCTCGGCGCCGGCCAGCTCGCCTACGTCCCGAACGCGGTCGCCTGGACCATGGCCTGGCTCGTCGGCCCGGGCTTCCAGGCCGGGGCCGGCAGCTCCTTCTCGCCCTTCGGGACGGTCGCGACGCCGCTGCCGCTCGTGCCGCTGCTGGCCGCGCTGCCCGGCCCGATCCCGGCGCCCGCCCGGGGGCTCCTGCTGCTGCCGGTCGCCGCGGCAGCCGCGGGCACGGTGCGCCTGCGCTTCGACGCCGCTCGGCTGGGCTTCGAGCACGGCTGGCGGCGGATCGCCTGGCCGCTTGCCGCGGCCGTCTGCGCGGCGCTCGCGGTCGCCCTGGCGGCCGCGGCCTCCCGCGGCTCGGGGGGCCCCGGGCTGCTCGGCGCGTTCGGACCGGACCCGCTGGCCGTGTTCGCGGGGGCCTTCGGCTGCTTCGCCGTCGGGGCGCTCGCGGGGGCGCTGCTGCCGGCGGGGGTCGTCGAGCGGGTCCGCTCGCTCCTGCCCGCCGCGCCGTCGCCCGCAAAGCCCCAGAACGCCCCGGCCGCCGCGAAGAAGCCGGCGAAGAGGAAGCGGCCCGCGCCGAAGGCGGCGTCCGAGCGGGTCGGGGGCGAGACGCCTGCGGTGCAGCGGCCGGCGACGAGCCGGCCCGCCGTGAAGAATCCGGTCTCGAAGGGCGCCGCCTCGAAGGACGCTGCGGCGAAGAGGCCCGCGGCGAAGGGCTCCGGGGGCGGGAGGCCTGCGGTGCGCAACGGCTCCGCCGGTGCCTCCTCGGTCGACGGCGGCCGCGAGGACGAGGGCCCGGGCAGGGGCGCCTCCCGGGGGCGGGCCCCGGACGGGAAGGAGCCTGAAGGACGCGGCCTGGACGAGAAGACGCCCGGCGCTCCCGCGGCTGCGCGGTCCGCGGCCGTGCGGGATCGGCAGGAGCAGCCGGCGTGGATCGGCCGGGCCGTCCGGGCGAGCACGGAGCGGCGCGAGCGGGACGGAGACGCGAGGAGCGAGCGCTCGAAGGGCGACGGGCACCGGGAGCCCGAGCGGCCGGAACCCGGTCGGTCGCGGCCCGAGCGGTCCGGGGAGGGGCGGCCGAAGCGCGAGCCGCCGCGCCGGCGTCCCAGACGGCACGAGCCGGACATCTACGCGGACATCGACCCGCTGGCCGACGACGAGCCGCTCGGGGAGCGGCCCCGGGGCGACGGCAACGGATAGGATGAGCCGGTGTCCGCCCCGACTCCGCCCGCGCCGCTGCGCGTCGTCGCGCTCGTCTCGGGCGCCGGGTCCACGCTGCGCGCCCTGCTGGAGGCGATCGAGGCGTCACGCGGCACCGCCGCCGCCGTGGGGGCGGAGCTCGTCGCGCTCGGCTCGGACACGCCCCGCGCGAATCTCGCGCTCGCGGACGAGTACGGCCTGCCCTCCTTCCTCGTCGACCCCCGCGCCTACCCGGACCGGGACGCCTGGGGTCGGGCGCTGCTGGAGCGGATCTGCGAGCACCGGCCCGAGCTGACCCTCCTCTCCGGCTTCATGCGCCTCGTGCCGTCGAGCGTGGTCCGGGCGCTTTCGCCCCGGCTGATCAACCAGCACCCGGCCTACCTGCCCGAGTTCCCCGGCCACCGCGCGGTGCGCGACGCCCTGGCCTCGGGCGCCCGGCAGACCGGGGCGAGCATCATCGTGGTCGACGAGGGCGTCGACACCGGTCCGATCGTCGAGCGCGTCCGCGTCCCGATCGAGGCCGGGGACGACGAGGAGAGCCTGCACGAGCGGATCAAGACTGTGGAACGGGAGATGCTCGTGCGCACCGTCCGCGGGATCGCGGACGGCTCGATCCGGCTCGACGCCCTCGTTCGAGACGAGCCCGGCGGTCCCGGCAGCGAAGGAGGAGGCACCGCATGAGCGCGCCCGCACCCCGTCCCCTCGATCGCGAGCGCGATGTGATCGCGCCGCGCCGCGCCCTCGTCTCGGTGAGCGACAAGAGCGGGCTGGCCGGGCTCGCCCTCGTACTGCACGCGGCGGGCGTGGAGATCGTCTCGACCGGCTCGACGGCCGCGGCGATCCGCGACGCCGGGGTCCCGGTGACCGAGGTGTCGGAGCTGACGGGGTTCCCGGAGTCGCTGGACGGGCGGGTGAAGACCCTGCATCCGGCGGTGCACGCCGGCATCCTGGCGGATCTGCGGCTGGTCGAGCACGAGCGGCAGCTGGCGGAGCTGGGCATCGGCGCCTTCGAGCTGGTCGTCGTGAACCTGTACCCCTTCGCGGAGACGGTCGCCCGGGGCGCCGGGCCGGCCGAGACGGTGGAGCAGATCGACATCGGCGGGCCGGCGCTCGTGCGGGCGGCGGCGAAGAATCACGCGAACGTCGCGATCGTCGTGGATCCGGAGCGTTACGCGGAGCTGGGCGAGGCGGTCCGCGCGGGCGGCACCGATGCGGCCCTGCGGCGGGAGCTGGCGGCCGAGGCCTTCGCCCACACCGCCGGATACGACGCGGCGGTGGCGGAGTGGTTCGCGCAACGGCTGGCGGCCGAGGCGGGGGTGGCGCAGGACGCGCTCGCCCCGGAGGCCGACGGCGAGGGGATGCCGGGGGAGCTCTGCGCGCGCTTCGAGCTGCTCGCGCCGCTGCGCTACGGCGAGAACGCCCATCAGCGGGCGGCCCTGTACGGCGCACCGGACGGCGTCGGCGTCGCCCAGGCCCGGCAGCTGTCCGGCAAGGAGATGTCCTACAACAACTACGTGGACGCGGACGCTGCGCTGCGTTGCGCCTTCGACTTCGCGGAGCCGGCGGTCGCGATCGTGAAGCACGCCAACCCCTGCGGGGTCGCGATCGCTCCGGCCGACGCCGGCGAGGGGGCGATCGCCGAGAGCTATCGCCGCGCGCACGCCACGGACCCGGTGAGCGCCTTCGGCGGGGTGATCGCGGCCAACCGTCCGGTGAGCGCGGAGATGGCCCGGGCGGTCGCGGAGGTGTTCACCGAGGTGCTGGCGGCCCCGGGCTTCGAGCCGGAGGCGCTGGAGCTGCTGCGCGAGCGGCGGAATCTGCGGCTGCTGGAGCTGCCGGAGGGCTTCGCGCGCGAGGCGCTGGAGCTGCGGCAGATCTCCGGCGGCGCCCTGCTGCAGACCGCGGACGCCTTCCCGCGCGGCGAGCGGCCGTCGGGCGGCTGGCGGCTGGCGGCCGGCGAGCCGGTCGACGAGGCGATGCTGCGAGACCTCGAGTTCGCCTGGGTCGCCTGCCGCGCCGTCAAGTCGAACGGCATCCTGCTGGCCTCGGCGGGTGCGGCGGTCGGCGTCGGGATGGGGCAGGTCAACCGGGTCGACTCCTGTCGGCTCGCGGTGCAGCGGGCGGGGGAGCGGGCGGCCGGCTCGGTCGCGGCCTCGGACGCCTTCTTCCCCTTCGCCGACGGGGTGCGGATCCTGCTGGAGGCGGGAGTGCGGGCGCTCGTGCAGCCGGGCGGCTCGGTGCGGGACGAGGAGGTGCTGGCGGCCGTCCGCGAGGCGGGCGCCAGCATGTACGTCACCGGCGAGCGCCACTTCTTCCACTGAGCGCCGCTTCC
>JAUNLB010000008.1 GCA_030532485.1 Pseudoclavibacter sp.
CCTCCTCGGCCCCGCCCCACGACCCGAGGCAGGCCCGCCGCCGAGTCCGTGGAGCCGGCCGCCCCGCGCCCGACCGTCCGAGGCGAACCCGAACACCGCGACTCCCGCTCCGCCGGAACCGCGGCAGCCGACGAACCCGAGCACGGACACTGGCACCACCCGCCCCAGCCACTGGACCACCCCCGCACCCACCCCGGGGACCGCCCCGCCGCCCGCGACCCCGGACCGGCCGGACCGGCCCGAGCGGCCGGAGCGGACCGATCGAGAACGACGCCAGGCGGAACGGGAAGCGCGCATCCGGAAGGTCCTGGCCCGGGACGGCAGGAGCCCCGAGCAGATCGAGGACACCCTCGCGGGCCTGCGCGCCGCCGAACTCGGCCACCCCGAACCGCTCGCCGAGGTCATCCGCCGCGCCCGCGAACAGCGCCGCCAGCACGGCCAGGCCCCCGGCACCCCGAAACGACCCTTCCGACCTCGCAGCCGCGCCGGAACCGACCCCGACCGCGACATCGGACGCTGAGACGGGAGTCGGCGTGCCGATCCGGGCGAGCCCGGGCCGAGCGCTCAGGGCGTCGCTGCCCGCAACAGCCGCTCGAGCGCTTCATGCGCGGCTCGCCGGGCGGCCTCGTCGCCCGGCCGTTGTGCGAGCCACAACGCCGCCTCGTTCATGGCGCCGGACAGCTGCGCGGTCAGGGCCGGGACGAGAGGTGCGGGCAGACCGAGCTCCCCGAGCACGGCGTGCAGGCTCCGTCGTGCATGCGCCGCGTCGAGTTCCAGCCACTGCGCCCAGCCGAGCACGGCCGGCGCGTCCACGAGCAGCACCCGGGCCCGTCCCTCGCTCGTGATGGCCTCCAGGAACGCGTGGCTGCCCGCCCGCAGCTGCTCTCCCGCATCGCCGCCGGCCGAGGCCGCGGCGGCCTCCACCGCCTCGGCCACCTCCGCCTGCACCTCGGAGGCGACCGCCCGGAACAGACCCGCCTTGCTGCCGTAGTGGTGGTAGAGGGCCCCGCGCGTGACCCCCGCCGCCCGCGCGATGCGCTCCAGCGAGACCGCGGTGTAGCCGTGTTCGACGAACATGCCCCTGGCCGTCTCCAGGGTCCTGCGGGCGGTCCGGGCGGTCTCCTCGGCAGAGGATCTGGGCATGGCCCCTCCTTTACATACAGAAAGCATGTATCTTGCTGTCGTTACATACACATTGTACGTAAGGAGTTCCGCATGACCCCTTCCACCGCATTCGAGCCCGTGAGCCTCTCCCCCGTGCTCATCTGCCCGGACCCGGCCGAGGCGGCCGGGTTCTATCGCGAGGCCCTCGGCTTCGTCACCGTCTTCGAGAACGAGTGGTACATCAGCCTCCGCCTGGGCCGATTCGAGCTCGCCCTGCTCCAGGCGGGACACGCATCCCTGCCGCCCGGCCGCCGCTCCCCGGTGCGCGGGATGCTCCTGAACCTGGAGTTCGCCGACGTCCGCCCGGTGCACGACGCTCTGCTCGCCCGCGGTCTCGAGCCCTTCCTGCCCCTGCGCGACGAACCCTGGGGGCAGCGTCACTGCGTCTTCGAAGCACCCGACGGAGTGCTCGTGGACCTCATTCAGCCCATCGAGCCGAGCCCGGAGTTCGCCGCCGCCTATCGCCACGACGACTGAGCACATCGCATCCGAGCGGCAACGATCCCCCGACCCGTCGGAGCGGGCCGAGTCACGGGAGTCCCCACGTTACGGCCCGCGACGTCTCCGCGTGCACGACCTCCGCGGCACTCGTAGTCTGCACGACATGACATCCGAGCAGTCCCGAATCCCGCGCGTGCACATCCTGCACGACAACCCCGAATGGCTGCCCCCCTTCGCCGCCGCCCTCGACCGGAAGGGCGTGCCCTGGACCCCGTGGCCGCTGGACGGCACCGGCGCGGGCGGCTCCGTCGACCTGGACGCCGATCCGCCCGCCGGCATCTTCTGGTCGCGACTGAGCGCCTCCGCCCACACGAGGGATCGAGCCGTTGCGAAGGAGGTCGCCCGCAGCCTCGCCCGTTGGCTGGAGGCGCACGGCCGACGCGTCGTCGGCGGCAGCCGTGTCATCGAGCTGGAGGTCTCCAAGATCGCCCAGCACCTGGCGCTGCGATCGGCGGGGTTCCACACCCCGCGCACGATCGCCGTCTTCGGCCCCGAGGAGCTGGCCCGTCGGGCCCGCGAACTGCCCGCACCCTTCATCGTCAAGCACAACCAGGGCGGGAAGGGCCTGGGCGTCCGCCGCTTCGACTCCCACGAGGAGTTCGAGGCCCGCATCGCCGAAGGCGATCTGGAGGAGCCGGTCGACGGGGTGACCCTCCTGCAGGAGCACGTGCCCGCGTCCCAGCCCTTCATCACCCGCGCCGAGTTCGTCGGCGGGCGCTTCGTGTACGCCGTCCGGGTGGACACCTCGGCCGGCAGCTACGAACTGTGCCCGGCCGACGCCTGCGAGCTGCCGGCCCCCTCCTCCCCCGGGACGGCCGGTCCCGCCGTCCCGGAAGCGGGCACGCAGTTCCGCCGCCGCGAGGAGGTGACGGCGCAGGACCCCTTCATCGCCCGGCTCGGCGCCTTCCTCCGCGATCGGGGGGTGGAGATCGCCGGCGTCGAGTTCATCGAGACCGCCGACGGTCGGCGCGTCCCCTACGACGTCAACACGAACACCAACTACAACCCCGCAGTCGAGAGCGACGGCGGCCCGAGCGCCGCGGACGCCGTCGCGGACTTCCTGGCCGCCGAGCTTCGGGCGGCGAGGGCAGACGGCTGAAACACGCGGGCCCCGCACGCGGCCGGCTCGGATGAGATCCACGGCTCGGCAGGCCAGACTCCGAACGAGACCAGCTGCCCCCGACCGGAAGGAGCCCGCCCCATGCAACAGGTTCGCGGCGTCATCGCCCGCAGCAAGGGCGCCGACGTCGAAGTCGTCGCCGTCAACGTCCCGGATCCGGGCCCCGGCGAAGCCGTCGTGCGCATCCTCGCCTGCGGGGTGTGCCACACGGATCTGCACTACCGCGAGGGCGGCATCGGCGAGGACTACCCCTATCTGCTGGGCCACGAGGCGGCCGGCGTCGTCGAGACGGTGGGCGAAGGGGTCGAGAGCGTCGTCCCCGGCGACTTCGTGGTGCTCAACTGGCGGGCCGTGTGCGGCGACTGTCGCGCCTGCCGCCGGGGCCGGCCCTGGTACTGCTTCGCGACCCGCAACGCGAGCCGGAAGATGACCCTTGCGGACGGTACCGAGCTCTCCCCCGCCCTGGGGATCGGCGCCTTCGCGGACAAGACCCTCGTGCACGCGGGCCAGTGCACCAAGGTCGACCCCGAGGCCAGGCCCGCGGCCGTCGGCCTGCTCGGCTGCGGCATCATGGCCGGCATCGGCGCCGCCCTGAACACCGGCGAGGTGACCCGCGGGGACACCGTCGCGGTCATCGGCTGCGGCGGCGTCGGCACCGCCGCGATCGTGGGGGCCGAGCTGGCCGGGGCCGAACGGGTCATCGCGATCGACGTCGACGACCGCAAGCTGGACCAGGCGATGCGGCTGGGGGCCACCCACCGGGTCAACTCCCGCGAGCAGGACCCGGTGGAGGCCATGCGGGAGCTCACCGGAGGCTTCGGCCCCGACGTCGTGATCGACGCGGTGGGCAGACCCGAGACCTGGAAGCAGGCCTTCTACGGCCGGGACCTGGCCGGGCGGGTGGTGCTGGTCGGGGTCCCCACCCCCGAGATGGAGGTGACGCTGCCGCTGCTCGACGTCTTCGGCCGCGGCGGACGGCTCGCCTCCTCCTGGTACGGCGACTGCCTGCCCAGCCGCGACTTCCCCATGCTGGTGGAGCTGTACCTGCGGGGGCGGCTTCCACTGGACGCCTTCGTCAGCGAGGAGATCGGCATCGAGGACGTCGAGGCGGCCTTCGCCCGCATGCACCGCGGCGAAGTGCTGCGCTCGGTCGTCGTCCTGGACCCGGAGGCGGCGCAGGCCGCCGAACGCGACAACGACGCCGCAGGCGAGGACAACAAGGAGCGCATCGCATCATGACCGCACGCATCGACCACGCCGTCACGAGCGGGACCTTCACCCTGGACGGCGAGACCTTCGAGGTGGACAACAACGTCTGGGTCGTCGGCGACGACAGCGAATGCGTCGTCATCGACGCCCCGCACGACGTCTCGGCGATCCGGGCGGCGGTCGGCGACCGTCGCGTGCTCGCGATCGTCTGCACGCACGCGCACGACGACCATGTGCGCTTCGCCCGCGAACTGGGCGGGATCGTCGCGGCCCCCGTGCTGCTGCACCCCGACGACCGGGTGCTCTGGGACCTCACCCACGATGCGGCCCCGGACGGCGAGCTGCACGACGGCCAGCGCCTCCCCTTCGCGGGCGTCGAACTGACGGTGCTGCACACCCCCGGCCACTCCCCCGGCTCCTGCTGCCTGTACGCGCCGTCGCTGGGAGTCGTGTTCACGGGCGACACCCTCTTCCACGGCGGCCCGGGCGCCACCGGACGCAGCTATTCGGACCACGACACGATCCTCGACTCGATCCGCAGGGTCCTGTTCACGCTGCCCGACGAGACCGTCGTCAAGACGGGACACGGCGAGGACACCACGATCGGCGCGGAGCGGGCCCGCCTGCCGTAGCCGGGGCGGCCGGGCGCGCCCGCCGTCCTGCCCGGCGCCGCGCTGCACTACATTCGGCGGCATGGATGCGAGCAGGCGCTGCGCCGCGGCGCAGGACGGGACGAGCGGGCCGACGACCGCCCTGCTCGCGCTCGCCGCGGAGCGCTTCGCCGCCGCGGCGGCACCGAAGCCGCCCCTGATGGTGTGCGACTGCTGCATGCCCCCGGCCGAGCAGCGGGAGATGCTGCGCTTCCCGGTCGACCGGATCCCCGTGGACCTGCTGCGCGAGTACCTGGACGCGGTGTCCATCGGCTACAGCCGCTTCGCCCGGGACTCCGGCGGAGGGCCAGGCTACGAGGAGGCGGAGCGCGAGGCGGTGCGCGAGCGGTCCCGGTTCCTGCCGCGCGTGCTGCTCGGGCTCGCGCGCGGCGAACGGCTGCACCCGATCGACGAGTGCACCCTGGACAAGTTCGCCTTCGACTGTCCCGGCGTCTACGCCCCCGGGCAGCTCGCGCTGCTGCGGCGTTTCGCCGCCGCCTGGTTCACGGGGCTGTGCTCCGGTGAGGACCCGACGGCGCCGAGCCCGGTGACGGCGCTGCTCATGCTCCACCGCTCCGGCCTCGGCGTCCTCCCGCAGATGCTGGAGCTGCTGCGCCGGAACGCCGCGCGACCCGTCGCCGTCCGCGCCTTCCTGGAGCTGCTCGCCCTCGGCTCGGCCCCGCCCTCCCACCGTCGGGACGAGCCGGCCTTCCTGCCCGAGCACGAACCCGCCAGGTCGATGTTCACCCGGCCCGTGCGCCGATGGCTGGCGGAACCGGCCACGCTCTCGGCCTTCCACGAGGGACTGGCGCAGGTGCTGCTGAACGGCGCGGAACGTCCCGGCGAGACCGTCGAGTGGGAGGCCTGGTACGAGTTCCTGGAAAGCGATCCGCGCCGCATCGCCGCAGGCGCGCGACGCGGGGCCGACGACGGCCTCGAGGAGGGAGTGCGGCCCGTGCACCCGCTACCCGAATGGCACCCGGCGCTGGACGGGGAGCTGGAGGAGCTGCTGCGGCGCGCCGACGGGCTCTTCGCCCGGCACGAGCTGCGGCCGCCGCTGCGGCTGTGCTGCGAGCAGTGCCTGTCCGCGTCGGACCGGGAACGACTGCTGCGCACGCCGGTGCGGCGCATCCCCGCCGGGCTGCTGCAGGACTACCTGAACGCCCTGAGCGGCTGCGACCCGGCCGCGGGCGCCGAACTCGCGCACTTCCTGCCCCGACTGCTGCAGGCCGTCGTACACGGCGAGGAGCTCGGCTTCGACGCCTACCGGACCCTCGCCCGCCTGGACCTCGGCGCTCCCGGCCGATACTCGCCGCCGGAGCTCGAGCTGGTGCGGGAGTTCGCCCGGGCCTGGCTGCTGCGCACGTGCACCGTGCCCGGGTACGGGCGGCTTCCCTGCGGCAGCCCCGGCGACTTCCTGGAGGCGCTGGACGCGGCCGGGCTCGACGGGGCCCTGGGGTTGACCGGGATCTGGGCGGAGCACGCCTTCGAGCCTCCCGCGCTGCGCGGCTTCCTGGAGTACGCGGGGGCGTCGGTGCGCGAGGCCGCCTGGGGTCCGGCGCCGGAGCCGTCCGATCCGCCCCGGCCGGCGCTGGACGCGTGGGCGCTGCGGACGCGGACGCTGCAACGCTTCCGCGACGGGCTGGAGTACGTGCTGCTGCACCGGCTGGAACGCCCCGGGGAGACGTACTTCTGGGAGCTCGACTACGACGCCCTGGAGGCCCTGCTCGCCCGACGCGGGGCGGAGCCGACGTGACCGCCCGATGCCCCCGCATCCCCGACGCCGCCGAGGTGCTCGCGCTCGCCGAGGCCGTCGGCGGGCTCTTCGCGGGCCCGCCGCCCGCCCCGCCCCTGCGAGCGTGCGGGCACTGCCTGCCGATCCAGATGCAGCGGGAGCTGCTGAGCGTGCCGCCGATGGAGCTCCCCGAGGGGCTGCTGGGCTCGTACCTGCTGGCGGCCGTCGGCGAGGACCGGGCGGCGGTGGCCGAGGAGCTGCGCTTCTTCCTGCCCCGGCTGCTCGTGGGCACGGTGCGCGGCGAGCGTCCCGGTCTGACGGACCCCATGGTCGCCCACAAGCTCGCCTTCGGGCGGAGCCGCAGCGACACGCCGGAGCGGCTGCGGGCCGTGCGGCGCGTCCTGCGAGCCTGGCTCGCCCATCTGTGCGGACACCCGCCGCCGGACCGCCTCCTGCACCCGGCCGAGGCGATCGCGGGGATCGTCCGCAGCGGTCTGGACCGGCCGGCGCCCCTGCTGGCGCTCTGGGAGGCCCGCGCCCACGAACTGCATGCGCTGTGCGGCTTCCTGGAAGCGATGCCGGATCTGTCCCGATCGGATCTGCGGATCGACTGGCGCGGCGTCCTCTGCTTCGAAGGGGACGAGGAGGAGCGCCGCGTGTGGGACTGGGATCCGCGCCCCCTGCTGGACGCGCTGCAGGGGTGGAGCGGTCGGCCGGACACGCTCCTGCGCTTCCGGGAGAGCCTGGGCCGTCGGCTGCGCGCGGGGAGGGCCGAGGAGATCCTCGAGCACCTCGACACCGCGGACGAGGCGGGGCTGCACGAGTATCACGAGCTGCTCGGCGCCGCCGCCGCACGGGCCGAGGCGGCGGGATGAACCGGGGAGCCGGGGCCTGGGTCGGGCCCCGGTCCCGCCGTTGTGGCGGTGCCGCCGCTTCCGGCCGGAGCGGCTCCGGGAGCTGACGGCCCGGCTTTCGGAGCACGGGTTCGGCGAGCTGGACGCGGACGTCGAACGCTTCCCCGCCGTGCTCGTGGAGCTCGCCTGGCGGGACGTCCGCTCTGTGCGGAGGATCCGCGTCAGCCGCGGTCAGGGGGGCCCGCGCGAACTCTGCTCGGACGCCTGAACCGCCTCGCGCCGCACGGGGGACACCTGGGCCGGCGCCGCTAGCCACCTCTCCCGCGCCGAACCGCCCCGCGCCGCACGGGGGACACGCCGGAGGGACCGGAAATGTCGCAGCTCGCCCTTACGCTCTGCGGTGGAGCGACACCGCATGTGCGGCCCGGGGAAGAGCAGGCACTCATCGACAAGGTCTGCGACAAGAACAAGGGGTATCCGGCATGCGCGGAACAGGGACGCCGAAGGGCGTGGAGCGCTCCATCGACATCTTCACGGAACTCGGCTGGGCGCAGGCGCCCGCCGAACGGCTGGCCGGGCTGCCGCTCGGTTCGCCCGCCCGGCGACGCGAGGCGCTCGCGGGACTTCGGGAGGGCGAGTGGACCCGCCTGGTCCCCGCGGAGGACGGCCGGGGCGCCGTGTGGGAGCGGCGCAGCCGCATCGGCGACGTCGATCTGGAGCGGCTGGCCCTCTTCGCGATCCGGCTGGGGGTGGACGCCCGACGGGCCCACGAGCTGCTCGCCCGAGGCCGGCTCGACCCCGGGCTCGTGACCGGAATGCTGGCCGGCCGGGGACGCGCCTTCGCCGCCCGATTCGTCGAGGTCCACCTGCAGGACGCGGCCCGCATGCGGGAGCCGGCCCCCTCCCGGCGCGGCGGGATCTGCGTCCGGCTCGTGCAGCGCCTGCGCCTGCCGATCCCCGAGGAGGCGGGCTACCTGCTGGAGTGGTCCGCCCTGGCCGCCCGGCCGGAGGCGGCGGAACTGCTGAGCGCTCGGGCGGCCGAGCATCTGCGGCTCGGCGTGCGACTGGGCCTCGGGGCCGCCGGCCCGTTCGGGACGGCTTTCCCGGCCGTCGCCGCCGCCGGCGGCATCGGTCGCCAGGAGGCGGTCTCCCTGGCCGCCGAGGCGCTCGCCCGCGCTCGCAGGCACGAGGAACTCGCGGCGTGGACGGGGCTGCTGCTGGACGGGCTGGCCGCCGGCCCCGCGGAGCTCGCCCGCCACGCCGAACGGCTCGCCCCCGTTCCGGAGCGGCTCGGCGGTGCGAGCGCGGGACGCCTGGGCGCGGCCCTCGTCGCCCGCGTCGAGGAGCCCCGGCTGCCGTCGGTGCTCGACCGTGTCCTGGAGGCGCGCCCCCGCGAGGCCCGGCTCGCCGCCCTGACGGCGGCCGCCGGGCGGAGCGCGCCTTCGGCCCGGAGCCTCGCGGCCTGCCTGCCGGTGCTGGGCCGCGTGGTGCAGGACGACCCGGATCCGCGCGTGCGCCGGGCGGTGGAGGCGCTGCGCGAGGCCTGGGGCGCGCCCCCGCAGCGGGCTCGGACCGCGCCGGTCCGGGGCCTGTGGCGCGCGACGCCCCGGACGTGGCGCGTGCCGCGCTTCGAGGCGGCCCCGGACGAGGCGGACGCGCTGCCCGGACTGGCCGGCCGGATGCGCGAGGCCTGGGGCGATCCGCTGCCGGCCGAACGCTTCCACGACGCGCTCGTGCGCGCGGCGCACCGGGACCTCGACGGCGTCCGTCGAGAACTGGCCGCCGCGGGGCTGCGCCGCCTCCTCGTGCCCGGCCCGCACGAGCGGGAGGACGGTCCGCGGCTCTCTCCGCTGCGGGCCAGGCGGAGTCAGAGCCTGCGCCGGCTCGGCCGGGCGCCCGGCCTGCTGTCCACCCCCTCCCGCGTGGACGGCAGCGTAGACCCGGAGGACCTCCTGGACCGGCTCGAGCGCTACCGGGCGCTGGAGGTGGCGGCGGACGAGGCGGATCTGCTCGTCGCGCTGCTCCGGCTCGAGCACTCCGCCGTCGAGGCCGGACACCGGCACCGGGCCGGGCGTCTGGACGTGCCGATCCGCTCCGAGACGGGCCGGCGGGCGGCAGGCCGCGCGGGCGAGATCGTGGCTCGAGCGTTGGAGGAGCCGCCCGCGCCGCTGCGCCTGGAGCCCGGCGAGGACGGGTCCCTGCGAGCGAGCCTGGCCGATGCCGAGCACGGGCCGCGCGGTCTGCCCTCCCGCTGGCGCGCGGCCGTCGCGGCCGAGGAGCTGCCGGCACTGCTGCCCGCGGGCGGCGAGGCCGCCCTGACCGCGCTGCGGCGCGCCGACCCGCCGCCGCGCAGGCTCGTCGGCCTGGCCCGGCATGCCGCCCGCAGTCGGGAACCGCTGGGCCCGGGGGCGGCCGTGAACCTGCTCGCCGCCCTTCCCCGCCGTTCCCACCCGGCTTCGGCCCCCGTCGCCGAGGCGATCGTCGACGCCTGGCGGCGGGGGCTGCTGCGCCCGGGGACGGCCCGGCTCGAGCTGCTGGACTGGCGGACCGACGGGCCGGATCGGCTGCGGGACCTCGTGCGGGCGCTCCTCGAGCTCTCCGATCGGGGGCCGCTTCCCGTCGTCTGGCCCCTGCTCGCGGACGTCGTCGAGCTCGCCGCAGCGGCGCGCAGGCCCCTGACCGGGGCGGCCGAGGCCGTGTCCGCGCTGCACCGTCTGCTGCCCGAAGCGCAGGAGGGAGTGCGGACGGGACGGGCCGAGGCGGGGACGGTGGAGCTGCCGGGCGTGCGACGACTCGCCGAACGCGAAGGGGCCTCGCTCGCCGTCCTGCGGGCCCGCGAGCTGTCGCCCCTGCTGCCCGAGCCGTCCGAGGCCTCGCGCTCTGCGGCCCCGGCGCCCCGGTTCCTCTGGCGCGTTCCCCGCCCGGCCGCACCGCCGCGCCCGGACGGGGCCCGGACGAGCCTGGAACCCCTCGACCCCGCCTCGGGCAGCGGCCTCGTCCTCGTGCGGATCGAGCTGCCCGGGCCGACGCCGGCCCGGTACAGCGCACTCCCCCTCTCGCTGCGCACCCTCGCCTCCGAGGGGCGGCTGCGGGTCCTGGACGACCGCAACGGCCAGGAGGCCTGGCTCCGCTGGCGCGCCGAGGCGCGCGGCGGCCGGGGCGGCCTGGTCGCCGAATCCCCCGAGCGGGCCGAGCAGGGGATCCGCCCGCGGGAGGAGGGGGCGCGGGCAGCGGTCCCGCGGCTGAGCACCGCGCTCGTGACGGCCGCCCTCGCCGGACTCTGCCACCGAGGCCGCGACCCGAGGACCGCGGCCTCGGAAGCGGACGAGCTGCTGCGGCGGGCCGCGATCCCGGCCGAGGCGATCCGCGCCGCCCTGATGCCGCTGCTGCGCCGGGCGGAGCTCGCGGCGGCCCCCCTCGCCCGCTTCGTCGACACCCGGCCCGACGCCCTGGCGGTCATGTGGCCCCTGTACCCCGCGGCCCTCGCCCTGATCGCGGCGGCCGAGGCGCCGCCCCGCTGGGCCGGCCGCGTGCTGCGCAGCGCCCTCGAACACGCCCCGACCCTGCGGGAGGCCGTCCGTCGGGGCCTCGTCCCGGGCGAGCGGCTCCTCGGCCAGGAGCTGCGCGAGCTCGCCGACCGGCCCACGCGCAGTGCGGTCGTGCGGGACGCGCGCGAACTCGTCCGGGCGCTCGAGGCGTGAACGGCCGGACGTCGCCCGGCTGCTCAGTCCCGGGGCGCGGAGCCCTCCGGGAGCACGGCGGGCCCCAGGCGCTCCAGGAAGGCGCGCACGGCGTCCAGCTCGACCGGGTCGATGCCGTGCCCCAGTCCAGGCCTGCGCACGAGCTCCAGCTCGACGAGTTCCGAGAGCAGCCGCTCCGCCGCCGCGAACACGCCCGGCTCGATGACCGGGTCCGCCTCCCCGTAGCCGAAGAGCAGGGGCGGACGCAGCTCGGCCAGGCGACGGTCGCCCTCCTCCCGGCCGGGGGCCACGAAACCCGACAGCACGACCGCTGCCGCGAACCGCTCCGGCCGGACGCGCAGCAGCCGGGTGGCCATGAGACCGCCCTGCGAGAAGCCGAGCGGCACGATCGGCGCCTGCGCGGGCACATTCCCCTCGATCCAGGCGAGCAGCGCCGCCGTCGCCTCCCGGAGCGCGTCCGCGGGCGGTTCGTCCCCGGTCGTCACCGGCACCCGCTCGATCGGGAACCAGGCGCGTCCGCCCTGGGGCAGCGCCAGCGGGGCGCGCAGGCTCGCCCAGGCGAAGTCGGCGGGCAGCGCGGCGGCCAACGGGGCCAGATCCCGCTCGTCGGCACCGTATCCGTGCAGGAACAGCACGAGCGGCCGATCCGGCCCGATCGGCTCCGGCGCGATGGCGATCAGGCTCTCCGTCCGCCCGGTCATGATCCTCCTCGGTTCCGATGCGATCGACTCTCCCTTTCCATCATCCCCGAAACCGATCGAGCGCGAAGCGGCCGCGAACTACACTGGCGCTCGTGCGCCCTGCGGGCGCGCGAGCCCCATGTCCAGACCGGTCCCGGCGCCCGAGCGGGCCGCCCACAGGAGACGCGCATGCCCGAGACGAATCCGCCGGGGACGCGCTGGCTGAGCGCGGAGGAGCGGCGGGCCTGGCTCCGTCTGCGCTCCGTCATGGAGCTGCTGCCCACCGCGCTCGACGCGCAGCTGGGCCGGGACGCGGGGCTCACCGAGTACGAGTACTGCGTGCTCGCGATGCTCTCCGAGGCACCCGGGCGACGCATGCGCATGAGCCGGCTGGCCGCGGGCACGAGCGCCTCGCTGCCCAGACTCAGCCGCGTGGTCCGCGGGCTGGAGGAGCGGGGCCTGCTGGCGCGGCAGCCCGCGAGCGAGGACCGTCGCGCCATCGACGCCGTGCTCAGCGAGGCCGGGGCCCGCCTCGTGCACGACAGCGCGCCCGGGCACGTCGCGGCCGTTCGGGAGCTGGTGATCGACGCCGTCCCGCCCGAGCAGCTGCCCGTGATCGCCTCGGCGTGCGACGCCATGCTGCGCCGCCTGGACCCGGAGGGCCGCATGCTCGCGAGCGCCTCGCTCGCGGCGGGGGCCCCGCCGGACGGCTCCCACCCGTTGCCCGAACTGGCGACGCCCGCGCTGCGCGCCCTGCACGGCATCGGCTGCACGTCCCTGGAGGATCTGCAGGACCGATCCCGCGGCGAGATCGCGATACTGCGGGGCATCGGCGAACGCGCACTGGAAGTCATCGACGAGTCGCTGCGCGAGCGCGGGCTGCGGCCCCTCCGCGGCTGAACGGGGCGATCGCGCTCAGGCGCCCGTCGCCGGCGGTGGCCCGCCGGGCGGGGCCGGGGCCCGGTCCGAGCCGGGCGGCCGCACCAGTCCCACCTCGAAGGCGCGCAGCGCCAGCGCCAGACGCGAATCCACGCCGAACTTGTCCATGACGGACGAGAGGTAGGACTTCACCGTCGACTCCGAGATGTGCAGCGTCTGGGCGATCTGACGATTCGAGGAGGCGCGGCACACCTCCCGGACCACGGAGAGCTCCCGCGCGGTGAGCGCCGGCTGCCCGGCCGTGGAGGCGGGCGGCCCGGCCTGTTCCTCGCTCGCCAGCGCGCGGTCCAGAAGTCGGCGGGTGGGTTCGGGGGCCACCACGCGGCCCCCGCCCGCGGCCACCCGGATGGAATCGATCAGCGCCTGCGGCTCGATGTCCTTCAAGAGGAAACCGGAGGCCCCGGCCGCCAGCGCGCCGAGCATGTGGACGTCCTCGTCGAAGGTCGTCAGAACCAGCACGGGCACATCGGGAGCCGCCCGCTTCAGCGCCCCGGTCGCTTCGATCCCGTCCATGCCGGGCATGTGGACGTCCATGAGGACGAGGTCGGCCTCGCCGGACTCCGCCGCCCGGATCGCCTGCCGAGCGTCGTCCGTGGACAGCACGATCCGCATGTCGGAGGCGCCCGCCAGGTAGTGGGCGAGGGCGGAACGCACCATGAGATCGTCGTCGACCAGGACGAGCCGGAGGGTGTCGGCCACGGCCTGCCCTCCTCTCCGGGACGGGGACGGGGATCTGCGACGATGCTACACCGCGCCCGCAGCGCCGCCGGCGCGGACGGGAGGGGCCCGCTACCCGTCTGGGCCGGCGGGGATCGGCAGAGTCGCGTATGCGACCCAGTGACCGCCCATCTGCCGGAAGCTCGCCGTGCCTCCCTGGGCCTCGGCCAGCTCCGCCATGCCCAGCAGACCGAGCCGGACCCGGTCCGGGTCGTCGTCCCGCTCGACCTCGCTGCACGGATTGGAGCACATGAGGCTCAAGGCCGAGCCGGTGTTCTCCAGCATGAAGGTGACCTCCGAGCCGGCCGGCCCGTGCCGCAGGACGTTGTTCACGGTCTCGGTGGCGATGCGGCCCAGCGCGTCCAGGAGCTGCGGCGGCACGCCGCCGAGCGCGACCTCGCTCGTCGCGCGGACGACGAACCCCGCCTCCTCCAAGCGGGCCTGTTCGCCGGCGATCCGGGCGCGGAACCACGCCGAATCCGCCGAGGGCCCGGTCGGCAGCGCCTCGGCCCGCCGGATCGAAGCGAGCGTCCGGCGCAGGGTGTGCGTCGCATCCCGCCCGGTGTCGGCGATGAAGCGGAGATCCGTCCGCGTCTGTTCGTCCAGACCGCCGCGAAGCAGCGCCTGGTTCGCTCGCATCACCATGCTCGTGGTGGCGTGGACCGCGCTGTCGTGCAGCTCCCGGCTGAGCGCCCTGCGGAACAGCTCGCTCTCGGCCCGCAGCTCCGCCTCCACGTCCCGCGCGATGCCCCGATAGCGCCGCAGCATCACGCCGATCAGTCCCGGCACCGCGAGCAGGAGGAGCTCGAAGAAGACTCGGACCATCAGATTGCCCGAGGCGAGCAGGCCGGTGCGGAACTCCAGCAGGAGCAGTGAAGCGAATTGCGCGAGCACCGTCCACGCCATGGCGCGCCATCCCAGTCGAAACCCCACCGCGAACGGCATCCAGAGGTGCAGGCCGAGGACGGCCAGCAGCGCGTTGTCGGGGGCGAGCGCGTTCAGCAGCGTGGCGAGCAGGGTCGCGGCCAGGGCCGCCACGGGCCGGTGCACCGAGATCACGACGGCGACGGCGGACAGGAGCACCGCGAGCAGGCCTAGGAGGTCCACGATGTTCGTCCGATCGGCCGCCTGCACGATCAAGAGCAGGGCCAGCACGATCCACCTCACCCGCTCGAGCGGCAGCGCAGGCACCTTGCTGCGGGAGTCGCGGGGCATGGGAACAGGCTACCGGCGGGCGGAAGCGCCGAGGAGCGGGACAAGGCCGGCGCCGGCGCGATCGAACAGGCTCCCCGCGGGCGGAAGCGCCACTGCTCTTCGGCCCCGGCTTTCGGACCCCGACGAAAGTCGGGGGAAGGCGGGACCTTCGGCCCTGCCGGGCGGCCCCGCACGCTTCCTAGCCTGAAATCCGACACGATCGGCAAGGAGCGTTCATGATCACCATCGACGGACTCAGCAAGAGCTACCGGGGCGTGCTCGCGGTCGAGCAGGCCTCGTTCACGGTGCGGCCCGGTCGTATCACGGGGTTCCTCGGCCCGAACGGCGCGGGCAAGTCGACCACGCTGCGCCTGCTGCTGGGGCTGGAGACCCCCAGCGCCGGCGAAGCCCTGATCGAGGGCCGACCCTACCGGCGCCTGCCGCGGCCCATGACCGTGGTGGGCGCGCTGCTGGACGCCGGCTGGGCCCACCCCCGCCGCTCCGGGCGCGAGCACCTGCGCTGGATGGCCGCCACCAACGGCATCGGCCCGAAGCGCGTGGACGAGTGCCTCGAACTGGTCGGGCTCGGCGAGGTCGCCCGCCGTCGGGTCGGCAAGTACTCGCTGGGGATGCGCCAGCGACTGGGTCTGGCCGGAGCACTGCTCGGCGACCCCGCGTACCTGGTGTTCGACGAGCCGCTCAACGGTCTCGACCCCGAGGGCATCCGCTGGATGCGCACGCTGCTGCGCCGCTTCGCCGACGAGGGACGCGGCGTGCTGGTGTCCAGCCACCTGCTCGGCGAGATCTCCCGGACCGTCGACGACGTCGTGGTCATCGCCCGCGGACGCGCGAGCGGCAACCGGCCCATCGGCGACTACCTGGCGGACGGCGGCAGCCTGGAGGAGGCCTTCTTCGCCCAGATCGCAGGCGAGGGGGAGTACCGTGGCCGTCTCTGACGTCCTGAGCGCCGAGTGGATCAAGTCCCGATCCGTCCCCGACAGCTGGGCTTTCGCCGCCGCGGCGGCGGCGCTCGGCATCGGCTGGGCGACGCTGCCGCTGCTGCTGAACCCGGCTCGCTGGTCGCAGGAGTTCGCCGCGGCCGGCGCCGAGGCGCGCCTCGGCCCTCTGTTCTGGATCGGGATCACGCGGCTGACCGTCCTCGCCGTCATCCTGCACGGAGCCCTCCTGGTCACCGGCGAGCGGGAAAGCGGGACGGCCGTCGTCACCCGCACCGTGCTCCCCCGGCCACTGGGCGTCTACGCCGCGAAGGCGGGCGTCGCCGCCGTCTGGGGCCTCGGGGTCGGCCTGTTCACCGGGACGGGGGCGCTCATCGGCATCCGGCTGATCATCGGCCCGGTCGCCGCGCCCCTCACCACCGAACCGTCGGTCCTGTTCGGCTTCGGATTCCGCACGGCCGTCATCACCGCCCTGTGCGCCCTGCTGGGGGTCGGACTGGCCGCGGTGACCCGAAATCTGCTGCTCACCGCCGTCATCGGCTCCCTCTGGGTCTGGTTCGAGAACCTGATCGCCAGTTTCTTCGGCGAGTTCGGCCAGCTGGGCGTTCTGACCCCCTGGCGCAATCTGAGCTACTTCCTGGACCGGGAGGGCTTCGGCTTGCCCTACCTCTGGGACGCCCACTGGGGCTTCGCCCCGCTCGCCCTTCTCGCCCTCGCCCTGCTCGTCACCGGCGCCGGACGACACCGGCACGACACCAACACCGTCAAGGAGTGACCATGACCGACGCCTCTTCCCTGCTGCCGCCCGCACTGCAGCTCGGCCGCGCTCTGCGCGGCGAACTCGTCAAGGTGCGCTCGACCCGCACGCTCGCGGTCTCGCTGGCCGCCACCACCGTCATCGCCCTGGCCACGGTCGGCTCCCTGGCCGGCATGGTTCGGAGCCGTGCAGACGAGTCCTGGCCGATCCAGGACGCCTGGGGCGCCTACGGGCTGGTGCTGACCGCGATCCCCGTCCTGCTCGCGTGGGCCGCCCACCTCTTCCTCGGCGAACTGGGCAACGGCCTGCTCCGCAGCAGCTGCATCGCCGTTCCCCGCCGGGGCACGGTGTTCCTCGCCAAGGGCGTGCTCGCCGCGACGGTCTGCGCGGCGAGCGTGACCGTCCTCTTCCCCGCCTGTCACGCGGTCTTCGCCGCCGTGCTCGACCGGCCCCAGGCCCTCGCCTACGTCGTCACTCCCGCAGGGCTGTCGATCCTCGCCCGGCTCGCCTTCGTCACGGCCTGCTGGGGGACGATCTCGGTCGGGGTGGCGGCCGTCACGCGCCGTTCGGCGCTCTCGATCGGCCTCATCGCGGGCCTCTATCTCTTCGTGGAGAGCTACCTGTTCAGCGCACCGAGCGCCTCGTGGCTGGTCTACGTGCTCCCCTTCGCCTCCGGCAAGGCCGTCGTCCCGGAACTGTCCGACGTCGTGGTCGACCACCCGGCGTTGGCGGCGCTCGGCCAGCTCGGCACGACCATCGCCGTCACGGTCCTTGCCTGGTGGACGACCGTTCGCCGGGACGTGCCCTAGCAGGCCGTGTTCTGAGACTCGCTTCGCTCGGTGTCGGCGGCCGGCGGGTGGAAGGCCCCCTCAGGCGGCGGGCAGCAGAACATCCCGCTGGGCCTGGACATGGAGCACTCGGAAGGCCCCCTCAGGCGGCGGGCAGCACCCCGGTCGTGTGCAGGATCCACTTGACCGGGTCCAGGCAGCGGAACGGCGCGATCCCGTGCGGGTTCAACCGCCGCCCGTCGGGCGACTCGCCCAGCGCGGAGACGGCGAAGAACTGGTGGCGCAGCGGCACGCCGCTGGCGGGATTCTCCATGCCGTGCACGATGCCCTCCCCGCCCAGGCGGTACAGCAGGCTCTTGACCTCCTCGTTGAGCAGCAGACCGTCCTGCACGTCGTAGCCCGGCCCGTTCTCGCTGGGGTCGCGCAGGAAGGCCGCACCCGCGTTCGACATGATGCGGGACCACTGCACGTCCTCGACCCGCTGCAGCGCGTGCAGGGCGTCGAACTTGGAGAGCACCACCGCGACGTTGGGCTGGGCGCGGCCGATGAGCCCCTGCATGTTGCCCAGCACCACGCGCGGGTCCCCGCCCAGCTGCAGCTGGGCGGGCACGAGGTCCACGAGCCGCTCGCGGATGTTGGGCACCGCGAGCGGATCGAACAGGAAGAAGATGCCGTCCGCATGGGCCAGGAAGCGCAGATGGCCCGCCTGGGCCGGGGGCCGCTCCATCTCCTCGCCGGCGACGTCCCGGATGACGAGATAGCGCAGGCGTCCGCCGATCATCCCCAGATTGAAGACGAGCGGCGCGCGCTGGTACGAGTCGTCCGTGATCGAGGAGGGCGTGGGAGCCATCAGCCCGCGCTCGACGAACAGCGGCTTCTCGTAGATCTCGGTGTAGGTGTCGCGGGTGCGGGCGTCGGCGAAGGCCATGTTCGAGCGCAGCCGGTGGGCGAGCCGCTGGAGCTGCTTGACGACGACCGCGATGTAGACGCTCTTCCCCGTCGCGCGGGCGCCGTTCATGGCGATGCACACGGCGTGGCCGTTGCGCCAGCCGTCCAGCAGGGTGCCGTGGCAGTGCGGACAGGCCTCGTTCATGGGCTCCCGGCACAGATCGCAGCCCAGCCGCGCCGGCGGCCGCCAGCCGGGGCCGTTCGGGCGCAGGACGACCACCTTGCCCCGCTGCACGGGACGCGGCGCGTACCGGCTGGCGATGCGGTCCGGGTGGCGGGTGCAGCGCTGGTTGTCGCACACCCAGCCGAAGGCGTCCGGCGGCAGCGGCTGGAAGCAGTGCGGGCACTTGGTCACGCGCGCTCCCCCCGGCCGCCGATGCCCGCCAGCAGGCTCGCGACGAGGCCGTGCAGCAGCTGCGGCCGCTGCAGCAGCGGGTCCGGATCGGTGCCGGCCGGGCCGAGCGCGTCGAGATCGACGAGGGTCGCGGGCGTCCGCTCGTAGCGCTCCAGCCGCCACGCGGATTCGTGGCCGAGCACCACGAGGTGGGCCAGGGCCTCCGGCGGCCGGTGGCTCCGTCCCGGCCAGACCGAGAGGGGCGGGACCGCATCGCTCAGGAAGTAGCGGACCGTCCGCTCCGGCGCGGGCTCCTCGGACGGCGCCGTGCCCGTCGTGGGCACGATCGCGCGCACGGCCCGCACGACCGCCTCGGAGAAGGGCTGCTGCTCGGCGGGCGCGACCGGCACCGGCGGGGCGCAGGCGATGAGCGCCTCGGGCCGCAGCCGGGGCGAGACGACCGCGGCCACGCCCTCCAAAAGGCTCAGCACCCGCGCCAGCCGCCCCTCCTCCACGTGCGGTCGGAAGGAGGCGGAGGGGTCCACTTCGACGATCGTCTCCACGGCCAGCCGACGGTCCAGGCGCTGCACGCCCAGCCGTTCGGTGGCCGCGACCCTGGCCGCCTCCGCGAGCGGGTCCAGCTGCAGCTGCACAAGCTGCTCCACCTCGGAGCGGATGCGCACGCCCTCCGGGCACGGCTCCACCGAGAGCACGTCCCGGCCGGTCAGTCCGGCCAGGTCGATGGGAGGCAGCACGGCCCGCTCCGGGTCGTTCGCGTCCGGGTCGTTGGCCGCGACGCTCACGTTCCCGAGCGTGCCCTGCGGGAAGGTGGCGGCGCCCAGCGGTTCGATGCGCAGCACGATCCGTTCGGACACGCGGGGCAGCACGAGCAGTTCGGGGCGCGGACGCACGAGCTCCGTCTCGCTGCCGGCGTCGCCGCGGGCCAGGAGCGTGCCCTGGACCGGCCCCCGGGTCTGCAGCGTGACCGTGAGCGGACGGGCGGGCAGCGCCACGGCGGCCTCGCCTTCCAGCATGTAGGTGGGCATTCAGGACTCCTTGCCGTCTCGTCGAAGCATCCCGAGCCAATCGTCCTCTCCCGGGTCCGGTGCACCGTCCGGGCCGGAGGTGGGGATGCGCAGGACATCCGCCGTCCAGCTTCGCACGAAGCGCGCCGTCCCCTCGCCGAGGGCGCTCGTCAGGGCCTCCTCCAGGCCGCGCGCCACCTCCGGCCGGACCGCCAGCGCCTCGGCCGCGAGCCGGTCCAGCAGCCGGACGGGGCGTCGCCCGGCGTCCTCGGGGTCCGTGAGGGACGCGAGCTCGCACAGCTGCGGCAGCCGGGCGGGTTCAGGGCAGCGCTCCGCGGTCGAGACCGCGACCAGGCAGACGTCCTGCGCCGTCATGCCCCCGGCGGGGGCGGCGACGCGCCGGACGAGGGCGGGCATCGCCGCCGCGATCGCCTGGGGCCCGCGCATCGCGCGCAGCGCCTGCAGCTCCTCCTCGCGCCACTGGGCATGCCCCTCCGCGAGGTGGGCGCGCAGCGCGGCGTCGAGCACGGCCGGCGCGAAGCGGATCGCGCGCAGGGCCGTGCCGTAGTGCTGGAACAGCCCCGCCACGATCGAGCGGGCCGTGGCGGCCGGCATCGTCGTCGGCGTCCCGGCGGCGAGCACCACGCCCGCGAGCGCCCCCGCCGGATCGCCCTCGGGGCGTGCGGCCAGGGCCGCGGCGAGCTCGGCGACCGGTTCGTCCTCCTGCGCGCAGGCGATCGTCGGCTCGAAGAACTCGACGGGCAGCACGCCCGGCAGGTGCCGTTCGAAGGCGGTCAGCTCCTCGGCGCGCCACAGCAGCGTCGGGGACACGATCCGCTCCGCGGCCGGGATCGCGGACCACTCGCCGTAGTGCTCGGCCAGGACGGCCGCGCCGGCCAGGGCCAGGCCCGCGAGCCGCTCTCCGGCCCGCAGCCGGTGGACGATCGTCTCCCGTTCGGTCACTCCCCGCGGCGCGAGCGGCTCGGCCAGCGCGCGCCGGAACCCCGGGGTCCGGCCGTGCCGGGCGATCCAGTCGACCGCCTGCGGGGTGAGCGCCTGACCGGGCGGGGCGGCGGCCAGCACCTCCCGCTCGGCCTCGACGGCCTCCGGCACGAGCCGGGCGTGCACTTCCGGGTCCAGCTCGCCCGCCCGGTCCAGCGCCGCCTCGGCGATACCCGGGGTCGCCAGCGCGGGGACCGCGTCGCGGGCGAGTCCGGCGACGAGGGCCTCGTGCAGCTCCGCGTGCGGAAGCGCTCCGGAACGCACCGCCAGGTCCGCGATGCGCAGCATGCGGACGGCCGGCTCCGGGTGGTCGGGCGGGAGTCGGGGGGCCTGGGCGTCCTGCGGCCCGATCGCCGCCAGGAACGCCCGCACCGCACCCGGCGAGGGCTCGCCGTCCCCGGGCGCCCGGGGACGATCGGGAGCGCACAGCCACGACTCGTCCGCCAGCGCGGCTGCGAGGTAGGCCTCGCGGGCCAGGGGAAGCAGCTGCGCCTCCTCCGGATCGCTCGCGAGCGCCTCGAAGGCCTGCCAGGCGGCGGCCGGGCCCTCGCCGAACCCGCTCGTGACGGCCCGCTCGCTCAGCTCGCGCAGCTCCTCGTCCTCGATGGGCTCGGCGGGTGCGGAGCGGAGCACGAGCCGCCGGGCGACGGCCAGCGTGTCCTCGGGCCGCTCGCCGTCCTGCAGCACGAGCAGGGCCAGCGGCCATTCCGGCCCGGGGACCGCGTCGCCGGCCCGTGCGGAGATCTCGTCCACCCGTTCCAGGCCGGCCGCCGCCGCCTCCCGGTCCAGCAGCACCTCCTGGGCGAGCTCGGACCAGCCGCCGGCCTCGACGGCGTCGCCGCGGGCGGTTCGGTGCGGCGCCTGCGCGCGCTGGCCGAGCTGCGGGGTCTCGTCGGCGCGCACGAGCACGCAGCCGGCCGGCACCCGCTCGGCGTCCTGGAGCGGGACGCAAACGATATGGGTCCCGCGTTCCCACAGGGATCGCAGGCGGTCGGCCCGCTCGTACAGGCTCCAGCTCAGCGTCCGCGCGGTGGCCGGGCTCATGAGCATCGACACGGCGGCGATCCACTGGGCGGCCTCGTCCGGCGAGGCCGCCGCGATCACGATCGGCGCGCCGCCCCGCATGCGCGCCGCGACGGCGTCCACGAGCAGGCTCAGCAGCCCGATGCGCCACGCACCGGGGGCGAAGAGGAAGTCCAGCACCAGAGCGCGGCCGACCAGGCCGCTGGGCCGGGGCTCGTCGATCTCCGGCAGCCGCGCCGCGAGCACCTCCTCGGCGCCGTAGGGGACGAGCCAGTCGAAGGAGCGCCACAGCTCGATGGGCCGCCACGCGGGTCCCGCCGCCCGCGGCCCCCGGTCGATGAACCCGTGGGTGAACACGTTGCCCGGACGCCCCGTGGCGTCGCTGCCGGCCTGGACGGCGTGCAGATAGGCGCCGACGGTCCGTCCCCGGATCGGCAGCGGCCCGTAGGCGAGCCGGCGGGGCTGGGCCGCGACGTCGGCCCGGGTGGGGTACTCCGGCAGCGGATCGTGGGAGTCGAAGGCCGTCACGGTCCGTTCGCCGAGCGCCGCGAGTTCGGCCGGGTCGGGGTCTCCCCGGGTCTCTTTGACCTGCCAGCCCCCGGCGCCGTCGCCGCGGTCGAAGGAGGCGTAGGACCACTGCGCCCAGCGTTCCCGTTCCGGTTCGGCGGCCCGCGGCGACGGTTCGCCGAAGCGAGCCGGCGCGCCGAAAGACCCCGGCTCGGCCTCGGCCGCGGCCTCGCCCGTCCCATAGTCCGGGAGGCCCGGCTCGGGCGCCGGTCCGGCGGGGACGGCGCCCCCGAACTCCTCCGCCCGGCCGTAGTCGCCGTAGCCGATCGGTTCGGCCGGCGGCGGCCCGAAGCCGCCCGGCGACGTCGCCTCGGCCGCGAACGCCCCGTCGGAGCCGGGCGGGATCCCGCCGGGCAGGCATCGTGCGTCCGACAGCGGGCCGTACGCCTCATACCCGCCGGAGGGGCCGTACTCCTGGTAGACCGCGCCGTAGGGCGCCGCCCCGCCCGGTTCCGGCCCGCCATAGCCGTCGTATCCGGGGGCGGCTCCGGGGCCGGGGTCTGCGAACGGCCCCTGCGCCGCGGTCGGCTCGGCCGCGGCAGGCCCCTGGTGGCCGGGAGCGGGGAACGGGCCGTAGCCGTAGCCGCCGGGGGCGGGGCCCGCCTGGGCCCCGCCGTTCCCGTATCCGGCCGCTCCGTCCGGCGGCGCGAAGGCGCCCGGGTCCTCCACCCGCCCGTAGTGCCCGTAAGGGGCGTCCCCGGGACCGCCCGGCTCGGCCGAGTCGACCGCCGGGCCCGCGGCGCTCGGATCCGCTGCGTCCCCGGCCGGGCCGTGCCCGTACGGATCGGGCGCGTACGAATCGGGTGTGTACGGGCCGGGCGCGTAGGGATGGCCGCCGTATCCCGGGCCGGCCGCGTATCCCTGCGGCCCGGCTGCGAGGGGAGGCGCGGCGAAGGGGTCGCCGGGGCTCCCCGGCGCCCCGCTCTCGGCGCCGGGCCCGCCCCACGGGGCCCCGTCACGCGAACGATGGCCCATGGACCGCTCCTCCCGTCGGGCCGGGGACGCGCAGGCTCCCGACCGGCGGGTCCAGCAGCGCGACCCGCCGCAGCGTCTCCGGCGGCAGATCCGCGAAGAGCCGCAGATAGCCGCCCGGTCGCGCCTCCTGCGCGAAGGACTGCGACTCCACCCGCCAGGTGGAGGCGGGTCCGGGTACGCGGGTGAGCGGGCTGGGGGTGAATCGCCGCTGCGCCTGCCCTCCCTCCCGATACACGGCGATCGCACGCCCCTCGTCGATCGTGAGCGGCAGCCGGTCCTGCCGGTACACCAGCACGAAGGGAGGCGCATGCAGCACATCGGACTCGGAGCGCAGCTGCAGCGAGATGTCGGGCACCCCGCCCGGACCGGGCTGGACCAGGGTGCGGTACTCGATGCGCAGCAGGCCCGCGTAGCCGACGACCTCCGCATCCGCCGTCACCCGCTGGCCGCCGTCGAAGGCGACCGGGACGAGGTGCAGATCGCATCCCGTCGCGTCCAGCTGTCCGGCCTCGAACTCGAAGCCGCCGCGCTCCCGGTAGTCGCTGCGGGAGACCTCCAGCGCCTGCCCCTGCAGCGCGATCTCGGAGCCGACGCCCCGGCCGGACTTGTAGGCGAGCACGACGTCCGCGCCCTGCGGCCACTCGAAGGTCAGCACCTGGCGGTTGACGCGCTCGACGATCTTGGGCCGTCGCACCTTCGGGACCCGCACGCCGCGGACCGTGTTGCCGACGAAGGCGCGATCCGCGACCAGCACCACGGCCGTGAAGTAGGCCCGCGTCCAGCCGCGCGGCCAGGGCACGTCCCGCATGCTGCCCTGCTCGCCCTCCAATGTGATGGGATGGGCGAGCTTCGCCGACTCCGGCAGCCCCGCGTCCGCGAGGGCGGCGGCGGGAAGCGCCTGCCGGTCGATGCCCGGCTGCGGGGGGCGATCGGTCCGGTAGACGACGACCTGCCCGCCGGGCGGCACGCTCCAGCGCAGATCGAACAGCGGCGCGTCCTCGCTGTCCTCCAGCTCGAAGGAGAGGTCCCGCACCGGCTCGTGGACCGCTGAGACGAGCAGCTCGTTGCTGATGGGCGCCGAGAGCCTGGAGACGCCGTCCAGCTCGGCCTCCGCGAACACCTGGTACAGATAGCGCTGCCCGCGGTCCGCTTCGGTGTCCACGAATCCGCCGAGGTTCGCCTCGTCCGCGAGGATCCGGTACAGCGGATCGCCCGAGGCGCCCGCCGCCTTCTGGACGGGGATGCGGAACACCTGCACCCGGGTGGTGCCGGGCAGCACGCGCCACTGCCCGATCACCCGCCCCTCGTCCTCGCGCAGGTCCATCTCCAGCACGGGAGCGACGATCGCGGCCTGGGCGGACAGCACCGGCTGCCGACGCTTCGCGTCCGCCTCGGAGTCGCCGCGGTTGCGCCACAACTGGTAGTGGCGCACGGCGTGCGAGAACGGCAGCTCGTCGACGGCGGCCTGCCCGCGCGTCACGGCGACCACGCGCGAGGCGTCGGGCGAGTAGGGGGCGTACTCGTCGCCGGCCACCAGCCGGTCCACGACGAACTCGCCCCCCGGCTGCTCCGGATCCGCGGCCGGCCAGCTCAGCTGCACGACCCCGTCCCGGATGCTCGCGTGCACGCGCTTCGGGCGCTCGTCGCCGCTCCCGTACTCGTACGGGGCGAAGCCCTCGGGGTCGACCGAGAGGTCCGGTTCGGGGGGCTCGGTCTGCGTCGTCGCAAGCCGTGCCTCGGCTGCGGCCGGCTCCTGCTCGCCCGACGGTCGCGCGTCCGTCGACTGTTGCGCGGCCCGGGCCGCCGCGTCCGGCGCCGGCGGTGGCGCGGCGGCCTCCGGCGCTCCGGCCGCCGGCGCGGCCAGGGCCTCGGCCAGCTCGTCGGCGAACTGGCCGACGACGGGAGGGAAGATCGCCCGGATCTCGTCGCCGCTCGCGACCTTCGCGTTGGCGACCAGACGCAGATGCGTCTCCTTGATCTGCCAGATGTTCTCCACGCCGTCGCGGACGGCCTGGCTGTGCCAGGCGGTCAGGCGCGCGAGGCGCTCCGGGACCCCCGGCTGCCCGCCGGGCGGCGGGGCGGGCGCCGGCGGTGCGGACGGCACCGGCGGTGCGGAGGGAGCCGACGACGGCGGCCGCGGGGCGGGTGCGGGCGGCGGGACCGGCCGGGCCGGGGCCGCGCCCCCCGCGACGAACGACCCCTGTCCCGGCGGCAGCATCGACCCCTGCGGGGAGACGGACGCGGGGCCCGCTCCGCGCGGGACGCGCAACTGCGGCGGCAGGAAGCGCTCGGGGCCGGCCACCCCGCGCTCGGCCTGCTGCATGAGCCACACGAGGGTCGCTTCCCAGGCCGCCACCCCCGGAGCGCTCCGCATGGTCGGCGGCACGCCGCCCGCTCGCGCCAGCTCCGCGAGCACGCCCGCGGGGGGAGGTCGGAAACCGGCGCGGCTGGCGAGCCGCGCCCAGTTCTCCAGGGCGGCTCGTCGCGCCTGCTCGCTCATGACTCTCCTCGTCTCCTGCCGCGGCGGTCCCGCGCCCGCCTCGTCCACGTGCCCATTCTCAGAACGGGGTGCCTCCGAACAGATCCGGCATCCCCGCCGGGCCCTCCCCCGCGGAGCGGCCCTCCGGCGTCCGCTCGGCCGGGGAGGGCGCCGGGGCGTGACTGGAGTGGACGCGCAGCTCGAAGCCGTCGATGGGCTCGCTCAACTGGACCAGGACCGCCGTCCGGTCCAGTCCGTCCTGCCTGCGCTGCGGCCGGGAGGCGGTGATGCGGCTGAGTCCGCGGGCGCGGGCGGCGTCCGTGAGCACGCGGTCGTCGAGGCGGTCGCCCGGTTCCGGGTCCCGGTCGATGCCGCTCATGAACGTCTCGTAGTCGCTCAGGACCCCCTCCGGCTCGCTGGAGTCCCGCACCTGCCGCAGCATGTCGGTGACCACGGCGTGGTGCCGGGTCTGCAGCAGCTGCATGATGTGGCGCCACTTGTCCTCGCCGATCTCCGGGTCCACGCCGTGCTCCAGCAGCGAGGCCGCCCACAGGTTCAGCAGGCTGTCGCGCCCGTCCCCGAGATCCCGGTAGATCGCCAGCGGCTGACCCTCCAGCTCGACCCCGCGCGGCCCGATGCGCCCGGCCGCCCCCGCGAGCGAGGCGCTCCAGCTCTCGCCGAGCCAGCCGGTCGAGAAGAGGTCGCGGCGGAGCCGCGCGGCCGCCTGGGCGATGTGCTCGTCCTGCGGCACCACCCGGCCGACCCGGGAGGACAGGGGCAGCCCGGCGACCGGGTCGCGCTGCTCGCCGGGCCGCCGGGGCCGCTCCCCGAACGGGTTGGCGAGCACCGCACCGATGATCCGGGACCAGGCCAGGAACTGCAGGTAGGCGTCGGCGAGCCGCTTGGCGTCGCGCAGCGCGTGCTGGAGGTTGCGCCTGGCGATCTCCTCGTTCGTCTGCACCTCTCGTCGTCGATTGATGAAGGCGAACAGGTCCCGCTGCCCCTGCAGGAAGACGATGAGCCCCGCCACGAACCAGAGCAGCAGCAGGCCGAGCACGACGAGCACGGCGGTCCACCACTCGTACAGGCCCACGGCGCCGAAGGTGATCGCGACGGCGATGCCGACCACGAACATGATGCCGAGGACCCACATGACGTTCGTGAGCTGCTGCTGGCGCTCCTGGAAGCGGGCCAGCAGATCGTCGGGCGCCGCGATGCGGGACAGCTGCTCGTAGAGCGTCCGGATCTCCTGCTGCACGGCGGTCAGGGCGCCCGCGATGCGCTCGCCCACCCGGGAGGCGAAGCTGGCCCCGTGCTCCTGGCGCCACGAGCCCAGGCGCTCGAGCGCGCCGGAGGCGTCCACGCTCATGAGGGGCTGCTCGGCGACCACCCGCATGCGCCGCTGGAGATCGTGGGCGCCCAGCACGTCGAACGGTTCGACGCCCGAGGCGCCGACGCCGGCGGCCACGTGCGGGGGCAGGCCGTGGAAGGAGAGCGCGGCGCCGGGCACGATCCGCTCGACCCGGCGCATGATGCCGGGCTGGCCGCCGATCTGCAGGGGCGCGAGCCCCTGGGCGCGCTCCCCCGCGTCGGCGAGGGTCATGGCCGCGGCCGCGTAGTCCTGCCACAGGCCCGAGAGGTCCGGATAGGCGGCGTGGTCGCCGGAGGCCCCGCCGTCCAGTGCACGGTCCAGCGAGGAGACGGCCGCGCGGAAGTCCGTCCAGCCGGCGGGCATCCCGCCCGCGACGACCCCGCCGATGACGACCTGGTAGGCGGCCGGCTCCGAGCCGAACACGAAGCCCTGCAGGGCGTTCGCGGTGCCCGTCTGCACGCCCGCGACGATGCCCTTGAGCCAGGCCTTGGGAGCGCGCTTGAGGGCCGCCCACAGGAAGCCCAGGAACATGCGCAGCGCCTCCATGCCCCGGATGGGCCGCGCCTGGCTGGAGACGAACTGCTCGCGCGGGCCGCGCAGCACCCCCGCGTGCTTGGTCCACAGGCGGTCCGACATCTGCTGGGCCGCGGCGGCCTCGTCCGGCACGTAGACGGTGGGCACGCCGAACTGGGCGGGCAGGGGCAGGCCGTCGTGCATGGACAGCACCCCCTCCCGCAGGCGGGCGGCGACCTCGTCGGTCGCGAGCCTCCGGAAGTAGCTGCGGCCGATCCGCACCCGCTCGCCGTCCGCCATCCGCTCGGCGTCCAGGGCGGTCTCCGGCGCGCCGCGCCACAGGCCCAGCAGGCCGGCCGCGGTCGCCGCGGCCTGCCGGCACAGCAGCCCGATCGGCGTCTGCACCCCGAGCCGCTGCCGACCCAGCCCCGGTCCGATCGAGTCCTCGGGCGAGACGACGATGTTGTGCCAGCCCCCCACCACGAGCCCCGGGACCGTTCCGTCCTCGCCGTCCCGGGCGACGATGGCGCGCACCCGCGTGACGGGCACGCGGCCGAAGGACCGGTCGATCAGATCCGTGAGCCGCATCTCCTCGGCGACGCTCAGGCGGGGCAGGCCGGCCAGGGCCGGCACGAGCGCGCAGATCCGGACCCGCGAGACGCGGCTGCGGCCGGCGACCGCCTGCAGGGACACGCCCCGGCAGCGGCCGGCCTCCACGAGCAGCGCGGCGTCCGCGTCGGCCTCCAGCATGCTCGGCCGGATCCACATGAACGGCTCCACGAGCCCCGCGGCGGACCAGTCGCTCAACGCGTCGCGCACCTCGTCCAGCGCCCCGTCCGGCGCCAGGAACATCGTGAGCACGCTCATCAGAAGGCCCCGAAACCGGCGTCGGGCATCTCCGGGACGGTGTCGCCGCTCCGGCCGCCCCCCGCCCCCTGGGCGAGCCCCCGGGCGTCCACGGGGGGCGGGGCGGTCCCCCGCTCGGCCCGCTCGGCGGCCCGGTCGATGAGCTCCGCCAGCCGCCCGGTGACCGCGACGATGTCGGGCCCGAGATCCCGGAAGAAGGGGGTGTTCGCGGCGTGCTTGCGGTTGAGGATCGCCCCGTACGGTCCGGAGGACTCGCCGGGCCTGGCCGGGGGGATGAAGTTCGCGGCCGTGAACTCGCCGATCTGCTGCACCCACTGCTTCGCGTTCTCCGCCCGCTCCTCCGGGGTCTCGCCGGGGATCCGGGAGGGCAGGCCGCTGGGGGTCGCCCCCGTCTCGATCCACTTGGCCAGCTCCAGCTCGCCGTGCAGCTGGCCCAGTCCCCGCTCCGGATGCAGCTCGTTCGCGTCGTAGAGCCGGCGCAGGCGCCGGTAGGGGCCCAGAGAATGCATGACGGGCACCTCGTGGGCGCGGGAGATGGCCAGCAGCTGCGATTCCAGCACCGCCGGCAGCCAGTCGTAGCTCTGGCCCCGGAACTCGCTGGGCGGCGTCAGCAGCGGGTGCGGGAAGGCGAGCCAGCGGTGCTCCTCGGCGTCCCACACCTCGACCGGCGAGTTGAACGGCGCCTCGGGGAAGCGCAGCTGACCGGTGATCTGGCCGATGTACCAGCCGGCGATCATCGCCTGCCGCTCCGCGTCGCTGAGGGGCAGGGAGGCCGGCAGGGTGCGGCTGCGGCGGTGGGCCCAGAAGGCCAGCCGGCCCTGCGGGGCGGTGCCCGCCCACTGCTGGGCGACGGGCTTGAGCAGCGAGTCGAACACGAGCGGCGAGTAGTTGCGGTAGGAGCCGAACACGTCGATGCGGGTGAGGTGGTCGGCGCTGGACAGGGCCTTCTCGAAGGCCTGCGAGACCTCCGGGGCGATGTTGGAGCGGCCGCTGATGACGGCGCCGAGCTCGGCGACGAGGTCCGGGATGTGCTCGAAGGGCACCGCCGAGAATTTGTAGCGGTACTGCGGCTGCGAGTTGTGGATCGTGGTCACGGCGTCCGCGTCCAGGCTGATGAGCGGCAGCGCCCTGGACAGGGTCTGACCGAACTTGGCGACCAGGTCCGCCCGGCGGCGGGGCAGTTCCGCGCTCGGCACGTCCTTGCCCAGGGCGTAGTCGCGCAGCGAGAGCGAGCAGAAGGTCTCGAAGGACTCCCCCGGTCGGGAGACGAACTGGAGGGCCCGGCCCAGCAGATCGGCCGGCGAGACGTTGAGTTCGTAGCGGCCCTGGGACGGGGTGATCGGCTGACCGGTCATGGGGTCCCGGTTGAACAGCGCCGGCCGCCAGTGGGCCAGCACGGTCACCAGGCCGCCGGGCGCGCTGCGGCCCTGGGCGACCGGCCAGGTGCCGGAGATGACCGCCCGGGCGGCGGTGAGCCTCGCATCGTCGAGGGTGACCACGGCGTTCGCGCCGCCGATCGCGAGCCGCAGATCGCCCTCGAACTGCCGCCCGAAGCCCTCGGCCGGCGTGAGCAGGATCTCGTTCTCGGCCACGTCGAAGCGCTCGGGGACGATCTGGTCCTGCTCGCTCGGCCACAGCTTGTACTGGTCGGTGACGACGTTCGCCAGGCCGCTCGCGACCGGCGGGGCGGCCACCGCGTTGTCCAGTACCGCGATCGCATTGCCGATCGTGTCCTTGAGCGGGGCGATGACCTCGCCGACCAGCGCGTGCAGCACGCCTCTGGCGAGATCCGCGGCCCGGGCGTAGACCGTGTCGGTCAGCTGCACCCGCTCCAGATCGCTCAGGCGCTGCACGAGGCCCTGGCCGTTCGCGATGCCGCCGCGCATCGTGCTCAGCTCGGCCGCGAAGGCCGGAGGCACCTGGGCGAGGTCGCCCGCCTGGTATCCGGCCAGCTCGCCCAGCCGGGGCGCGAGCTCGTCGCGGATGAGCCGCTCGACCCGCTCCAGCACCTCCCGGGCGTAGGAGAGCCCGAAGGTCTCGACGCCCTGCTGGACCTGGCCCAGCAGCCGGTCGTGCACGACCGCGGCCCACTGGAAGGCCCAGTGGTAGGCCCCTTCGCTGGAGGCGTTCTGCAGGATCGGCGCCCGGTCGACGAAGAAGCGCTGCAGCATCGGCGCCCACTGCGAGGCCTGGCCGGCCGGGGCCGGGACGTAGGGGGTGATCTGCTGGTCGACGATGTGCCGGGCGATGCGGTCCGCGTCGCCGCGGCTGAGCGCCGTGCCCGTGAACCACTGCAGGACCTGCTGCTGGTTGAGGGGGGCGCCGGCGTCGCCGGCGGGCAGCAGCATGTCCGCGGCGATGCGGGACCACTGGGCGTCGACGAGGCTGCGCAGCTGCTCGACGCTGGAGGAGGTGTTGCCCGGCTGGATGTGCCCCGTGCGCAGCCGGTCCAGCGCGAAGCGGCTGATCCGCTGGGCCGCGTAGTGCCGGTAGCGGTCCCGGCCCAGCGACAGGCTCGCGAAGCCGAAGGAGCCCCACGGGATCGGGTTCGCCCCGCCCCAGCCGAGGAAGTCCGGGTGGGCGGGGGTCGGGTCGGAGATGTTGCCCAGGTCGAAGGAGGCGTAGTCGCCGGAGGCGCTGCCGGAGGAGATGAGCGCCGCCAGGCCCCGGCCCAGGCCCCGGTAGACGGCCCTCTGCGAGCCGTCGCCGAAGAGGGTCTTCTCCACGCCGACGAAGCGGCCGACGGGGAACACGCGCGCGAACGGCGGGCGGCCGGTGGGCTGCACCTCCAGGCCCAGGGCGCGCAGCAGGGCGATGTCGTGGTTCTCGGCCGCGCCGGTCTGGGTCGCCACGATCTCCCCCAGCATGGCGAGCGCGTTGGCCCGCACACCGCCCCTGGCCGAGTCCGGCAGCTCGTCGAAGGCGTCCGGGGCGACCATGAACACGCCCGTCAGGTCCGGGTCGACTCCGGGCACGAGCGAGAGCAGCCGGCACACGTCCAGCGCCATGGAGGCGCCCGCGCCGCCCGCCATGGAGGAGACCACGAGCACGAGCGGTTTCTCCTCCGGATTGAAGCGGCCGATGCCGGGGATGGCCCGGGCGACCTCGGCCATGGCCGTGTTGGTCTCGACCGTGTTGAGCTTCTGGAACGCCCGCGCCAGCCCGTCGTACACGTCGCGGGCCCGGGCCAGGGTGATGATGCGCCCCACCGCCCGCATCTGGCCGGCGCCGTAGGTGAGCGGGACGGTGATCTTCTCGGCCTCGCGCGGCGCCCAGGTCCCGAATTCGCCGAAGGCGCCCGCCTGGCCGAACCACTGCGAGATGGCGTTGTCGAGCACGGCATAGGAACCGGAGTGGGGGGCGGTGGAGATGTAGCCGCCGCCCTGCTCGCGCACGTTCCCGATCCCGTCGATCTTGGTGTCGGGGGCGCTCGGCACGTCGATGTGCACGAACTGCCAGCCGGCGGGGATCTCGCCGAATCCGTACGGGGCCAGCTCGCTGCGGATCTGATCCATCATGTACGCGAGCGTGGAGCCGCCCGAGCCGCCGCAGCCGACGATCAGGAACTTGTACATGGAGGCTGCCTCTCTCTCGCAGTTGTCTCTCGGCGTTCTCGATGCTCTTCGACCCCGCCGCCCGGTCGCGCCGACCCGGCCCGGACGGCGGCGCCGCTCACACCGTGCCCCAGGGGCTCGCGCCCCGACCGCCCGAGGGCGGCTGAGGGCCGCCGGGGTCGGCGGGCCCGGATTGTCCGGCCGGCGACTGGAACGGGCTCTGCTGGAACGGGCTGCCGGCTGCGGGGGCCGCCTCGCCGCTGAAGGGCGAGCCGGCCGCGACGGGCTCCGGCGGGGGCGCCTGCCCCACCTCGCGCCGTGCCCGGACGAGCGCGTCGAGCACCTCCGGGGCCCGGGCGGCGATCTGCCGGGACAGCTCCTCCCGTTCGGACCGGGGCGCGTCGCCGCCGAGCAGGACGAGCAGCCGGGCCGTATCGGCGGGGTCCCCGTCGCGGTGCAGCACGACCCAGTTGTTGTGCACCGCAAGCGGCAGCCGTGCCCGCAGCCCGCTGCGATCGGTCGAGGGGCTCGCCCCGGAGGCGGAGGCCTCGCCGGGCGAGTCGACCACGACGAAGCCCGCGCCCGTCGGGGAGGCGCCGATCGTCGCGCGCAGGGCGGTCTGGCCGATCTGCAGCCGCCGTGCGCCGTTCGCGGGGATCGCCACGGTGCCGCGCAGATCGGCGGGACCGAGCTCGAAGGGGGCGCCGTCCCGCAGCAGCTGCCCGTGCTCGCTGCGCACCGGGATCAGCGCGGCGGCCAACGGCCGGGCGGGGATGCGGGAGATCCGCCACTTCGCGAAGTAGAGCAGGAGCACCGGCAGGCCGATGCCCAGCAGCGGGGCCGCGACGAGCACGAGCACGAAGTTGAGCGCGTTCAGGGGGTTCTGCAGATTCGCCGTGAAGGGCACGTCCACCCGGATGGGCTCCCCGGATCCGTCCGCCGGGGCGAGCATGACCGGTACGGTCCCGTTGACGGTGCCGTTGCCGCCGTGCTCGGTCCGCAGGCTCAGCTCCAGGGGACCTGCGCCCGCGTCCAGGCAGCCGCCCCGCTCGCCGTGGCCGGGGGCCGCGACCGCGATCGCGCCCAGCCCCTCGGGCGCCGCGTCGATCTGCGGTGCGTCCTCGGCGGCCACCCAGACGCAGCCGGCACCGGAGACCTCCAGGGAGCCCCGCAGATCCGCCGCGCCCGTGCCGGTGCCGAAGTCGATCGACTCGCCGAGGACCGGGAACTCGGCCGGGGTGCGGATCGTCAGCGGCAGGTCCACCGAGACCGGGGACAGCGCCGTGCCCGCAACCGGGGAGCCGTCCGGCCGCTTCGCGGCCGCGGTCGTGATCTCGAGACCGAGCCGCAGGGTCGCGGCCCCGATCGCGGCGTCGGCGAGCGACACCTCCACGGGCCGGCCCATCCGGGCCGGGTCCTCGGTCTCCAGCACCGGGAACTCGGCGCCCTGGGCGTCCACGATGCTCGCCGAGTAGCGCATGGCGCCCTGGATCGTGGCGGCGTCGAAGCCGCTGCCGTCCCGGAGGGCGAGCACCGGGGTGAGCGAGACGGTGTCGCCGGCGTGGAACTCCAGCGGCTGCCCCTCGGACACGGCCGGGGCGAGTGCGCCGCGGATGTGGATGTTGGAGCGGGACTGCTTGCCCTCGGACTGGCCGGAGGGGTCGGTGAAGGCCAGCTGCCACAGCCCCATCCAGGCGTTCGCCGGGGCTGCGCCCTGGGCGAACTCGATCGAGAGGGTCTTCTCGGTCTCCCATGTGTAGTCGAAGTGCACGCCGCCCGACTCGGCCTTCTCCGTCTTGCCGGGCTCGGTGAACGGGAACTCGGCGGTCTGGCCGGAGGGGGTCAGCACGGTGACGCTGAGGCCGGCGACGTCGGCCTGGGCGAGGATGCGGACCTCCGGCGTCGTGGTGTCCAGCACGAACTCGTGGGCACGGTCGGCGCAGACCCGGTTCTGACAGATGCCCTCCTCGCTGCCGATGGGGGTCTCGGTGCCCGTGATCCGGTCGAAGACCAGCAGGAGCGAGTCGACGTCCTGGGCGAGGAAGAACTCGCCGCGCTCGCCGCCCGAGGTCCCGCAGCTGCCGCCCGCGGTGCCGGTGCCGGTCATGATCGAGCTGAACAGATCGAACTCCTGCTGCGCGGCGGGGTCGACCGTCAGGCCGATGCCGAAGGTGGAGAGGCCCGAGGTGGCGATCTGGTCGGCCAGGCCGCCCGCCCGGCAGATGTCGTCCTGGGCCGCCTGCCGCACCCGGTCGGCCGCCTCCTGGCTCGTGAGCTGGACGCCCGGCGCGAAGACCTTCTCGACGCCGTACGCCTGCTGCTCCTCCGGGGTGAGCCGCGGCGAGTAGTCCAAGCGCCCGTCGGTGAACATGACGATCGCCTGACAGCGCTGCTGCCCCTGAGCCTCCTGCGCCTTCTGCTTGAGGGTCCGCTGCGCCCCGTCCAGCGCGGTCCAGTAGTCGGTGTCGAAGCCCTCGACGCGTTCGGCGAGGGTCGCGATCGAGCCGTTGACGGACTCCAGCCGATCGGGGACGAGCGGGGTCCAGGGCATGATCTGCTCGGTGGAGTGGGCGAAGACGTCGAGGCGGATGTCGATGTCGAGCCCGTCCTCGGCGGCGGACTTCGCCAGGCGCTCCACGAAGTAGCTCGCACTGGAGACCCGGGCCTGGCCCGGGTCGTTGCCGAGCAGGGACGAGGACTCGTCCACCAGCAGGAGCAGGTCCGCCTGCCCGCCGCCCCGGATGCAGGCGCTGAAGTCGCTGGAGGTGCCCTTGACGGGGGCGGCCGCTGCCGGCGGGGCCGAGGCGAGGGGCCCTGCGGCGGCGAAGACGGCGGCCGCCGCGACGGCCAGAAGCCCGCGGATCCGCGATCTGGTCCCCCTCATCACATCCGTCCGATCCAGAAGGCGATGTGCAGGGAGGCGATCATGACCGCGATGAACACCAGGGCGAGCGCGACCCCGTAGAACGTCGGGGCCCACAGCGGGGGCGAGTAGTTCACGTGCGTCCGGGCCTTGGTGTCGCGGGACAGGTAGACGGCCAGCAGCAGGATCGCCACGGGCCCGGCCACCGCCCAGCAGGCGATCGCGACCGGCGGCAGGGAGCCGGCGATCGAGGCGACGACGCCGGCGAGCAGGGCGAGCGCGGCGGCGGCGAAGAGCCAGGCGAGCGGCGTGCGAACGGTCTGCAACGGCGTGGCGGCCTCCCCGGCCTGCGCGGAGCCGGCGGTGCCGAAGGGATCGGAGGCGCCGAAGGGATCGGCGCCGGGGGCCTGGCCGGGGGCCGCGAAGGGCGAGGCCTGCTCCCGGTCAGTCGCGCCGAAGGGGTCGGTCCCGGAGAAGAAGTCCTGCGCGGCGCCGGGCGCCGCGAACCCATCCCCGGCGCCCCACTCCGTCCCCCCGGACGAGGCCAGTCCGGGCGCGGCGGGGCCGGATTCGGGGGGCGGCGGCGCGCTGAACTCGCGGAAATCCCATTCGCTTCCCGACGTCACCGGACCTCCTCGATTCGATACGGCGCGTGTGGTGTCGCCTCCGGAGCTGCGATCGTGTCGCGGCACCGCGTCAGCCTATCGCGGCGTTCCCGATGCCGCAGCCCGGAGGCCCTCACTTTCCGACCAGGGGATGACCCCCGCTCCGCTCGGCCGGAGTGCGGAGGGACCCGCTCGGGGAAACGGGCGGGCGGGCCCCTCCGGTCTGGAGGCCGGGGCGCGGGCGCGAGAGGCCGCCGCGACCCCGAGGCTCGGCTCGGGACGGACCGGTGCGGGGGGTTCAGAAGGCGGGGATGAAGATTTCGACGCGGCGGTTGGCTTGGCGG
>JAUNLB010000177.1 GCA_030532485.1 Pseudoclavibacter sp.
GAGCGGCGATGAGCGGGCTGTTCGACCCCCTCCGCCTGCGCGGGGTGGAGATCCCCAACCGCGTCTGGATGTCCCCCATGTGCAGCTACGCCGCGGCGCCGGACGGCGAACGGGCCGGTGCGCCCACGGACTTCCACCTCGCCCACTACGCCGCCCGGGCCGCGGGCGGGGCGGGCATGGTCGTGGTGGAGGCCACCGCCGTCGCCCCCGAGGGGCGCATCTCCGATCGGGACCTGGGCCTGTGGGACGATGCGCAGATCCCCGCCTTCCGCCGTCTGGCGGCCGCGATCGCCGAGGCGGGCGGGGTGCCGGCCGTGCAGATCGCCCACGCGGGCAGGAAGGCCGGCACCCTTCCGCCCGCCGCCGGCGGCGCCCCGCTGCCGCCGGAGCTCGGCTGGCCCGCGATCGCTCCGAGCCCGATCCCCTTCCCCGGGCTGCCCGCTCCGCGGGAGGCGAGCCCCGAGGAGATCCGGGCGCTGCCGCGACTGTGGGCGCGGGCCGCGGCCCGGGCGGCCGAGGCCGGTTTCCGCGCCGTGGAGATCCACGCCGCCCACGGGTATCTCCTGCACTCCTTCCTCTCGCCTCTCAGCAACGCCCGCGAGGACGAGGACGGCGGCCCCGAGGGGCGCTCCCGCCTGCCGCTGGAGGTGGTGGCGGCCGTGCGCGCCGCCTGGCCGGAGGAGCTGCCGCTGCTCATGCGCATCTCCACCACCGACTGGGTCGCCGAGGACCCGGAGGACGACCGCCCCGCCTGGCGGCTCGAGGACGCCCTGCAACTGGTCCGCGACGCCGCCGGACGGGGCGTGGACCTCGTGGACTGCTCCTCGGGGGGCCTCGTGCCCGCGCCGATCCCGCGCGATCGGGACTACCAGACCGCCAAGGCCGCCCGGATACGGGCGGAGACGGGCGTCCCGGTCGCGGCCGTCGGGCGCATCGACGATGCGGCCACGGCCGAGGAGCTCGTCCGCTCGGGCCGGGCCGACGCCGTCATGATCGGCCGCGGCATGCTGCGCGACCTGTCCTGGGCGAACAACGCGGCAGCCGCCCTCGGCCGCCCCGGCCGCCACCCCCGCCAGTACGCCTACGCGGTCCGGCGCTGAGCCGCCGTGAGCGACGCCCCGCTCCTGCTCGGCTCGGCCGCCGCTTTCGCGGTGCTGCTCGGCGCCGCCCTGCAGCGCTTGAGCGGCTCCGGCGTCGGGCTGGTCGTCTCGGCGGTCCTGACCGTGCTCCTGGGCCCGGTGTCGGGCGTGCTGCTGACGAACGCGGCCGCCGTCGTCTCGGCCGCCGTGATCCTCGTCGCGGTCCGGCGGCGGATCGAGTGGCGACGGGCGGGGATCCTGCTGGCGGCCGCGGTCCCCGGGGCGCTGCTGGGCGCCTGGCTCGTGCGGGCCCTTCCGGCGGGCCCCCTCTCGGTCCTGGTCGGGACGACCGTGCTGGCCGGGCTGGGCGCGGTCCTGCTGGCCGAGCGGCTCCCGGAGGCGCCGGGCCGGCCGGTGCTGGCCCTGGCCGGCGCGGCCGGCGGTCTCGGCAACGCGGTCGCGGGCGTCGCCGCTCCGGCGCTCGTCATCGCCGCCAGGCTGCTGCGCTGGCCGCACGCCGGTTTCGCGGCGACGATGCAGCCGGTCTTCCTCGGCATGGGGCTGCTGTCGATCGGCGGCAAGCTGCTGCTCGGCACGGGCATCGCCCCGCCTCCCTGGTGGATGCTGCCGATCACGGCCGCCGCCGCTCTCGCGGGGCTCGCGCTGGGCGCACGGCTGGAGGGCCGGCTGTCCATGCGCACCGCCCGCGGCGCGGCGCTGGTGCTCGCGGCCCTCGGCGCGGTGCTCGCGATCCTGCGCGGCGCCGCCGCCTGGTGAACGGCGTGTTCGGCTAGCGTGGGCCCATGCGGATCGCCACCTGGAACGTGAACTCCATCCGAGCCCGGGCGCAGCGCGTGGTCGACTTCCTGGAACGGGCCGATGTGGACGTGCTGGCCATGCAGGAGATCAAGTGCAGGCCGGAGCAGTTCCCCCGCGAGCCGTTCGAGCGGGCCGGCTACGAGCTGGAGGTCCACGGGCTCGACCAGTGGAACGGCGTCGCCTTCGCGAGCCGGCTCGGGATCCGGGACGCCCGCATTGGTTTCGACGGGATGCCCGGCTACGCCAACACCCCGCCCGAGGACGGCCCCTTGCCGCTGGAGGCCAGGGCGCTCGCGGTGACCGTGGAGGATCTGCGGCTGTGGTCGCTGTACGTGCCCAACGGCCGCGAGCTCGCCCACGCCCACTACGACTACAAGCTGCGCTGGCTGCGCGCGCTGCTGGAGGACACCCGGGCCTGGATGGCGGCGAACCCCGGCGCGCCGATCGCGCTCATGGGCGACTTCAACATCGCCCCGCTGGACGGCGACGTGTGGGACATGGCGGCCTTCGAGGGCGCCACGCACGTCTCCGGTCCCGAGCGGGAGGCGTTCGAGGCGTTCCTGTCCGCCGGGCTCGTGGACGTCGTGCGGGAGCGCGGGGTGGAGGGCTACACCTACTGGGACTACAAGGCGGGCCGCTTCCCCAAGGACGAGGGCATGCGCATCGACTTCGTGCTCGGCTCCTCCGCCTTCGACGAGCTGGTGGCGGACGCCTCGATCGAGCGTGCCGAGCGCGGCGGGGACGCGCCGAGCGATCACGTGCCGGTTCTGGTGGAGCTGGAGGTGTCGACCGCCCTGGACGACGACCGCCCCATGATCTTCTGAGACCCGTTGCGGACGTCGTGCGCCTCGGCGGGGACACGGGCTCCCGCAGGGGGAGGCGAGAACTCGTCGAGCGGTATGCTTCGGTCTTCCCGGCGGGTTTCGGGGAGGGGGTCGGGCGGTCCTTCGCGGCGCGGCGGTCGAGCCCCCGACCGCTGCAGCGGGCTGCGGGTCTGCGCGAAGCCCGGCCGCCGAGCGGAACAGGTAGCGGACGGGATCCTGGAACGGGTCGCCCCGCCGGACGACGACTCCTCGAGCCGCCCGAGGACACCCGCCTCCCCGGCCCCCGACGGCGTCGGCGAGGCGCCCCGGCGCCCTCGGGAATAGCCGCCCCCCTCCCGCGTTACAGCCCGGTGTACCGGCGCGTTCGCCGGCGCCCAGGAGCACGGTGGACAAGACCCCTGACCCGGGCATGAGAACAAGGAAAGTGGATCACCATGCAGTTCGGCATCTTCACCGTCGGCGACCTCACTCGCGACCCCGTCAGCGGTCGCATCCCGAGCGAGCACGAGCGGATCTCGGCCACCGTCGAGATCGCCCGCAAGGCCGAGGAGGTCGGGCTCGACGTCTTCGCCACCGGCGAGCACCACAACCCTCCCTTCGTGGCGCCCGCGAACCCGACCGTGCTGCTCGCCTATCTGGCGGCGCGCACCGAGCGGATCATCCTCTCCACCGCGACGACCCTCATTACGACCAACGACCCCGTTCGACTCGCCGAGGACTACGCCTACCTGCAGCACCTCTCCGAGGGCCGGATGGACCTCGTGCTCGGCCGGGGGAACACGGGTCCGGTCTACCCCTGGTTCGGGAAGGACATCCGGCAGGGCATCGAGCTGGCGGTCGAGAACTACGCCCTGCTGCGCAAGCTGTGGGACGAGGAGGTCGTGAACTGGTCGGGACGCTTCCGCACCCCCCTCCAGCAGTTCACCGTGGCCCCCCGGCCCCTCGACGGGATCGCCCCCTTCGTGTGGCACGGTTCGATCCGCAGCCCGGAGATCGCCGAACAGGCCGCCTACTACGGCGACGGCTTCTTCGCGAACCACATCTTCTGGCCCGCCGAGCACACGAAGCAGATGGTCGAGCTGTACCGGCAGCGCTTCGAGCACTACGGCCACGGCCAGGCCGACCAGGCGATCGTCGGCATCGGCGGCCAGGTGTTCATCCGCCCCAACAGCCAGGACGCGATCCGGGAGTTCCGCCCCTACTTCGACCGCGCCCCCGTCTACGGCGGCAGCGGCACGCTGGAGGACTTCATGCGGCACACGCCGCTGACCGTCGGCAGCCCGCAGGAGATCATCGACCGCACTCTGGGCTTCCGCGAGTACGTGGGCGACTACCAGCGGCAGATGTTCCTGATCGACCACGCCGGCCTGCCGCTCAAGACGGTGCTGGAGCAGCTGGACATCCTCGGCGAGCAGGTCGTGCCGGTGCTCCGCCGCGAGTTCGAGGCCGTGCGCCCCGCCCACGTGCCCCAGGAGGCCCCCACCCACGCGGCCCGGCTGGCGGCCGCCCAGGCGGAGGGCAAGGAGCCGGTGGCCGCCCAGGCCTCCGTGCAGGACCGCTGGACCGGCGCCAGGGCCGAGGACGAGCGATGAGCGGGGAGTCCTCCGGACGGCGGCCGCTCCGGCTGGTCGTCGTGTCGGCGGGGCTCGGCGCCCCCTCGACCACGGGCATGCTGGCGGATCTGCTCGGCCGCCGGGCCGAGCAGGCGCTGGCCGCCGACGCCCCCGTCGAGGCGGTGCGCATCGAGCTGCGCGACCACGCCCGGGCCGTGGCCGAGGCCATGCTCTCGGGCTTCCCCGCCGGGGAGCTGGCCGAAGCGGTGGCGGCGGTGGAGGGCGCCGATGCGCTCGTCGTCGCGAGCCCCGCCTTCCAGGGCTCCTTCAGCGGCCTGTTCAAGTCCTTCATGGACCTGGTGGACGCCCGGGCGCTGCGCGGCACGCCCGTGCTGCTGGCGACCACGGGCGGGACCGAGCGGCACTCCCTCATGATC
>JAUNLB010000178.1 GCA_030532485.1 Pseudoclavibacter sp.
TCTGTGCCGGAAAGAGTCCGTGGATCCTGCACGACGTCCAGTGGGACAGGGGTTTTCTGGAGCAACTGCTCGGAGGTGCAGGAACGGGGATGTCCTACATCGAACATGCTCGAAACAGGTTCGGCACCGGAGATTTGTGCATTCTCGCCGAGTGTCGGCGCTACATGGAGCGCACCGGTTGTCAGGTGGAGGTCTGGACCCTGGACACCAAGCTCGCCGCGCACGCGGCGACGGTGTCCAGCGGCGGTGACGCGGAGGCTCAGGGGCGGCGCGGGTCGAAGGCCCTCGGACCGCGTTCGATCGCTCGGGCGGCGAGGCGGGCGTAGGCGGTCTGCGGCTCGACGTCCATGGCCGCCAGGCCCATCGGCACGATCGAGGTCTCGGTCAGACCCGGCACCGCATCCGCCTCGATGAACCACGGCACGCCCTGCTCGTCGACGATCATGTCGATCCGGGCGAGATCCGCCAAGCCGATCGTCTCGAAGGCGGTCAAGGCGGTGTCGCGGATCCGTCCGGCCACGGCCTCGGAGACCCAGGCCGGGACGAAGTAGCTCGTCTCGCCCGCGTTGTACCTGGCCTCGTAGTCGAAGACCCCGTCGTTCGGGACCGCCTCGACCGCGGGCGTCGCGATCGGGCCCTCGCCCAGATCCGCCACGCCGACCATCACCTCGCGCCCGAAGACCGCGCGCTCGACGAGCACGGCGTCGGCGTACCCCAGCGCCGTGACGAGCGCGCGGCCGAAGTGCTCGGGGGCGTCCACCCGGCCGACCCCCTGGGCGGAGCCGCCCGTGACCGGCTTGACGACGGCGGGCAGCCCGACGCCCTCCGTGAAGGACTCGATCACCTGCTGCGCGCCCAGATCCCGGAAGAGCGATTCGGGCAGCACCAGGCCGGGCGGGGCCGACAGCCCTGCCCGACGCACGAGGGTCTTCGCGTTCGCCTTGTTCCAAGCCAGTCGGGCGGCGCCGGGGCGGGGGCCGATATAGGGCAGCCCCGCAGCCCGCAGCAGTCCGAACAGCGCGCCGTCCTCGCCGCCGGAGCCGTGCAGCACAGGCCAGACGAGATCCGGTGGCTCGGCCCGCAGCTCCGGCAGGAGCCGAGGGCCGGGGTCCACCGTCTCCACCCTGGCGCCGTGCCGTTCGAGCGCCTCCGCGACTCTGCGACCGGAGCGGAGCGACACTTCGCGCTCGTGGGAGGTTCCCCCGGAGAGGACGACGATGCGGAGGCCCGCCAGATCCGTCGTCGCGGATCCGTTGCTCGTGACGGGGTCCTTCACGGCGCAGCTCCTTCGGTGTCGTGCCCGGTTCCGCATCGGAGCCGGACGGGGTGTTCGCGACGGTTCCGGCTCATACGATTCCGGCTCATGCGGGCGGTCCTAGTCCAGGTTCGGCGGGGGCGTGCTCACCCCAGCTTCGTCCACCGGGCCCAGCGCCTCCGGGCCGAAGGTCTCCAGCAGATCCAGCTGCTCGCCGACGACCTTCGCGAGCCGGCGCACACCGGTGCGGATGCGCTCGGGGGTGGGGAAGCAGAAGGAGAGCCGCATCCGATCGCGTCCCTGCCCGTCCGCGAAGAAGGCGGTTCCCGGCGTGTAGGCGACCAGTTCGGCCACCGCGCGGGGCAGCATGCGCTTGGAGTCCAGCGATTCGGGCAGCCGAAGCCACACGAAGAAGCCGCCGCCGGGCCTGGTCCACGACAGCCTCGGCAGATGCTCGTCGAGCGCCTGGAGCATCGCGTCCCGCCGCTCCCGGTACACGCCGCGATACCCGTCGATCTGCTCCCGCCAATCGGACTGCCGGAAATACTCGGTCACGACCCACTGGGTGAAGGTGGAGGGGGACAGGATCGAGGACTCCACCGCGAGCACGAGCTTCTCCCGGATCGCGTGGGGGGCCAGCGCCCAGCCGACCCGCACGCCGGGGGAGAGGATCTTGGAGAAGGAGCCGAGATAGACGACGTGCTCGGCGTCCAGGGAACGGATCGCCGGCGGCGCCGGCTCCTCGAAGAAGAGCAGCCCGTAAGGATCGTCCTCCAGGATCAGCAGTCCTTCGCTCCGGCAGATCTCCAGGACCTCCACCCGCCGGGCGGCCGACATGGTGACGCCCGAGGGATTATTGAAGTTCGGCACCGTGTAGAGGAACTTGACCCGGCGGCCGTCGGCGCGCAAGCGGCGGACCGTTTCCCGCAGGGCCGTCGGCTCGACGCCCTCGGCGTCCATGGCCAGGTGCACCACCTGCGCCTGGTAGGAGCGGAAGGTGCCCAGCGCCCCGACGTAACTCGGCGACTCCGCCAGCACCACGTCGCCGGGATCCAGGAAGAGCTTGGCCATCAGCTCGAGCGCGTGCTGGGAGCCGGTCGTGGTCACCACATCGTCGGCGGAGGCGTCCGTGATCCCGGCCAGCGCCATGAGCTGCAGGATCTGCTCGCGGATCTGCGGGATGCCCTGGCCGCCGCCGTACTGGAGCGCCTCCGATCCGTGCTCGCGCATCATGGTCCGGAAGGCGGACTCGACCAGTTCGCCCGGCAACGCCTGCACATAGGGCATCCCGCCGGCCAGGGAGACGACCTCCGGCCGAGAGGCGACGGCGAACAGTGCGCGCACCTCGCTCACCGCCAGGCCCGCCGTGCGCTCGGCGTACTGCCCGTGCCAGGGATCCAGCACGCGGCCCGCGTCCTGCTGCGTCACCCGGGAGTCTCCCTGAAGACTAGGAGGCGCGGTCGAGTGCCTGCTCGATGACCGGGCGGGGACGCACCCCGGTCATCTCCTCCACGAGCTCGCCGTCGCGGAAGATCTTCATGGCCGGGATGCTGGTGATGCCGAAGCGGCCGGCGAGCTCGGGCTCGGCGTCCACGTCGACCTTGACGATCTTCACGTCGTCCCGCGACTGGGCGATCTGCTCCAGCACGGGGCCGAGCTGTCGGCACGGACCGCACCAGGCGGCCCAGAAGTCCACGAGGACCAGGCCGGAGGCGGTCTCCTCCTGGAAGGTGTCGGTGGTGGCGTCGACGATGCCGGTCATGGGGGTTCCTTTTCTTCGATGTTCGATGCGGTCGTGGGGTCGGGGCCCGTGCTCAGGCTCCGGGACCGGGGGCGGCGGTCGCCTCCGGAAGCGGCTGTTCGGCCAGGTGGCGTTCGGCGTCCAGCGCGGCGATGCAGCCGGAGCCCGCCGCGGTGATCGCCTGCCGGTAGTCGGGGTCGACCACGTCGCCGCACGCGAAGACGCCCGGCAGGCTCGTCCGGGAGGAGCGGCCCTCCACTGCGATCGTACCGGCGGGGGAGAGCTCCAGCTGATCACGGACCAGATCGACGCGGGGCTCGTTGCCGATGGCGATGAAGAGCCCGTCCAGGGGCAGCTCGCTCGTCTCGTCCGTGGCGGTGTTCCGGATCCGGACGCCCGTCAGTCGGTCCTCGCCGAGGATCTCCTCGACGACGGTGTCCAGCAGCCAGTCGATCCGTTCGTTCGCTTCGGCCCGCTCGCGCATGATGGTCGAGGCCCGCAGCTTCCGGTTGCGGTGAATGATCGTGACCTTCTCGGCGAAGCGGGTCAGGAAGAGCGCCTCCTCCATGGCCGAGTCCCCGCCGCCCACCACGGCGATGTGCTGCTCCTTGAAAAAGGCGCCGTCGCAGGTCGCGCACCAGGACACGCCGCGCCCGGACAGGCGCTCCTCGCCGGGCAGGCCCAGCTTGCGGTAGGCGGAGCCGGTCGCGAGGATGACGCTGCGGGCCTCGAAGTCGCCGGAGTAGGCGGTGCGCACGCGCTTGACCGGGCCCGTCAGATCGAGTTCGACCGCGTCGTCGAAGACCAGCTCGGCGCCGAATCGCTCCGCCTGCTCCTGCATCCGGCTCATGAGGTCCGGCCCCATGATCCCCTCGGGGAAGCCGGGGAAGTTCTCGACCTCGGTTGTGTTCATGAGCTCACCGCCGATCCCGACGCTGGAGGCGATGAGGACGGGGGCCAGGCCCGCGCGTGCGGCGTAGACGGCTGCAGTGTAGCCGGCTGGTCCGGAGCCGATGATGACGACGTTGCGCATGGACCCTCCTCCTGGCGGACCGGCTGCCGGGTCCGCAGACGTGTGCGATACGGATGGGAACGCGCCCAGGCTAACGGCTATTCCCGCCCCGAGGTTGCGGCGCACCGGGGCGGCGCGCTCGCAGCCCGTCGAGTCGTCTCCGGACGGGTATCTCTCGAGGTCGGCTCAGGAGAGTGGCGTCAAGTGAATCGGGCAAGGACGAGGTGTGGCGGGGTGTGGGCGCCTTCGGGCTCGTCTGCTCGTCTCTTCTTCCTCTTCGGTGTCGCCGCTCCGAATATTGCGATCGATGATATAGATGTTCAGATTTGCGGACGCCCTGACTCGGTTTCCGTCTGGAATGTCGCAGGTTCCCGGTAGGATTCACCCGGACCCTTTCTGTGTCTTTTCGCTTTCCCGACTCGAGGCCTGCTCCGACGGTTCTCTCGGGGCGCGTCTCGCCTGTCGTTTCGGTCGAGTCTGCACGTCGGGCGCTCAGGAAACACTCAGCAGAAAAGCCCCTCCCGGGCTTGTGGTGTCGTACCGTTCGGGATATGCTGGTGGTGTCCTTTCGGGAGGATCGGGGAAGCATAGGCTCCCGGAGGGTCAGGAAGACGAGAAGTCGACTGGACGATGCGTGTCCGGTGCTTCTCGAAGCGAAGCA
>JAUNLB010000179.1 GCA_030532485.1 Pseudoclavibacter sp.
CGAGGGGGAGCCGGGCTCCGAGGGCTGAACCGCAGCACTGTTCCTTTCCCGCATGCAGTACATTTTGGCGGCAAAATCCTTTTCGACTTGCTGTCCGGTTGTAGTCGACTCTAGCCTGTCGAAAGGCTGTGCACGGTGGCTCCCACCGTCTTTCATTGGCGCATGGAGGAAACGGTGTCGATCGGGTATCGGGCAATTCTTCGCCTGGCCGAGGGTGAGAATGCGATCGATGTCGCTGAAAAGCATGTGCGGCAGTGGGTCCGATCGAAGGTGGCGAAGGCGGACCCCTCCTGGCTCGCGCCAGGTGTGCACCGCCTGAGCGAAGCGATTCGCCTCCACGTCGTGCCGCACAAGAGCGAGGACGGAGAACGCCGGCTCTATCGACTGGTGGAGCGGCGCGGATCGCGAAGTTATATCGTCTCTCTTTTCGTCGCCTCACTGCTTCGTCCCCGGGCGCATCCGCAATCGATCGTAGTCGATGTATCCATGCATGGCGGAGGCGAGGCTGACCCCTTCAAGGAGATCTCGCCGCCCAGGCTCGTGCGCGATGTGCTGAAAGACGTCGAGGTCCACGACGGCGGTGTCCGGCTGACGGGGGAGCCGCAGACGATCGGGAGCGAGCAGATCGATCGCCTCCTGGCCGCCATCGAGGACCCGGAGCGGACGGCGAGCGTCGTGGTCGCGGTTTCGCCCGATGTCGGAGCCGACGGGAAGTGGCGCAGGATCGTGGCGAGCCTGACGAAGGAGAGCGTCGGGGTGGCCTCCGTCTTCGTGGTGTCCGCCGAAGCGGCTCCGGAGCTGCAGGACGCCCTGCCCGCCGCGTACTCGATCGGGCCGGGACGGGTGCGGAGTTTCGTGCCGGGCGCCCGGCTCGACGACGACGCTGACGCGGCGCGGCACAGGCTGCTCGGTCCGATGACGCTGGCCCGCGGGATACGGCGCGGCGGGAGGGTCGAGGAGCACCTGCAGAAGATCCACGCGAGGACGGCGCGTCGCCGCTTCGTAGAGCTGGAGCTGCCGCGGGACGTCCGCAGAACGATCACCCTGCTCGAACGCGCTGCCATCGACTCCGAGCGGCACTCCCGTGTCGATGAGCGCGTGAAAGCCGCCCGCGCGGAGCTTGGCAGCGGCAGACGGGTCTGTCCGCCGGATGCGGAAGCGGGGGAGGGGGAGTCCTGGCTGCGGGCGGCCGAGCGGATCCTGTCCCGGTGGCTCGCCGGCTCGCCGTCGAGTGTCGAGGCGCTGGCCCGTCTGGACGAGTTCATCGAGCGGAACGTGACCGAACTGAAGGTCGCCGAGGAGCAGATCTCCGAAGCGGCCGATCGGGAGAACCGGCAGCGGGAGGAGATGGAGGAGCTTCAGCGTCGCTTGGAGGACCTGGAACTCGAACTCGCACTGAGAGAGGAGAGCGAGAGGGTGCTCATCCGGGAAGCGGGCGTCCTCCGGAGGCGTCTCGTCGAGCTCGGCAGAGCGGAGGACGCCTACGTGGAGCCGGACGGCGAGATCTGGGCCGTCCCCGACTCGCTCAGTGAGCTCGTGCAGGGCATCACCCCCGGCGAGGAGCCGCATCCCGCGTTTCAGCGGATCGAGTTCACGGGCGATCGGGACAGGGTCCTGGAGGTCGAGCAGCGGGACCCGGCCGGGCGGTATGCGAGGAGCTTCTGGCAGTTCGTGCGGGTGCTGTTCGACTATGCGGAGGCACGGGCGAGCGGATTCAACGGCAACGTCTACGCCTATCTGCGATCTCCCGAGACGAACGGGGAGAAGTGCCCCGTCGAACGACATGCGGGGACCGAGAGCGAGTCGGTGCAGAAGAACGTCAAGATGCGCCGGCAGCGGGAGTTCTCCGTCCCGACGACCGTCCATCCCTCGGGAAAGGCGCTCATGATGGCCCATTTCAAGCCGACCCACCGCGACACCTTCGCCCCGAGGATGCACGACTACGACGACACGAGCCGCAGCGGCAAGATCTACATCGGCTATATCGGCCGACACCTGATCAACACGAAGACCTGAGCCTTGCTGCGGAGGGGCGAGTGGGCCGCCCGGCGTCCTCTCGGGCGGGGACGGTGGCCGGCTCGGCCGTCCGGCGGTCGAGCATGCTCGCGGCGGGCCCTCTCGGGCTGGCGGGGGACCGGCCGTCGTCCGGAAGACGGAGGCGGGAGTGCGACCGCGGACGGCGTCGCACCGTCCTTGACGGATCTATCGTCGTTCCCGATGGTTTCCGGAGCGAGTCTCGCCTCCGGGCCGGATGCGTGCAGGAGCCGAGGGGAAGGAACGAGCATGCGGCGGAGGTATTCCGGGGAAGAGCGCGACCGGACGATCGGCGAAGGCCTTCAGGCCCTCTCGGGCCGATGCTCCTCGCTCTCCGGCTTCGAGGCCTCGATGCGCAGGGCGATCGGGGCGATGCCGGGCGCCGGCGACTGCGCGCAGGCCATGGTCCTGACCGGTCGGGCGCTGGACGCCGCGATCGGGCGGGCGAGCGGACGGGAGGGCTGAGCGGTGGTCGGCTGGCGTGAGCTCCTCGGCTGGCGGCGCGGCCCGCTGGACACGGCGGCCGAGGAGTGCCGCTCCCGCCTGGCCGGGCTGGGGGAGATCGCGGCGGAGCTGGCGGGCGCCCACCGCCTCGCGCAGAAGAACGGCGACCCGCTCGAGGGGGAGCTGGACAGACGCCTGCGGGAGACGGAGCTGCTCGCCAGCCGCTGCACGGAACTGCTCATGGCCACCTCCCGGGCGGCCGATATGGTCGGCCAGGTGGCGACCGCCGTGCACGAGTGCCGGAGTCTGGCGGCCCGGACCGGCCACCGGATCTCGGCGCGGGGCGCGATCCGGCCGGCTCCGGACGCGCCCCTCGTGCGGCGCCTGCTGCCGGGCGGTCTGCGGCCCGGCAGCCGGACGCTCTCCAGAATGGTCCGCGAGACGGGCCGCCTGGCCGAATCGGCCTGGCGGGACTACGCGGCGCGGCTGCACGCCGTTCGGGAGGGCTCCTCCGCCGGCGCCCCGGCCGAGCGGCCGGACCCCGCCTGGTCCCCGTCCGAGCGGGCGGCCTGGTGGCGGGCCCTGCCGCCCGCGGCCGCCGAGGGGCTGCTGAAGCGGCAGCCGGAGCTGCTCGGGGGACTGGACGGGATCGACTCGCTCAGCCGCGACCGGGCCAACCGGCTCCTGCTGGCCGAACGCCTCTGCCGCTCCCGGACGGGACTCGGGGAGCTGCTGGCGGTCGAACGCGTGCTCGAGGCGTGGGACCGTCGCCGCGGGCCCGGGCACGCGAGGCTCCTCGTCTTCGAGCAGCGGGGCGGCCGGCTGCGCGTCGCGGTCGGGCTGGGGGACCTGGAGCGGGTCGACTGCCTGTCGGTGTACGTGCCGGGCATGTATACGACCGCGGAGCGGGACCTGCGCGACTCGTTGCGCGATCTGGACCGCATCGCGGCGCTCGCCGCCGAGCGGCACGGCCTGGACCGGGCACGGCTCGGGCTGGTCTCCTGGATCGGCTACGACGTGCCGCTCTCGGTCCTGCACGTCCTCGACGCGCAACGGGCCCGGACGGGCGGCGCGGTGCTGAGCGACTTCCTGTGGGGACTGCGGGCCGCCCACGCGGGCCGCCCGCGCGTCTGCGTCTTCGGCCACTCCTACGGTTCGACGACGACCGGGATGATGGCCGGGCGGGTGCCGGTGGGGCTGGTGGACGACATCGTCCTGTTCGGCTCGCCCGGTTCGGCGGTGCGGGACGTCGCGGAGTACAACATCGCCGGCCGCCCCTACGTCTCGGCGATCTCCTCCCACGACGCGGTGCAGGGGCTGGGGCCGGACGTCTGGTACGGGGCGGACCCGGCCCGGATGCCCGGCTTCGTCCGCCTCTCCGGTCGCGGTCCCCGGTACACGGGGCCCGCCTGGAACCCGCTGGGCCGGCACAGCTCCTATCTGCTCTTCGAGGCCGACGGGGCCCCCACCGGGATCGTCGAGGACTTCGCGGCCGTCATGGCGGGGGCCGGGCACCGTCTCCGCGGGCGCTGCGATGCGCGGGACGCCAAGGTGCCGCCGGGCTCCTCCGGGCCGGCTCTGGCAGGATGACGCCATGTTGATCGCGATGGCGGGACTGCCGGCCTCGGGCAAGAGCGCGCTCGCCCGGGCCATCTCGGACCGGCTCAAGTACCCGGTCATCGCCGTGGACTCGATCGAGGCGGCCATGTGGCGCTCCGGCATCGGCGGCCCGACCCGGCCGGAGGTGCCCACGGGGGTCTCCAGCTTCGTCATCGCCGAGGCCCTGGCCCAGGACATCCTGCGGCTCGGCATCGGCGTCATCATCGACGCCGTCAACGACTCCGAGCCGGCCCGCCGCCGCTGGGTCGAACTGGCGGCCCGGCACGGCTACGCCCTGCGCTTCGTGGAGGTCGTCTGCTCGGACCCCGAGCTGCATCGGCGCCGCCTGGAGACGCGGGTCCGGGACATCGACGGCTACATCGAGCCGAGCTGGCAGGACGTCCTGAACCGCCGCTACGAGCCCTTCGCGGGCAGGCACCTCACGGTGGACACGGCCGGGCCCGTCGACCCCGACGCCGTCATCGCCTCGCTGATGTCCTCGCCTCGGCCCGCCTCCGCGGCCGCGCCGCAGGCCCCGACCCCTCGGCCGCCGTCGCCCGCCGCCCCGCCCCCGCCGGCGCCG
>JAUNLB010000180.1 GCA_030532485.1 Pseudoclavibacter sp.
CTCGGCCATGCTCGGCTCCTCTCTGTTCCCTCGCCGTTTTCTATTCCCTCGCCGTTTCTTTCCGTTTCCTCGCCGTCTCCTCGCGACCGCTCGCGACCCGTGCGGGCCCGGGTCACGCCCCGTCCGGCCCGGCGAGCGGCTCGATGCGCAGCGAGGCGGGGTCGACGAGGTGCTCCTCGCGCACGTGCGCGACGTGGCTGAAGCCCTGCTCGCGCAGGCCCGCGAGCAGATTCCGCAGATTCTTCGGCTTGCGCTCCAGCCGCACGCGCGGCCACTCGCCGCGCTCCAGCACCGCCGCCTTGACCGCCACCGCCTCGGCCGCCGGGGCCCTGCGGTCCAGCAGCAGCGCGAGCCCCGTCCGCTCGCCGGCCGCCGCGGGCGCCTCCACCAGGTCCACGATGCGCTCGAAGCCGATCGAAACGCCGCAGGCCGGCACGTCCTGGCCGAGGAAGCGGCCGATCATGCCGTCGTAGCGGCCGCCGCCGCCCACCGAGGATCCGGAGCCCGGGTGGGCGAGCTCGAAGATCGTGCCCGTGTAGTACCCCATGCCGCGCACGAGCGTCGGGTCGTAGACGATCGGGATCCGGGCCCCCGCGGCCCGCACCGCCGCCGCGACCCCGGCGATCGACTCGACGGCCGCGAGCGCCTCGGGCTCCTCCCGCACGGCCTCCGGCAGGGCGGCGAGCATCGCCTCGCGCTCCGGCGCGATGCCCGCGCGCAGCAGCGGCTCCCAGGCGCGCAGCGTCCCGGCCAGCCGTCCGGCGGCCGCCCCGTCCCGCTCGGCGAGTTCGGCGTGCACCCCCTCGGCGCCGATCTTGTCGAGCTTGTCGAGGGACACGAGGGCGCCGAGATGCTGCTCCTCGGGGAAGCCGCAGGCCGTCAGCAGGGCCCGCAGCAGCCGCCGATCGCCGATGCGGATCGTGCAGGCGTCCAGGCCCAGGGCCGCGAGCGCCTCCGAGGTGGCCGCCAGCAGTTCCGTCTCGGCCAGCGGCCCGGCCTCGCCGAGGATGTCGATGTCGCACTGCACGAACTGCCGGTAGCGGCCCTTCTGGGGCCGTTCGGCCCGCCACACCGGCGCCGCCTGGAAGGCGCGGAAGACCGTCGGCAGGCTGCCGCGGTGGCTCGCGTAGAAGCGGGCCAGAGGCACGGTCAGATCGAAGCGCAGGCCCAGGTCGCTCAGCAGCAGCGGGTCGTCCGCCTCGGCCGCCCGCGCCAGCTCCGCGGCGTCCAGGCCGCGGCGCAGCACGGCGAAGGAGAGCTTCTCGTTGTCCCCGCCCAGGCCCGCGTGCAGCCGGGAGGCGTCCTCCATGACGGGCGTCTCGATCTCGTCGAAGCCGTGCCGGGCGTAGACCTCGCGGATCGTGGCGAGCACCGCGTCGCGGCGCCGTTTCTCGGCGGGCGGGAAGTCGCGCATGCCGCGCGGCGGCTGGACGGGAGCAGGCATGCGCCCATTGTGGCAGGCGGGCCCCGACGCCTGGGGACGGAGGTATCGTGTCGGGATGGCCGAGACGCTCGGCGCCGCCCAGGCGCGGCGCATCTCCCTGGCGGCGCAGGGGTTCACGGGCCGCGCCCGCACCGCCTCGCCCGCCGCGGCCACGATCCTGGCGATCGTCCGCCGGCTGCGGCTGCTGCAGATCGACTCGGTGAACGTGTGGGAGCGCAGCCACTACATGCCGGTCTACTCGCGGCTGGGCCCCTACCGCAAGGAGCGGCTGGACGGCCTGAGCCGGAGCGGACCGGGCCGGGTCGGCGCGCCCGCGCTGACGGAGTACTGGCCCCACGAGGCGGCCTTCCTGCCGGTCGAGGACCTGCCGCTGTTCGCCTTCCGCAAGCGCCGCATGCGCGAAGAGTACGAGCGGCGCCGCCCGGACTTCGTGCGGGAGACGGCGCAGCTGCGCTCCCGGCTGCTGAGGGAGATCGCGGCGCGCGGCCCGGCGGGGGCCGGCGAGCTCGAGCGCGGGAGCCGCCCCGCCCCCGCCGGCTCCGGTTCCGGCTCCTGGCGGGGCGGCTCGCAGATCGCCCGCTGCCTGGAGTTCCTGTTCCTGGCCGGCGAGCTGGCCGCGGCCCCGCGGGTGCGCTTCGAGCGCCGCTACGGGCTGCCCGAGCAGCTGCTGCCGCCGGAGGCCTGCGCGGCGGTGCCGGAGGAGCAGGCCGTGCGGGAGCTCGTGCGCCGGGCGGCGGTCGCGCACGGGGTGGGCACCGCGCACGATCTGGCCGACTACTTCCGGCTGCCGATCGGCCCGACCCGGCGGGCGATCGCGGAGCTCTGCGAGGACGGGGAGCTGGTGCCGGCGGAGGTGGCCGGCTGGACGGTGCGGGACCGGCCCGCCCGGGCCTGGCTCCACCGGGAGGCGAGCGCGCCGCGGCGGGTGGACCGCACGGCGCTGCTGAGCCCCTTCGACCCGCTCGTGTGGCACCGGGACCGGGCGCTGCGCCTGCACGGCTTCCACTACCGGATCGAGATCTACACGCCCGCGGCCCGGCGTCGCTACGGCTACTACTCGCTGCCGGTGCTGATCGGCGAGCGGCTGAGCGCCCGCACGGACCTCAAGAACGACCGCTCGGCGGGCGTGCTGCGGGTGCGCTCGGCCTGGTCGGAGCCGCACGCGCCCGGCGATGCGGCGACCCGCCTGGCCGCCGAGCTGCGGCGGGCCGCGCAGTGGCAGGGGCTCTCCGGGATCACGGTCGAGGGGCGCGGGGATCTGGCGCCGGCGCTCGCCTCGGAACTGCGGGTGCCGCTGGAGCCCGCCGGCTGAGGGAGCGGGCCCGGTCCGTCCGGTCCGGGGAGCGCTCAGGAGGCCGCGAGCGGCTGGGCGCGGACCACCTCGTGCACCTCGTCGAAGAGCTGCCGGTTGCAGAGGAAGGCGGTGCGGGCCTCCTCGAAGGCCTCCCGCTCCTGCCGCTCGTCCAGCTCCAGCGCGTCGAGCGCCGCCCGGTAGGCGGCCTTGAAGGCGGGCGGCTTGGGGATGCCGTCGAAGCGGAAGAACGCCGCCTGCTGCTCGGGCAGCCCGTAGGCGCGGTCCAGCCACACCCGGATCGCCTGCCCGCCGGACAGGTCCCCCAGGTAGCGGGTGTAATGGTGGGCGATGTAGCGCGGCACGCTGCTCGAGGCGGCCAGGATGCGCTCCGCGTACTCGCGAGCGGCCGGCAGCATCCCGAGCGGGGCCTGCCCCGTGCGCTCCCGCAGCGCCGCCAGATCCGCGTCGATCGACGGCACCCGGTTCAGTTCGACCGAGAGCAGCGCCTGCACCGGGCGGTTCTCGGGCATGCGGCCGGCGCCCTCCTCCAGGGCGCCGTAGACCGCCCGGTACTGCTCCAGCAGCACCAGCCAGGCGCCCAGGCCCAGCTCGCCGCGGGTGAGCTCGCCCAACAGCGCCGAGTCCTCGGCCTCCCGGTGCTCGAGGGCGGTCGCCTCGCGCAGGCGGGCGGAGAAGGTGGTCGCGGGGGCGGTCGTCGCGGACACGGGGCTCCTCGATTCTCGTGCGGCCGGTGCGGCTCAGGCTCACCTTAGTCGCCGCCCCGGGGGTGCACCACCCCGGCGCGCTCGGCCTCCCGCACGCGCTGCGCGAGCTCGCGGGCGGCCCCGCGCAGCGCCCGTTCGGCGTCCAGGCCCCGTTCGCGGGCCTCGGCCACGATCCCCAGGAGCCTGCGACCGAGCTCCCGCTCCCCCGCCTCGTCGACCTCGCCGGGGCGTGGGGCGGGCTGCCCGGCCGCGCCGCCCCCTCCGGCGCCTCCCGGACCGGGGCCGCCCGCCGCGGGCCCGGTCCGCACCCCGGCCCCTCGGGCCCGCCCGATCAGCCGGTCGGCCAGCGCGAGCGCCGGCAGGCCCTGGGGGATCCCGTCCAGCACGCTGCGCCGCTCGCGCTTCTCCGCCGCCTTGGCCCGGCGCCACATGCGCACGATCTCGGCCATGTCCCGCGTGGGCCGCTCGCCGAAGACGTGCGGATTGCGCCGCACGAGCTTGTCCGCCTGATCGCGGGCGATCTCCTCCAGGCCGAAGGGCTCGGCCGGGTCCTGTGCGGCGATCGAGGCGTGGAAGAGCACCTGGAACAGGACGTCGCCCAGCTCCTCGCGGCGTTCTGCGGCCGTGCCCGACTCGATCGCCTCGGCCAGCTCGTGCGTCTCCTCCAGCAGGTAGGGGGTGAGCGAGGCATGCGTCTGCGCCTCGAACCAGGCGCAGCCGCCGGGACCCCGGAAACGTTCGACGATCCTCAGCAGCCGTTCGAGTTCGGGACGCGTCTCGTTCATGCGCACATTGTCCCCGGCCGCCCCTGCGGACTCCCGGCGTGTCGCCGATGCCCGCGAGGATCCGGGCGCGGACTGCCGAGCTGCGCCGACCCGGAGCGCATAGGCTCGGCCGCTCATCGCATCCATCCCCACGAATCGAAAGCGAGGACACCATGAAGCGACTCCCCCGACTGATCGCCGCGACCGCCGCGGCCGCGGCCGCGGCCCTGAGCCTGGGCGCGGCGCCCGCCCCCCAGGCGGCCGAGGCCGGTTAGCCGTCGCCCGCCCCCCCCCCCGGCACCACCTGCCCGGCCGCCGCCCACAACTCGC
>JAUNLB010000181.1 GCA_030532485.1 Pseudoclavibacter sp.
CCCTCGGCCGAGATCCGCCCCGTGTTCGCGTTCCCGTTCCCGCCCGCGGCAACGGGCGGAAACGCGAACAGGGGCGGATGACCGCCGACCGCTCGCGCACCCCGACGGGAACGGGTCCCGCAACCGGCTTTCCTCCGCAACCGGATTCAGGCGTCCTCGGGCGCGGTGCGGGCGGCGCGCAGCACCCGGAAGCCCCGGTCCGTGCCGTGGCGGGACACCTCGAAGCCGGGCAGCTCCGCGGCCAGCCAGCGCTGCAGCGAGTCGGCGCCCAGCTGCTTGGCGACCACCAGGTACGCCTCGCCGCCCGGCTCCAGCCGCGGCAGCCACTGCCGCAGCAGCCCGTGCAGCGCCTTTTTGCCGATCCGGATCGGCGGGTTCGACCAGACGAGGCGGAAGCGCAGCCCCTCGGGCACCTCCTGCGGCCCGGCCGTGCGCACCCTCCGCAGGCCCGCCCGTTCGGCGTTGTCCCGGGCCAGCTCCAGCGCCCGCTCGTTCACGTCCACCGCCCACACGTCCAGCTCCGGCGAGCAGCCGGCCAGCGCCATCGCGATCGGCCCCCAGCCGCAGCCCAGATCCAGCGCGGCCCCCGCCGCGGGCGGTTCGGGGGCGAGCTCCAGCAGCACCCGGGTGCCCGTGTCCAGCCGCTCCGGGCTGAAGACCCCGCCCGCGGTGACGACCTCGTGCTCCCGGCCGCGCAGGCGCACGCGGATCGTGCGCCGCTCGGCCGGGCTCGCGGGGCGCTGCGAGAAGTAGTGCTCGCCGTTCACGGCCCCGACGCTACCGCGGCGGCGCCGGCTGCGCCGCCCGGGCCGGCGCGCGCCGAGAGCGAACACGGCGTCCCGCCACGCGGGGCCGCACCCGACACGCCCGGGATCTCCGTACACTGGGGGCGCGATGCACGAGCACCCCTTCCCGCAGCCAGGACCCGACGACGCCCCCTCGGCCGAGGCGGTCGACGATCCGGTCGCCCGCGTCCTCCGGCACGCCTCCGCCCAGACCCCGGCGCGGCGCTTCGCCGCGGACGGCGCCCAGGCGGTGCAGGACGCGGCCCTGGCCGGCGGCGGCGAGCACGACGGCGAGCAGCTCGAGCGCGAGGAGCGCCGCTCCCTGCGGCGCGTGGACGGGCTGTCCACCGAGCTGCAGGACGTCAGCGAGGTCGAGTACCGCCGCCTGCGGCTGGAGCGGGTCGTGCTCGTCGGGGTCTACGCGGCCGGTTCGCTCGCGGACGCTGAGAACTCCCTGCGGGAGCTGGCGGCCCTGGCCGAGACGGCGGGCGCGCAGGTGCTGGACGGGGTGCTCCAGCGGCGCCCCGCCCCGGACCCGGCCACCTACCTGGGCCGCGGCAAGGTGCAGGAGCTGGCCGAACTGGTCGCGGCGCTCGGCGCGGACACGGTGGTCGCCGACACCGAGCTGGCGCCCAGCCAGCGCCGCGCCCTGGAGGACGCGGTGAAGGTGAAGGTCATCGACCGGACCGCCGTGATCCTGGACATCTTCAGCCAGCACGCCAAGAGCCGCGAGGGCAAGGCGCAGGTGGAGCTCGCGCAGCTGGAGTACCTGCTGCCGCGGCTGCGCGGCTGGGGCCAGTCCATGTCCCGGCAGGCCGGCGGCCAGGTCGGCTCGGCCGGGGCGGGCATGGGCTCGCGCGGGCCGGGCGAGACGAAGATCGAGCTGGACCGGCGCCGCATCCACAGCCGGATGGCGAAGCTGCGTCGGCAGATCGCGCAGATGCAGACCGCGCGGGACACCAAGCGCGCCGGCCGGGAGCGCAACCGCGTGCCGGCGGTCGCGATCGCCGGCTACACGAACGCGGGCAAGTCGAGCCTGCTGAACCGCATCACCCGGGCGGGCGTGCTGGTGGAGAACCAGCTGTTCGCGACCCTGGACGCGACCGTGCGGCGCTCGCAGACGCCCGACGGCCGCCCCTACACCCTCGCCGACACGGTCGGTTTCGTGCGGAACCTGCCGCACCAGCTGGTGGAGGCCTTCCGCTCCACCCTGGAGGAGGTGCGCTACGCGGACGTGATCGTGCACGTCGTGGACGGCGCCCACCCGGACCCCGGCTCGCAGCTGGCGACCGTGCGGGACGTGATCGGCGAGGTGGGCGCGCGCGAGATCCCCGAGATCGTCGTGTTCAACAAGGCGGACCTGCTGGGGCCCGAGCGCGAGCTGGAGCTGCGGGGCCTGGAGCCGGGGGCCGTGTTCGTCTCCGCCCGCACCGGCCGGGGGATCGAGGAGCTGGAGGCGCGCATCGCCGAGGCGATCCCCTCGCCGGAGATCGAGCTGGATCTGCTCGTGCCCTACCAGCGGGGGGAGCTGCTGGCCTATCTGCACGAGCGCGGCGCCGTCGTGCGCCTGTCCCACGAGGCGGACGGCACGCATGTGCGCGCCCTGCTGCACCCCAACCAGCTGGGGCTGTTCCGGGAGACGATCGTGCACCCCGAGCTCGTGCCGGGGCTGGAGCCGGCCCGTCCCGAGGTGCGCCGCCGCCCGCAGCGCCGCGACGAGGCCGCCGCCCGCGCCGAGCAGGCCCGCGCCGACCTCGACGCCGCCTTCCAGGCCTGACCCCGATGCCCGCCCCCGCTTCCGGCTCCACTCCCGCCCCCGCTCCTGCTCCTCGAACCGTGCATGCTCGCCCGATCCGTGCGGCAGCACCGCACGGATCGGGCGAGCACGCACCTCGGGAGCCGGCTCGGCGGCTCGTGCAGCTCCCCTGGGGGACGGTGTCCCTGCTGGAGTGGGCCGCTGCGGGCGGAGCGCCCGCGGGCCCGGATGTGCTGCTGCTGCACGGCGGCGGCCTGGACGACGCGGCGCTGTCCTGGGGCGGGCTGGCGCTGCGGCTGGCGGCGGCCGGACACCGGGTGCTCGCCCCCGACCATCCGGGCTTCGGCCACAGCCCCTTCGCGCCGTGGCCGGCCGGCCAGGCGCGGCTCGTGCGCTACATCGGCGAGCTCGTCGACGCGCTGGGGCTGCGGGACTACGTGATCGGCGGGATCTCGCTGGGCGGAGGGCTCACGCTCGGGCATCTGCTGGAGCGGCCCGGCGCCGCGCGCGGCGCGGTCCTGCTGGGCTCCTACGGGCTGCAATCGCATCTCGTGCCCGGCCGCCTGCAGGCGCCGCTGCAGCTGGCGGCGTGGGCCGCGGAGCGCACGGGGACGCTGCGCGCCCTGGGCCGGGCGGTCGTGCGCAGCCCGCGGCTGCTGGAGCGCTCCCTGCGGGACATCGTGCGCGATCCGCGGCGGCGCACGCCCCGGCTGACGGCGGCGGTGCGGGCGGCGGCCGCCCGCCCCGGCGCCCTGCGCGCCTTCGGCCAGTGGCAGCGGGACCAAGTGCGGTGGAACCGGCAGCGCAGCGACTTCACGCCGATGCTGCCGCGGATCGGGACGCCGGTACTCCTCGTGCACGGTGCGCGGGACACGGGGGTGCCTCTCGCCTGCGCCCGCCGGGCGGCGCGGCTGCTGCCCCGAGCCCGGCTGCTGGTGCTGCCGGGCGCCGGCCACTGGGTGCAGCGGGACCGCCCCGAGGAGGTCGCCCGGGCCGTCCTGGACTTCCTGGCCGGCCTCTGAGCCCCGGTCCCGCCCCTCGCCCCGCTCCCATCGTTCTGCCCCCCGCTCCTCGAGCCGTGCATCCTCGCCCGATCCGTGCGGTGCTGCCGCACGGATCGGGCGAGCACGCACGTCGGGAGCTGGCGCGACGGACCTGCCGGGTGCCGTTTCCGCCCGGGCTCAGATCGGCAGCTGTGCGAGGCCCGTGGCGATGGCCGCGAACAGGGAGCCCCACAGCAGGATCGAGACGATCTGCCAGGCCGCGACCTGCCGGGCCCGGGCGCCGAGGGAGACCATGATCCCCGAGGTGATCTGGCTGGGCAGCACCGCCTGGCCCATGAGGCTCACCAGCGGCACGCCGTAGCGGTGCAGCAGGCGTTCGATGCGCGCCCGCCGGGGCGAGGCCGGCGCCGCAGGCGCCCGGCCGGCGAGGATGCGGGCGCGTCCGGCGCGGGCGGCGGCGACGAAGGCGAGCATGGAGAGGGTGTTGCCGACCGCGGCGCTGGCCACCGCGACGGGCAGGGGCAGTCCCGCGAGCACGCCCGCGGCCGAACCGAAGTAGGACTCCACGAACGGCGCCGCCGAGAGCAGCGCCACCCCGAGCCACTGGAGCAGGGGCGGCAGGGTCTCGACGAATCCCCGCAGGGCGAGCAGCTGGTCCGAGATCATGGCGGATCCTTCCGAGGCGAGCCCCCGGCGGCCTTCGCCGGGCGTGCTCCCACTCTTCCGGCGGCCGGGCCCGGGCGGCAGTGCCGCCGCTCATCGAGCCGGGTGGATTCCGCAGGGCACGGGCATGGCATCCGTCATGCCCGCCCGCCTCGAGCCCGTCCCGCCGCCCTGACGGCGGACGGCCTCATGCTCATTGATCGTCGCCCACGCCGCGGAGCTGGCCGAGGTGCGCAGCGCGCACGTCCCGCTGGCGCAGCAGCTCCGGGCGGCGCGGCAGGCCGTGGCGGCGCTGCCC
>JAUNLB010000009.1 GCA_030532485.1 Pseudoclavibacter sp.
GGGCCGACCGGAGGAGACTCCGGTCGGCCCGAGCGCTCAGTGCTTGAGATCGGGGAAGTCCTCCTCGCGCCACTCGCCGGCGGGGCGCGTCCCGGCCTCGTAGGCCTCGAGCTCCCGCTGCCGCAGCTCGACGCGTCGGATCTTCCCGGAGCTCGTCTTGGGCAGATCGAAGAACTCCACGCGGCGCACGCGCATGTAGGGCGGCAGCGCCACCCGGGCGTGGGCGAGGATCGCGCGGGCGGTGGCCTCGTCCGCCTCGACCCCGGCGGCGAGGGACACGTAGGCCTTCGTGATGTTCAGCCGGGTCGGGTCGGGGGCGCCCACCACGGCGGCCTCCGCGACCGCCTCGTGCTCGATGAGGGCGCTCTCCACCTCGAAGGGCGAGACCTTGAAGTCCGAGGACTTGAAGATGTCGTCGGTGCGGCCGATGAAGGTGTAGTTGCCGCGCTCGTCCCGCACGGCCACGTCCCCGGTGTGGAAGTAGCCGTCGCGCAGGGCGTGCCGCGTCGCCTCCGGGCTGCCGAGGTAGCCGTTCATGAGGTTCAGCGCGGGCCCCGCCCCCAGGTCCAGGCAGATCTCCCCCTCCTGCGCGGGCCGGCCGCTCACCGGGTCGACCAGCTCGACCCGCACGCCGGGCAGGGGCTTGCCCATCGCGCCGGGCACGAGCTCGTCGCCGGGGGCGTTGGCGATGAGCGCGGTCGTCTCGGTCTGCCCGTAGCCGTCGCGGATCGTCAGCCCCCACCACTGCCGGATGCGGGCGATGACCTCGGGGTTCAGCGGTTCGCCGGCCGAGAGGATCTCGCGCAGCGCCGAGGGGCGGTGCTTCAGATCGTGCTGGATGAGCATGCGCCACACGGTCGGCGGCGCGCAGAAGGTGGTCACCCCGGCCCGCTCCAGCTCGGCCACCAGCCGCTGCGCGTCGAAGCGGGCGTAGTCCAGCACGAAGACGGTCGCCCCCGCGTGCCACGGGGCGAAGAAGGCGCTCCAGGCGTGCTTGCCCCAGCCGGGCGAGGAGATGACCATGTGCGTGTCGCCGGGCCGCACGCCCAGCCAGTACATGGTCGTCAGCATGCCCACGGGATAGGAGGCGTGCGAGTGCTCGACGATCTTGGGCCGGCTGGTGGTGCCGCTCGTGAAGTAGACGAGGGCCGCATCCCGCGTGGAGACCGGGACGTCCACGGGGGCGTCGCTCGCCGTCTGCGTCTGCTCGTACGGGGTCCAGCGGCGCGGCACCATGTGCCCCCGGTCCGATCCGACGAGCACGCCGTGGAAGTCGCCCGAAAGCTCCTGGAACTTGGTCGCATCGCTCGGGGAGGCGAAGACGAGCCTGACCTCCGCGCGGTCGATGCGGTCCTGCAGCTCGTGGGGGCCCAGCACGATCGAGGTGGGCAGCATCACGGCCCCGGCCTTGAGCACCGCGAGCATCGCGACCCACAGCTCCACGCGGTTCGCGAGCATGAGCATGACCACATCGCCCGGGCCCACCCCCTGCTCCACGAGCCAGTTCGCGAGCCGGTTCGAGCGGCGGCGCAGTTCGTCGAAGGTGTACTTCGACTCCCTGCCGTCGTCCTCCACGATCCACAGCGCCGTGGTCTCGTTGCCCTCGGCCAGCGGGTCGAACCAGTCCCGGGCCCAGTTGAACGAATCGCCCACCTCGGGCCATCGGAAGTCGCGGACCGCGCGATCGCGATCGCCGTGGAGCTCGAGAAGCTGGTCGCGGGCGGCCCGGAAGGCCTCGGTGCCGGTTCGGGAGTTCATCCCCCCATCCTTCCACCCCGTTCCCTCGCAGAGCCCCGGCGGGTCCGGATCGCGTCCGATGCGGCCGACGGCGCGACGACAGGTTCGCTCGCGCGCTCGGGTCAGTAGCTCGCCCGCGGGGCCGCGTCGGCCGCGCCGTCCTCCTCGTCCCCGCACCAGCGGTCGGCCAGCCGCTCCGAGCCGCGCGCGAGCATCGCGACGTCCGCCCCCACGAGCACGAAGCCCGCCCCCGCGTCCAGGTAGTGCTGGGCCAGCTGCGGGTCGAAGGCGTTCACGCCGACCGGCACGCCCGCCTCCCGGGCCGCCTCGATGGCGGTCTCGACGGCGGCGACGACGTCGGGGTGGTCCTGCTCGCCCAACAGCCCCATGCTCGCGGCCAGATCGCTCGGCCCGACGAACAGGCCGTCCAGGCCCTCCACCCGTGCGATCCGGTCGACCTCCCGGACCGCCCGGGCGGTCTCGATCTGCACCACGACCGAGACGAGCGAGGCGGCCCGTCCCAGGTATCCCTCCACGCGGTTCCAGCGGGCGCCGCGGGCGAGGGCGGAGCCCACGCCCCGCACCCCCGCGGGCGGGTAGAGCGAGGCGGCCACGGCCTCCCGGGCCTGCTCGGCGGTCTCGACCATCGGCACGAGCAGGTTCTGCGCTCCCAGGTCCAGGTACTGCTTGATCAGCACCCGGTCGCAGACCGGCAGCCGCACGACGGGTGTGACGGGGTAGGCGGCGATCGTCTGCAGCTGCCGCTGGATCGACTCCAGACCCAGGGGCGCGTGCTCGGCGTCCACGAGCAGCCAGTCCAGCCCGGCGCCCGCACAGATCTCGGCCACCAGCGGCGAGCCCGAGCACAGCCACATGCCCGCCAGCGGCCGGTCGGCCCGCCGCAGGCGCTCGCCGAAGGTCGGCGGCAGCTCTAGACGAACCGGCATGAGACGGTCCCCATCCGGCCGTAGTCGCACAGGACCGTGTCGCCCGGCTCCACCCACATGGGCCGGGTGAAGGAGCCGGCCAGGATGATCTCGCCGGCCTCCAGGCGGGCGCCGTGCCGGGCGAACTTGTTCGCCAGCCACGCCACGCCGGTGGCCGGGTGGCCCAGCACGCCCGCGGCCACGCCGGTCTCCTCGATCGTCTCGTTCCGGTGCAGCAGCGCGCCCACCCAGCGCAGATCGACGTCCTGGGGGCGCACCGGAGCGCCGCCCAGCACCATGCCGCCGTAGGCGGCGTTGTCGGCGATGGTGTCGACGATCGTGCGGCCCTCCAGCTCGATGTGCGAGTTCAGGATCTCCAGCGCGGGGGTGACGAACTCGGTGGCCCGCAGCACGTCGAACAGAGTGCAGTCGGGACCTTCCAGCGGGGCGGCCAGGACGAAGGCGAGTTCGACCTCGATGCGCACGTTCGAGTAGTCGGCGTGGGGGATCACGGCCCCGGTCTGGAAGACCGTGTCCTCGAACATGACGCCGTAGTCGGGCTCGGTGATGCCGGTGGCGGCCTGCATGGCCTTGGAGGTGAGGCCGATCTTGCGGCCGGCGATGCGGCGGCCCGCGGCCAGCGCGCGGTCCCGCCACACGCCCTGGATGGCGTAGGAGTCCTCGACGGTCGCCTCCGGGTAGCGGGCGGTGATCCGCTCGACGACCGTCTTGTCGCGTTCGGCGGCCTCGAGTTCGGCGGCGATCTCCTCGATGGTGGACCGGTCCAGCATGGGGCTCCCTTCCTGCGAGCCTCCAGGCTAGCGCGCCGCCGGATTCCGGCGTGCGGCGCTCAGCCGACGACCGGATCGTCCAGCCAGCCCTGTTCGACGAGCCAGCGGAAGTTCCAGTAGCCCTGCTCCTCGGTCCGATAGGACCAGTAGAACCAGGCCTCCGCGTCCGCATAGGCCGTCAGCTGCGCCCGGAAGTGCCGGCGGGTGACCGCCTCACGGCTCGTCTCCGGAAGCCGCTGCAGCACGGGTCCGGCCACCACGGCGCTCCACTCGCCCACGATCGTGCGGACCCCGAGCGAGGACAGACGCCGCAGCAGGCGCCGGCGTGCGGGCAGCGTCCGCTGCAGATAGCGCCGCAGCGGGACGACTCGGCGGGCCCAGAAGGTGAAGTGGTACCAGTGCACGTCCATCACGGCGCCCGTCCCCGCCCGGCCGCGCAGCATTCCGGCGCTCAGCCGCGGCGTGAAGGCGTCCGAGTAGACCAGCAGCCCCCGGCCGTCCAGAATCGGGCACAGGCGCCGCTGGGCGCGACGGCAGAAGCGGCGCAGCGTCCCGTGCCCCAGCAGCGGCAGCGGCTCGTTGAGCAGCTCCAGCCCCCACCAGGCCGGATGGCGCGCGTAGCGTCCGGCGAGCCGCTCCAGGACCTCCAGGGTCGTCCGCCGGTGCCGCGCGCGCAGGTACCAGGCCGGCGGTCCCGCGCGCCCGCTGTGGTCGCGGCCGTTCTGGCTGCCGGGCGCCGCGTGCAGGCACAGCAGCACGCGCAGGCCGTACCGGGCGGCCTGCTCGAAGGCCCAGTCGATTCGCTCCGAGCAGGCCGCCAGCGGTCCCGCCCCGTCCAGCGCCCAGAAGCCGATCGGGATGCGCACCGCCTCCACGCCGTGCGCGGCGAGCCAGGCGAAGTCCTCCTCGCGCAGGAACTCCTCCCGGTGGCGGCGCAGCCGCTCCGGCCCGCCGGGCGTGCGGGCCAGGCCGTATTCGTCCCGGGCCCGCGTCCCCTCGTACAGCGAGGGGGTCATCCACCGCTCGCTGACGAGCCAGCCGCCGAGGTTCACGCCCCGCATCCCGCGCCTTTCGCCTCCGGATCCTCCGGGAAGTATGCCCGGAGGACCCGGGGATGCGCTGCGAGCGCGGCGAGGGCTGGCTCAGGGCAGCAGGCCCGGCAGCTGCGGCGCGAGCCAGACGCCGAGCGGCACGCCCGCCAGCAGCCCGAGCAGCCCCCAGGTCAGGGCGGCGAGCGCCCGGCCGCCGCGCGAGCGGCCGCGCTTCGCCGGCGCGGGCGGAGGGGGCGGCGCCGTCGGCAGCCTCAGGGGATCGGCGGCGGCCCCGGCGGGGCCGGCCGGTGCGGAGGCGGGCAGGAAGAGGTTCGGGGGCAGCGGGGCGGCGTCGGCCGGCGCGGGGAGCGGGAAGGCGGCGACGGGCCCGTGGTCGCCGGGGCGCGGCCCGGCGGAGTCGGCAGGGACCGGTGCGGGCTCCGCGGCCCGCACGCCGGCGGTGAAGGGGGCCGCCGGCGCGAGGATCGGCGAGGGCCACGTCGTCGGGTCCTTCGCCCGGTCGCGCAGCTCGCGTCGCGTCCGCACGGAGAACGAGCCCGAAGCGAAGGGCGACGCGCCGACCCGGCCCGACGGCTCGGGCGGTTCGCTCGTCGTCCAGGGGCGGATCTCCACCTTCGACACGGCACCTCGCTCACTGGGGATCTCAGACTGTGTTCCGATCCCATCAATGATCGATGGTCGCTCAGCTGATTGTTTGAGCTTTCGCTGGGAATCCTTCAGTGGGTGGGCATCGGGCGAGCGGGGCGGACGCGGATCGGGCGAGCGCCGGTTCCCGCACGGCTTGGCGGGGCGCGCTCAGCGCGCCGGGGGCGTGCGGGAACCGGCCCGGTCGGTCCGCGGGGGCGGCGGACGCCGCATCCTTGTGCGATGTATCGCAGTGATCCTCGGACTTTGCGGGAGGCCGGAGGGGAGGAGGGCTCCGTCGAGCTTCAGAGCTGGTTGCCGACCTTGAAGCCCTGCTCCGTGTCGCCCCGACGGGTGTAGGAGAAGCCGTCCGCCCCGATCGTCGTCTCCATCTCGGAGGTGTGGGTGCGGGCGACGACCGGCTGCGGCTTGCCGTCCAGGTCCAGCACGAGCGAGGCCTCCGTGTACCAGGAGGGCACCACCGGGTTGCCCCACCAGTCGCGCCGCTGGTTGTCGTGCACGTCCCAGGTGACGACCGGGTTGTCCGGATCGCCCGTGTAGTAGTCCTGGGTGTAGATCTCCACCCGGTGCCCGTCGGGGTCGCGCAGGTAGAGGTAGAAGGCGTTCGAGACGCCGTGCCGGCCCGGCCCCCGTTCGATCGCGTCCGAGCGGCGCAGCGCCCCGAGCTTGTCGCAGATCGCCAGGATGTTGTGCTTCTCGTGGGTCGAGAAGGCGACGTGGTGCATGCGGGGGCCGTCCCCGCCGGTCGCCGCCGTGTCGTGCACGGTCGGCTTGCGGCGCAGCCAGGCGGCGTAGACGGTCCCCTCCTCGTCCTGGATGTCCTCGGTCACCCGGAAGCCCAGGTCCTGGTAGTGCCGGACGGCGCGCGGCACGTCCGGGGTCACCTGGTTGAAGTGGTCCAGCCGCACCAGGGCGCCCGGGGTGTAGAGGTCGTAGCGCCAGGCCAGGCGCTCCACGTGCTCCACCTCGTAGAAGAACTCGTAGGGGAAGCCCAGCGGGTCCTCCACCCGCACCGAGTCGCCGACGCCCTTCGTGAAGCCCTCGGGCCGCCGTTCCACCCGGCAGCCGAGCTCGGTGTAGAACTCGACGGCCCGGTCCAGCTCCTCGGGGCTGCGCACGCGGTAGGCGAAGGCGGCGACCGCGGGCACCTCGCCCCGGCGCAGCACGAGGTTGTGGTGGATGAACTCCTCCATCGAGCGCAGGTAGACGGTCTGCTCGTCCTCCTCGGTCACCACCAGGCCCAGCACGTCGACGTAGAACTCGCGAGAGGCCGCGAGGTCCGTGACGACGAGCTCGATGTAGGCGCAGCGCACGATGTCCGGGGCCGGGCAGGAGGGGGTCGGCACCGGGTTCTCGGCCCGGATCGGGGCCTCCCGGGTCACGTGGAAGCCCGTGGAGGTGCGGGTGCGGTCGTTCAGTTCAGACATGTCTTCAGCGTCCTTGCTCGTGTCTCGGGGGATGGGTGGGGCCGGCGCTCAGTTCGCGCCGAAACGGGCCGTGTGGACGTCGCCGAGCGTGACGTGCACGGCCTGCTGGTCCGTGTAGAAGTCGATCGAGCGGTAACCGCCCTCCTGGCCGAGGCCCGAGGCCTTCACGCCGCCGAAGGGGGAGCGCAGATCGCGCACGTTGTGGGAGTTGAGCCAGACCATGCCCGCCTCCACCGACTGCGCGAAGTTCAGCCCGCCCGACAGATCGCCGGTCCACACGTAGGCGGCCAGCCCGTAGCGGGTGTTGTTGGCCAGCTCGAGGGCCTGGCGCCAGTCCTCGAAGGGCGTGATCGCGACGACCGGGCCGAAGATCTCCTCCTGGAAGATGCGGGCCTCCGGCGCGACGTCGGCGAACACGGTCGGCGCGACCCAGTTGCCGGTCTCCGGCGCGCCCTCCGGCCGGCCGCCGCCGGCCAGCAGGCGGCCCTCGCCCTTGCCGATCTCGATGTAGGACATGACCTTGTCGTAGTGCTCGGGGTGCACGAGCGCGCCCACCTCGGTGGCCGGGTCGAACACGTCGCCCACCCGGATGTTGCGGGCCCGCTCGGCGTAGCGCTCCACGAAGTCGTCGTAGACGCTGCGCTGCACGAGGATGCGGCTGCCCGCGGTGCACCGCTCGCCGTTGAGGGAGAACACGCCGAACAGGGTCGAGTCGAGCGCGGCCTCCAGATCGGCGTCCTCGAAGACCACCGCCGGAGACTTGCCGCCCAGCTCCATGGACATGCCCTTCAGGTGCTGCGCGCAGTTGCCGAAGATGACCTGCCCGGTGCGGCTCTCGCCGGTGAAGGAGACGAGCGGCACGTCCGGGTGCTTCACGAGCGCGTCGCCCGCGCTCTCGCCGAAGCCGTTGACCAGGTTGAACACGCCCTCGGGCAGGCCCGCCTCCTCGAAGATCGTCGCCCAGAGCTGGGCGGAGGCGGGGGTGAACTCGGCCGGCTTGAGCACCACGGTGCAGCCGGAGGCGATCGCCGGGGCGAGCTTCCAGGACTCCAGCATGAAGGGGGTGTTCCAGGGGGTGATGAGGCCGGCCACTCCCTTCGGCTTGCGGTTCACGTAGTTGATCTGACGGCCGGGCACCTTGAAGGCGTTGTCGTGCTGGGCGACGACGAGGTCCGCGAAGAAGCGGAAGTTCTCGGCGGCCCGCTGGGCCTGGCCCTTGGCCTGCGTGATCGGCAGTCCGGTGTCCCAGGACTCGATGGCGGCCAGCCGCTCGTCCTGGGCCTCCACCGCGTCGGCGATCCGGTTCAGCACGCGGGCGCGCTCGCGGGCCCGCATGCGGGGCCACGGGCCCTCGCGGAAGGCCCGGTCGGCGGCGGCCACGGCCCGGTCCACATCGGCGGCGTCGCCGGAGGCGGCGACGGCGTAGTCCTCGTTGGTGGACGGGTTGAGGACCGGGAAGGTCTCGCCGGACAGGGCGTCGACGAACTCGCCGTCGATGTAGTGCCGGATCTCGGTGGGAACACCCTCGGGAGGGGTCGTGCTCATGTGGTGTCTCCTTCGGTGGTGGGGCGGGGGTCGGCTCGTCGGCGGTGCGGGGCCGGCCGAGCGGCGGCCTCCTCCGGCGGGGGGGCGGGGGCGTGCGCCGGGGCGGAGGCGGCGGCCTGCACGGCGCGCAGGGTGTTCAGCCGGTGTTCGCGGGCGGCCAGCTCGATCTCTTGGGCGTCCGCGCCGGAGGCCACGAGGCGCAGGATGCGCTCGTGCTCCTCGACGGACTCGGCGGCCCGTCCGGGGGCGAAGCCGAAGCTCGACTCCCGCATGCTGGCCAGCCGGCGCCAGCCGCGGTGCACGAGCTCCAGGACGTGCTCGTTGGGGCAGGGGGTGAAGAGGACCTCGTGGAAGCGCTGGTTGAGGCGGGTGAAGCGCGCCGGGTCGAAGTCGCGCAGGGCCGTGCGCATCTGCTCGTTCACCTCGCGGGCGCGGTCGAGCTCCTGCGGCCCGAGCAGGGGCGCGGAGATCGCGGTCGCGTAGCCCTCCACGAGCCCCAGGGTCTCCATGGTGCTCGCGTACAGCTCGCCGTCGGCGAGCGCGACGTGGGGGCCGATGTTGCGTTCGTAGCCGACGAGCCCCTCGGCCTCCAGGCGGCGGACCGCCTCACGGACCGGCACGGGGCTGACCTCCAGCTCCCGGGCGATCTGGTCGAGCACGAGCCGGGCGCCCGGCGCGTAGGCGCCGCTGGCGATGCGGTCCCGGATGTGCTCGTAGGCGCGCTGGGCCTTGGACGGGGCGGCGCCGGCTACTGCGAGCTCTTCCATGCCTCGTATTCGGCCTTCCGCTCGGCGTCCGGCGGGAACAGCCCGTCGACCGCGGCGCCGGCCCGGACCCGTTCGAACACCCAGCCGTCCTGGCGCTCCTGCTCCAGCGCGTCCTCGATCACCTCGGCCAGCAGCCGGGGCGGGATCACCACGACCCCGTCGTCGTCGCCGATGACGATGTCGCCGGGCTGGACCGCGGTGCCGCCGCAGGCGATCGTGCCGCCGGTCTCCCAGGGCACGTGCCGCCGGCCGAGCACGGCCGGGTGGGCGCCTGCGGAGTAGACCGGGATGTCCAGTTCGCCGACGGCGGCCGAGTCGCGCACCCCGCCGTCGGTGACGATGCCGGCGGCGCCGAGGAACTGGGCGCGCATGGCCAGCACGTCGCCGACCGTGCCGGTGCCGGTCTCGCCGCGCGCCTCCATGACGACCACCTCGTCGGGGCGGACCGCGTCGATCGCGCGCTTCTGGGCGTTGTAGCCGCCGCCGTGCTCGGCGAACAGGTCCTCGCGCTTGGGGACGAAACGCAGGGTGCGGGCGTAGCCGAGGATGCGCCGGCCGGGCTTGTTCGTGCGGACCCCGTCGATCGTGCAGTTCGGGATGCCGCGCTTGTTCATCTGCGCCCAGACGGTGGCGACGGCGACGCGGGAGATGCGCTCCTTCATCTCCTCGTCGAGCAGCGCCCGCGGGTCCTGGAGGCCCGCGGCCTCGTAGGAGCCCCAGGCCTCCACCCGCTGGGCGTCGTCCACGCGGGGCTGGGCCCCGAAGGGCGCCATCGGCTCGGGGCCCTCGACGACCTCGGTCACGAGCCGGCCGGAGCAGGGCTCGCCGGGCAGGCCCGGCGCATCCACCTCGACCTCGACGACGTCGCCGGGCACGGCGACCGAGGCGCCGGCCGGGGTGCCGGTGAGGATGACGTCCCCGGCCTCCAGGGTCATGAGCTGGGAGAGGTCGGCCACGATGCGGCCGAAGGGGAAGGCCAGCTGCGCGGTGGTGTCCTCCTGGACCAGCTTGCCGTTGCGCCAGGTGCGCACGCGCAGCCGCTCCGGGTCCACCTCCGCGGCGGGGATGATCCACGGGCCGAGGGGGGTGAAGCCGTCGCCGCCCTTGTTCTTGAGGTTGGAGCCCTTGTCCGCGTGCCGGAGGTCGTACAGGCCCCAGTCGTTCGCGGCGGTCACGCCGGAGATCTTGCTCCAGCCCTCCTCGGGGCTCACCCGTCGGCAGGTCTCGCCGACCACGAGCGCGATCTCGCCCTCGTAGGCGAGCAGCTCGGTGCCGCGGGGTCGCTCGATCGCCTCGCCGCTGCCGGCGATCGAGCTGGCGGGCTTGAGGAAGTAGCCGGGGAACTGCGGCGTCCGTCCGCGCTGCGCCATGCGGGAGGGGTAGTTGAGGTGGATCGCGATGATCTTGCCGGGCCGGTTCGCTCCGCTGAACGGGGTTGCCATGCGTCGCCTCTCGCTTCGTCGCTCGATCGGATATCCGAGATCATATACGATCTGCCGCGCCGTTGGCCACGACGCGGCGGGCGGGCGAGGGCCGGGCGCGGCGGCGCGGCGGCGGATGGGGAAGCCCAGCACCCACGGCGGCGGCACGCCCGCCGGGCCCGCCCGGCCGCCGCGCGGCGAGGGGATCGTCAGCCGTCCGAGCGCTCCGGCGCCCCGTCCTTCGTCTCGGCGGACGCGGCCTGTCCGGCGAGGGGCTCCTCCGGGATCTTGTTGACGCCGGTGACCGGCTGGTTCTCGTCGAAGCCGGCGGGCTGGCGTTTGAACCCGCGGGTGATCCACAGCAGGTAGAGCAGCCCGGCCGCCAGCCAGACCCCGCCGCCGATGAGGGCGACGCGATCCAGGTTCAGCCAGAGGGTGAGGGTGAGCAGCACGCCGATCCCGGGCATGACGATGTAGTCGAAGATCTCGCGGGGCGTGCGGCGGCGCCTCTCGCGCACCGCGAACCAGGCGATGACCGAGAGGTTCACGAAGGTGAAGGCGATCAGGGCGCCGAAGTTGATGAGCGAGGCGATCAGCTCCAGCGAGAAGCTCATCGCGAACAGCGCGACGGCGCCGACGATGACGATGTTCCAGGTGGGCGTGTGGGTGCGCGGGTTCACGTAGCCGAACACCCGACGCGGGAAGACGCCGTTGCGGCCCATGACCAGCATCATGCGCGAGACGCTCGCGTGCGAGGCCAGGCCGGAGGCGGTGGTCGCGCAGAAGCCCGCGGCCACGAAGACCGCCTGGAACACGGGGCCGCCGACGATGACGCCGATCTGCGGCAGCGGGTCGTCGACGTAGTCGCCGAAGGGCGCGTTGTCGGGGAAGCGCAGCTGCGTGAAGTAGGCGGCCACCAGGAAGATCGCCCCGCCCAGCAGCACGGTCAGCAGGATCGCGCGGGGCATCGTCCTGGGGGTCTTGGCCTCCTCGGTGTACATCGTGACCGCGTCGAAGCCGATGAAGGAGAAGCACACGACCGTGGCGCCGCTCAGGATCGCCAGGAGCTGGACCGAGCCCCCCTCGCCGGTGTCGGGGTGGCCCAGGAACGGGGTCCCGGAGGCGAGCGTGCCGGCCCCCTCGCCCTGCACCAGCTGGGCGATCACCATGACCACGAAGACGGCCATGATCACGATCGAGAACAGCAGCAGCAGCATGTTGACGTTGGAGGTGCTGCGCATGGAGACGTAGATGATCGTCGTGGTGACCGCGACGTACAGCACGACCCAGATCCAGCCGGGCACTTGGTGGAAGACCTGCTCCAGGTAGAGCCGGATGATCAGGCAGTTCACCATCGGCAGCAGCAGGTAGTCCATGAGCGAGGTCCAGCCCACCATGAAGCCGACGTTCGGGTGGACGGACTCCCGGACGTAGGTGTAGGCGGAGCCGGCGTTGCGGAAGACGCCGGCCATCTTGCCGTAGCTGATCGCGGTGAAGGTCATCACGACCAGCGCGACCAGGTAGGCGGCCGGCACGGCGCCGGAGGTGTCCTCGGAGACGATGCCGAAGGTGTCGAAGACGACGGTCGGCGTCATGTAGCCGAGGCCGAGGCCGACGATCGCGATCAGGCCGAGGCTCCGGGTGAGCGTGCCGCCGACGGGGGCGGGTGTTGCGGGGGACGTGTTCGTCATGGGGACCTCCTGCGGTGCGACGATGCGCCGCGGTCGTTGCCGAGGACGGGGGAGCGGGGAATGTGGAAAATAAACGGCATTCACCTGCGGATGCAGATCGTAGTTGGGCGCGGCGCCCCGTGCCAATCGGGCCGGAGGGCAGGCGCGTCGGGCCCGTCGCCCGGCGGGTCCTAGGCTGATTCGCATGACGAGTCACCGCTTCAGTCAGGTCGACGTCTTCGCGGGCGGCCCGCTCCAGGGCAACCCGGTCGCGGTCGTGCACGACGCGGACGGGCTGACGGACGCCGAGATGGCCGCCTTCGCGAGGTGGACGAACCTCTCGGAGACGACCTTCCTGCTGCGGCCGCAGGATCCGGGGGCCGACTACCGGCTGCGGATCTGGACCCCCGGCGGCGAGTTGCCCTTCGCCGGCCACCCCACGCTCGGCAGCGCCCACGCCTGGCTGGAGGCCGGCGGGCGCCCGGCGCGCGGCGGCGTGCTCGTGCAGGAGTGCGGCGCGGGGCTCGTGAGCGTCCGGCGCGAGGAGGCGGACGGGCTGCTGTCCTTCGCGGCCCCGCCCCTGCGCCGCTCCGGCGAACCGGACGAGGCGGAGCTGGACGCCGCCGTCGCCGCGCTGGGCGTCGAGCCGGAGACCGTCGTGCGCGCCGCGTGGACCGACAACGGCCCCGGCTGGCTCTCGGTGCAGCTGCGCAGCGCCCGCGAGGTGCTCGAGCTGCGTCCGGACATGGCCGCGATGACCGCGGCCGGGCTGAGGATCGGGGCCGTCGGCCTCCACCCGGCCGGCTCGGCCTGCGCGATCGAGCTGCGCGCCTTCGTGCCCGGGCTGGGCGTGCCGGAGGATCCCGTGACCGGTTCGCTGAACGCGGGCGTCGCCCAGTGGCTCGTCGGCGAGGGGGTGCTGCCGGGCGAGTACACGGCGGCCCAGGGGACCGTCCTGGGCCGGGCGGGCCGGGTCCGGGTGCGCTCCGAGGCGAACGGCGCGATCTGGGTGGGCGGTGCGACCGCGACGCGCATCCGTGGCGTGCTGGACTTGAACGAGCGCCCTCGCTAGGCCGTCGCGGAAGCCGGGCGCTCGGATGTCGCGCGGTGCCTCCGCCCACCGGGAACGGCTTCGGCAACGGGCCAGGCGGCGTCGGCGCCCCGTCCGCGCCGCCGCGCCGGCCGGGGTCTCTGCGCTCTCGTCCAGGCTCCGCGCGGCGCCGGTCAAGCCGCCCCTCCGAGCCCGCGGGATGATCTCGGGACAGGACGAGGCATCGACGACGATGCGGAAAGGGCTTCGGCATGACGACGGACTTTCTGGTGATCGGAGCGGGATCGGCGGGCTCGGCCCTCGCACGGCGGCTGCTGGACGCGGGCTGCACGGTGACCCTGGTGGAGGCGGGCGGTCCCGACGCGAACCCCGCCATCCACGACCTGGGCCGGCTCGGGGAGCTCTGGCACGGACCGGAGGACTGGGACTACTACACGGTCCCGCAGCCGCACGCGGACGGCAGGTCCATCCACTGGCCGCGCGGCCGGGTCCTCGGCGGTTCGCACTCGCTCAACGCCTCGATCTTCGTGCGCGGCGCACGCGGCGACTACGAACGCTGGGCGGCCGAGGGCGCGGTCGGCTGGGACTGGCCCGAGGTGCTGCCGGTCTTCCGGGAGATGGAGCACTGGTACGGCGAGCCCGGCCCCCTGCGCGGCGAGGCGGGACCGCTGGACGTGCGGCCCGCGGAACTCACCGGACTCTTCCAGTCCATCCACGACGCCTTTGTGCAGGCGGGCGTGCCCGCCAACCCCGACTACAACGGCGAGTCGATCGAGGGCGTCTCGGCCATGCAGTTGAACACGCGCGACGGGCGGCGGCTGTCCAGCTACCGCGCCTACCTGCACCCCGTGCGGGACGAGCCGCGGCTGACGGTGCGCACGGGGGTGCGGGTCCACCGCCTGCTGATCGACAACGGCCGGGTCCTCGGCGTGCAGGGCCGGGCCGAGGGCGGCCCGGTGGAGCTCCGGGCCGGACAGACCGTGCTGTGCGCAGGCGCCTTGGACACGCCCCGCATCCTGCTGCACTCCGGCATCGGCCCGGCCGCCGAGCTGGAGTCCCTCGGCATCCCGGTGCTGGCCGACGCCCCAGGGGTGGGGCGGAACCTGCACGACCACCTCCTCGTGCCCTTCGTCTTCGAGACGACGGCCAGGGACATCCCGGAGCGGCAGGAGTTCGAGCCGGTCGCCATGGTCCACTCCTTCACGACCTTCCGGGAGGGGCTGGAGACGCCGGACACCCAGCCGATCTGCTTCTCGGTCCCGATGGTCCCGCCCGGCGAGGACGTGAACGGAAGCTGCTTCACCCTGCAGGCCGGGCTGGTGCGGCCGGAGTCCCGCGGCACGCTGCGGCTCGCTTCGGCGGACCCGGAGGAGCCGCCGCTCATGGACCCGCAGATCCTCTCCCGCCCGGAGGACGTGGAGAGCCTACGCGCCTCCATGCGGCAGATGCTCGAGGTGGGCGCCCAGCCGGCGCTGGCGGAGGCGTGGGGCGCCCGGCTCGTGCTGCCGAGGCCCCTGGAGCAGGACCGCGAACCGGACGACGACGCCCTGGACCGGCACATGCGCGCCTGGGTGACGACCTACCACCACCAGGTCGGCACCTGCCGGATGGGCGTCGACGAGGAGGCGGTCGTGGACCCCGGCACGCTGCGTCCGCGCGTTGAGCTCGAGGGGCTGCGCATCGCCGACGCCTCGGTCATGCCGAGCGTGCCGAGCGGGAACACGAACGCGCCGTCGATCATGATCGGCGAGCGGGCGGCCCGCTTCATCCTCGACTGAGGGCGCGGCTCGCGCGGCTCTTTCGCGAGCCGCGCGAGCCGGGCATGCTCGTGGCATGAGCTCGGCCTGTACGCTCGACCTCTTCCGCCCCCAGGACGCGGGGCCGCTCACGCGGCTGCTGCACGCCGCCTACGCGGAGCTCGGCGCGATGGGGCTCAACTACACCGCCGTCGACCAGGACGAGGAGACGACCCGCTTGCGCGCGCAGGCCGGCCGCTGCTGGATCGCGCGGGACGCGGCGGGGAGCATGATCGGTACGATCACGATCAGCTTGCCGCCCTCGGCCGGGCTGCGGGAGCTCAGTCCCCTCGCCCGGGCGCCCCGGCTGGCCTGGCTCAACCAGCTCGCGGTCTCGCCGCGGTGGCGAGGCCGGGGCCTCGCCCGACGGTTGTGGGAGCTCGGTGCGCGCTGGGCGGAGCGGGCCGGGGCCGACTCGATCGGCCTGGACACGGCGGCGCCCGCCCGGCACCTCGTCCGGCTGTACGAGGGATGGGGCTTCACGCCCCGGGAGACGATCCACTGGCCGGGCAAACGATACGACAGCCTCGTCATGCTCCGCGCCCTCCCCGTCCGCTGAGACGCCGACCGCACGCCCCGGGCGGGGTATGCGCCGATCGATCAGTCCTCCCCGCGTGCGGCCAGGGCGTCGTGGAGCAGGAGCGCGAGGGAGATGCGGTCCCGGCTGCCGAGCTTGCGCAGGATCGCCGAGACGTGGTTCTTGACCGTTCCGACGGCCAGGTGCAGCCCGGCCGCGATCTCCCGGTTCGTCGCCCCGGTGGCGACGAGCCGGGCGACCTGCGCCTCGGCCGGCGTGAGCGAGGCGAACGGGTCGGCAGGCCCGGCCTCCGCCCCCGACCCCGGACGGGTTCGGCGCAGGACCGCCCCGGCGATCGCTGGATCGAGCACCAGGCCGCCGGCGCGCACCTGACGGATCGCCTCGGCCAGCGCGTCGGTGCTGACGCTCTTGAGCAGGAAACCCGCGGCCCCGGCGTCCAGCGCCGAACGGACCAGCTCGTCGTCGTCGAAGGTCGTGAGCACGAGCACCGGGACGCCCGGGAAGCGCTCGCGGGCCTCGGCGACCAGCCGAACCCCGTCCATAACGGGCATGCGCAGATCGCACAGCACCACATCCGCCTCGACGCGGCGCATGACCGCGAGCGCCTCGCGGCCGTCGGCCGCCTCGCCGACCACCTCCATGCCCGGCACGGTGGACAGCAGCATGCGCAGCCCCCGTCGCAGCAGCTGCTGGTCGTCCACGAGCAGCAGGCGGATCGGTCCGCCCGGCCCGCTGCGGTCCCGGGCGTTCATGCCTCCCGCCCGTCCGGGCCGTCCGCCGTGTCGTAGGGGACGGTCGCGCTCAGGACGAAGCCCTTCGGTCGCCAGCCGGCCCGCAGCGAGCCGCCGAGCGCCTCCACCCGCTCCCGCAGGGTGCGCAAGCCGAAGCCCTCCGGGGCCGGGCGCAGCCCGTCGGATCCCTCCGGGGCCGGCGGGTCCGTCGGCTCGGGTCGTCCACCGTCGTCCTCCAGGCTCAGGTGCAGCGAGCGCTCGTCGAGCCGGACGAGGACGGCGACGCTGCGGGCGGCGCCCGCGCGCAGCGTGTTCGTGAGCCCCTCCTGCACGATCCTGGAGATCAGCAGCGAGACCTCCCCCTCCGGCGGGCGCGCGTCGCCCCGGATGTCGACGCGCACCTCCAGCCCGGTGCCGCGGAAGATCTCGGCGATCCGCTCCAGGGCCTGCACGCCGACCGTCTCCACTTCGGGCAGGGGGTGCAGGGCCCGCACCCAGCGGCGCAGCCACAGGCTGGTCTCCCGGACCCCCTCGCGGGCGTGGGCGATCTCCCGCCAGGCGCCCTCCGGGTCCGTCTCACGGGTCCGTTCGGCGAACTCGAGGGACATGGCGCACACCGCGAGCCGATGGCCGAGCCCGTCGTGCAGATCGCGGGCGGCCCGTTCGCGCTCGCGGGCCAGGACGAGCTGCTGGCTCCCGGCGGCGGATCGCTCGAGGGCCTGGTGGGCGCGGCGCAGCTCCTGCAGCGCCTGGTCCCGCTGCCGCACGAGCAGGGCCATGTGCTCGCGTTCGTGCTCCGCCGAGAGCACGGCGCGTCCGGTGGCCAGGGCCATGGCGGGCGGGACGACCACGGCGAGGGCCTCCAGGAGGGCCGCGGCCGGCTCCCCGCCGCTCAGGGCGTGCAGGGCGCCGACGACGAGCGCCGCGAGCAGGGCGTAGCACACCGCCCAGCGCGTCCCGAAGCGGAGCGCGAGCACGAGCGCCGTGAACCAGGCGACGGCCATGCCGAAGAGGTTGAGCCCCGCGGCGGGCAGGGCGAGGCCCAGCGCGGCGAGCAGGAGGGCGGCGGCCGCCGCGGCGGCGGGGGAGCGGTCGGGGCGTCGCAGGACGGCCCAGGGCAGGGCGGTCAGCAGCGAGAGCCCGATCAGGAGCGCGGACAGGGCGCCGCCGACCTGCGGGGCGAGCCCGGCGACGCCGAGCAGGCAGCTGCCGAGCATGACCGCGAAGATCGCGTCGAGGGCCCGGCCCTGCTGCGGGGCGGGCGTTCCGGTCGGGCCGGTCCCGTTCGCGGGGCGTGTGGTGGCGGTCACGTCTCCGAGGGTACGGGGAGGGCCGGCGGCGGCGCCCGTGACCGCGGTCACGGGCGGGGTGCTCGCGGTCACGGGTGCGTCGCAGGGGGAGGTGACCGCGGGGCGATGCCGCGGCGCGGCGGGGGCGGGAGCATCGTGGTATGAGCGAACTTCCTGTGCCCTCCGCCGACGGCGCTCCCGCCGTCTCCGTTCCCGCGGCCCCTTCGGCCGCTCCGCGCCTGCATCCCGCGATCCGGGTGGCGATCCTGGTGCTCCTGCTGTTCTGCGCGGTCCTGTCGCCCTCTCTCGTGGCCGTGCTGCCCGGCATGCCCTCGCCGGAGGAGCGGCCCGTGGCGACCCTGCTGGTGCAGATCGTCCTGCACGCCCTGGTGTCGCTGTGCGCGGTGCTGCTCCTCGGCGGCTATGCGCGGTGGATCGAGCGCTGCCGGCTGCGGGAGCTCGGCCTGCGCGGCTCGCGTCGTCTGCTGCCGCTGCTGGCCGCGGGCACGGGGGCGGCGGTCGTCCTGGCGTTCCTCGCGCATCTGCTCGCGCGGCTGCTGCCGGGCGAGCGGGTCCCGGCGCAGGCGGGCGGGCTGCCGGAGGATCCGGCGCTGTTCTGGCCCGGGCTGTTCCTGGTGCTGGTGAGCCAGCCGTTCCTGCTGCAGGGCTTCCCCGAGGAGCTGGTCTTCCGGGGCGCCGTGCTGCGCACCCTCGGCGCCCGGCCCGGGCTCGCGATCGCCGTGAGCACGCTCGTCTTCGGCGCACTGCACCTGTTCTCGAAGGGCGGTCAGCAGAACCTCGCCGAGCAGCTGCTCTATCTGCTGTATCCGATCGCCCTCGGTTTCCTGGCGGCGGTGCTGGTGGTGTCGACGCGCAGCCTGTGGATCGCGGTCGGCGTGCACGGCGGCTTCCACGTCGGCACGACGCTGGCCCTGCTGTGCCTGGGCGGGGCGCCCGGGCCGACGGAGTGGATCTGCGGCGCCGTGCTCTTCGGCGGGACCGGGGCGGCGCTGCTGCTCGCGCTGCATCGGCGGGGCCTGCTGCGGCGGCCGATCGTGTTCGCGGACTGAGCCGAGTCGCCGGGCCGGGATCGCGGCGGTCGGGCCGCCTCCGACGCGGCGCGAACGAACGGCGGCGCCCGCCCGGCACCTCGTCCGGCTGCACGAGGGGCGGGGCTTCACGCCCCGGGGCACGACGACCCACTGGCCGGGCAAACGCGACGACCGTCTCGTCGTGCTCCGTCCACTCCCGTCGTTCCCGAGGAGTGTCAGCACCGCAGGACCGGTCTGCCGCGACCGCCCGCGCGCAGTGCGGCGTAGGCGTTCGCGGCGCGCTCGAGGGGCTCGACGAGCCGGATGCGGGCGGGCATCCCCTCCAGGGTGTGCCCCCGCAGGGCCCGGGCGAGGGCGGCGCCGTCCGCCCGGACGAGGACCTGGGCCGTTCGGACACCGCGGACCGGACGGACCGGTGCCGGCGGCAGCACCCCCAGGAACGCGCCGCCGTCCCGCACCCCCGCGAGCGCACGCTCCTGCAGGGCGGCCGCGTCGAAGACCGCGTCGAAGGCGCGGCCGGGGACCGGGCCGGACATCCAGACGGCGCCGAGGGACTCGACGAAGTCTCGGTCGCCCTCTCTGGCCAGTCCTGTGGTCCGCCACCCGGCGTGGGCGGCGCACCACAGCGCGTACGCGCCGACGCTGCCCGCGCCCCCGGTGACCAGCAGCGTCCGCCCGTTCGGGGGACCCAGCAGCTCCAGCCCCTGGGCGGCGGTCAGGGCGCCGAGGGGCACGGTGGCGGCGGCCTCGAAGTCCATTCCCTTCGGCAGCTCGGCCAGGGCTCCGGCGGGGAGGACGGCGTACTCCGCCTGACCGCGGCTGGATGAGGCGAGATCGGTGTGCAGGCCAGCCACTCTTCGGCCCGTCAGCTCCGCGGGGACGCCCGAACCGGTAGCGACGACTGTGCCGGCGAGGTCGTAGCCGAGCCCGACCGCTCCGTGCAGGCCGAAGGCTTCGTGGGCGGCGCCGGAGAGGACGAAGGGGTCGGCCGGGTTCACGGCCGCCGCGCGGACGCGGACGAGCGCCTCTCCGGCGCCGGGTTGCGGGATCGGTAGCTCCCGCAGCTGCGGCTCCACCAGCCCGGGCGCGGCGACGAGCGCCTTCATCGTTCTTGTCACGTTCTGCTCCTCGGTGTCGTCTCGGTGTCGGAACGTCCGCTCCGATGACGACATGGTTCCGCCGCTACTCTCTTTCCGGAAGTAGGCACTTTCGGGTGCGTAGGGAACCGAAGGGAGAGCCGTGGTGACGAGGACGGCCGCAGAGCGACGCGAGCTCCGACGGGTCGAGTACAACGCGAATCTGCGGGACTGTCCGAGCCGAAAGGTGCTGGACGCGATCGCGGACAAGTGGGTGGCGCTCGTGATCACCGCGCTCGGGGCGGAGTCGATGCGTTATTCGGAGCTGCAGCGCGAGATCGCCGGAGTGAGCTCCAAGATGCTGACGCAGACGCTGCGCTCCCTGGAGCGGGACGGGTTCGTGGAGCGCGTGGTGACTGCGGGGGTGCCGCCGCGCGTAGACTACGCGCTCACCCCGCTCGGCGCCTCGCTGCGGGAGGCGGTGTTCGTGCTCAAGCGGTGGGCGGAGGCGAATATCGACCGGATCGAGGCGGCCAGGGCCGCCTACGATGCGGGGCGCGGCTGAACCGGGGCGTCCGGGTGGCCGTGCGGGCGTGGCTCTGAGTCGGGCCGGGCCGCGCAGGCCTCCTTGGCGAAGGCGAGGAAGGCGGCCGCACGCTCGGGCAGCGCGGCGCCGCGCCGCCAGGCGATCACGACCCGCACGGGCGGCGCGGGGGGATCCAGCTCGAGCGAGACGACGCGGGAGCCGTCGTGGGTGAGATCCGTGCCCGGTCGCTGCACGATGACGGTGTAGCCCAGCCCCTGGCCGACGAGCGAGCGGGCGTGCTCGAGGTTCCGGGTGCGGAAGCGCTCCCGGGGGGTCACCCCCTCGGCCGTCATGAGGGCCCGCGTGTGCTGCCACCCCGGGCTCAGGTCCAGTCGCACGAAGGGCTCCTCGGCGAGGTCCCGGAAGGAGACGGTCCCGCTGTCCGCCAGGGGGTGGTCGGCTGCGACGAGCACGTGCGCGCAGCTCTCGAAGAGCGGTTCCGCGCAGGGGGTGCCCTCCAGGTCCCGGTCGTAGAGGATCGCGAGGTCCAGTTCGCCGTTCTCCAGGCGGCGCAGCAGCGTCTCCTGCGGCCCGTCGGAGGCTTCGAGCGCCACCTCCGGGAAGCGGTCGGCGAAGCCGCGGATCAGCCGGGGCAGCACGGTGGGGGCGAGGGTGTCGTAGCAGCCGATCGCGAGGGGGCCGGCCAGGCCGCGGCCGGGTCCGGCCGCGACGCCGGCGGCGAACTCGCGGGCGTCCCGCAGCACGGTCCTGGCCAGCGCGAGCGCGTGGCGCCCCTCGGTGGTGAGCGTGATGCCGTGCGCGCGCCGACGCACCGCCAGACGTACGCCGAGCGCGCGCTCGAGCTCGCTCAGCGCGGTCGCCACGGCCGATTCCGAGACGTGGAGCTCCAGCGCCCCGGCGGCGATCGTGCCGTGATCGGCGACGGCGACGAAGTACTCCAGCTGGCGGAGGGTGAATTCCGGCATGACGCCTCAATTCCCGGATCGGGGTTCGGTCCTTTCTCAGTAAACACCAACTCCTCGATGCAGGGGATGTCGGCGGTCTCCGGGCAGGACAGGCTGGGCTTCCTAAGGGCAGGCTTACTTACACTATGTCCCTGTGAATATCCTGTGAGGATTGGGCGTCCCGGTCGCCGGGAGGGGACGGCGGGCGTAGCGTGCGAACCAGGGGTTCCGCACGATCCCCCGTCCGAACATCGAGGAAACCCGAACATCGAGGAAACGAGGACGAGATGACCATGCTCACCGATCTGCCCAATGTCCGCACCTGCTCCGTCACGGGCTGCTCCTACAACCACGACGGCTGCCACGCCGCCGCCGTGACGATCGGCGCCGACGAGCAGTGCGTCACCTTCATCCCGCTCGACGCGAAGGGCGGCATCGACACGGTCCAGGCCCATGTGGGCGCGTGCCAGGCGGTCGACTGCCGCTTCAACGAGTCGCTCGGCTGCACCGCCGCCGGCGTGCGCATCGGCGCGGGCGACACGGCCGCGGGCTGCCTCAGCTACGAGGCCCGCTGAAGCGCAGGCTCCCGGGACGCGCGCGACGGGACTGAGTCAGCACGCTCGCGATCCGGGCGGCCAGCTGGGTTCCCGGGACGCGCGCGACGGGACTTCCCCGCCGGGCGTGGAGGTGGCATAATACATCTGCTCTTCCGTCCGACCGGTCCCAGCGTCCACGCTCTCGTCAGAGCAGCCGGAGCTGTCGGGTCAGCAGACCGGAAACAGGCCGCGTCGGCCCGGGGATGCCGTGTTCCTCCGGGCCGATGCGCTTTTTCGGACGATCCGGCTTGACGAGCCGGCTTCTCGGGCGGGCCCGGCCGTTCAGCACGCCCGGGCGGCGATGCGTCCGGCGGCCTCCCGCAGGTTCTCGGCGATCCGTTCCGCGTCCCGGACGGCCCGGATCGTGACGACCGCGAGCGTCGCCGGCTGCGGATCGTCCGGGACCCGCAGGGGCACCGCGATCGAGGTGAGGCCCGGGATGACCTCGTCGCTGGAGAGCGCGTAGCCGTCCGCGCGGGCCCGGTCCAGCCGTGCGCGATCGATCGGGACCCCGTCGGCGGCCAGCCGTTCCCGCTCCGCCTCGGTCATCGCCAGTTGCACCGCGATGCCCGGAGCGCCCCGCTCCACGCCGTGGCGGGTGCCGGGCCGCTGGGCGACCGGGGCGTGGGCTCGGCGCGGCTCGGCGCTCAGCAGCGTGATGACCTCGCGGCGGTCCAGGACGGCCAGGAAGGCGGTCACCTCGAAGGCGTCGGCGACGGCCCCGAGTTCCGGAGCGGCCAGCTGCCGCAGGTCCGGTGCGACCCCGCGCGCGAGCGCGGCGAGCCCCGGGCCCAGCCGGATGCGGCCCCGGCCGTCCCGGTCGACCAGGCCGTGGGCCTCCAGGGTGCGCAGGATGCGGTAGGCGATCGAACGGTGCAGGCCCAGGGCGTCGGCGATCTGCTGGATCGTGAGGGCCTGCTGCCTCTCGTTCAGCAGTTCCAGGACGGTGATGCCTCGGCTGAGGGTCTGCGAGTGCGGTGCGCGCGCGGTCGCGCCGGCTGCGTCGGGCATGTCCCTCATCCTGTCAGAGCCGATCGACCGGGGTCCGGTCCGTCGATCAGGGCCCGCTCGAGCGGGCGCGGGGCCCGGGCGATGCGCCCGGGCCCCGCGCGGAGCGGCTCCGCGGTCGTCAGCGGCTCGCGCCGGAGAGCGAGCCGGTCGTCGCCCCCTGCGGGTCGAAGACCAAGCAGTTGACCAGCCGGTCGCCGCTTTCCCAGCCCTGCTGCGTCGGGGTGAACCAGGTCGCGTCGAGCGTCGACTCCTCGTAGGGGACGCCCACGAAGCTCGCGAACTGCTCGACGCAGAAGGCCTCCGCCTGCTGGTCGAGGTCCGCCGGCAGTTCGCCGGCCGGCAGCTCCAGCTCCGCGTACACCTCCATGTCGTGCTCCTGGTCGCAGGGGATGACCTGGACGTCGGAGACGCTGCCGGTGCCCGGGTCCTGCAGGCAGTCGCCGACCTTGATCGAGAAGACGCTCTCGTTGCCCGCGGTCTCGACGGCGCCGTCCTCGCCCCGTTCGGCGGACGGCCCGCCGGCGCCGCCGAGTCCGCTCAGCAGGGAGCAGCCGGCCAGCAGGAGGGAGGCGGTGATCGCCGTCGTGGCCAGACAGGCGCGGCGTGCCAGGGTCGTGATGCTCATGTGCGATGCCCTTCCGGTCGGTTGGTCGATACGGCTGGCGCTTGCCCGCTCAGCGGTTCGCGCCCTTGAGGGAGCCCGTGCTGGGCCCCGCGGGGTCGGTGATCATGCAGGTGATCAGGCGGTCGCCGGTCTTCCAGGTCTCGGCGGTGGGGGTCAGCGGCTGCGCCTCGAGCTCGGACTCCTCGTAGGGGAGGCCGACGAAGTTCGTGAACTCGGCCGTGCAGAAGTCCGCCGCCTCCTGGCTGACGGTGACGGGGTTGAAATCGCCCTCCGGCAGCTCCTTGTCGGCATAGACCTCGTAGTCGTGCGGTTCGGCGCAGTCGACCGTGTCGACCGTGGCGACCTGCTCGCTGTTCGGGTCCATCAGGCAGTCGCCGACCTCGAGCGAGGTCGCGCTCTCCTGCCCGAGCAGGCTGCAGCCGCTCAGGCCGAGTGCGGCGGCCAGACCGGCGGTGACGGCGATCGTGGCGCGGCGGAGGGTCGAAGAGGTCATGGGCGGCGGCTGCCTTTCGTTTCATGGGGGATTCGGAGCGCGGCGGGGCGCTATCGAGCCCAAAGTGTAGCCAGACTGGGAGCTCGGTGGGAATACGCCGAAAGAGGTGAAGCTCATTCAGGCAAATTCGAGACCGTGCGCTTCGATGCGGATTCGCCGGAAAAATGAACTCTTATTCTTTCGCTTTCCGTGCGGCCCCGCGGATCGCCGTGCCTCGGCACGAGGACGCCGGTGCTGATCGTGCGAGCGGTGAGGCGATCGAGCCCGCCCGGGCGGTATCCTGGCCCCGTCATCGCGGCGACCACCGCATCGTCGTCACGGCGACCACCGCACATCTCGACGAGGAGCTTCGAACCCATGACGTATTCCACCGAGGCCGAGCTGATCGCCAAGGTCCCCGTGCAGCTGTTCATCGGCGGCCAGTGGGTCGACGGCGACGCGGAGCCCTTCGCCGTGCACGACCCCTCCACCGGCGAGGAGCTCGCGAAGGTCGCGAACGCGACCCCAGAGCAGGGCATCCGGGCGCTGGACGCCGCCGTCGAGGCGCAGGCGGGTTTCGGCCGGCTCGCGCCGCGAGAGCGCGGCGAGATCCTGCGAGGCGCCTTCGAGCTGCTCATGGAGCGGCGCGACGAGATGGCCGCGATCATGACCCTCGAGATGGGCAAGCCCCTGGCCGAGGCGAAGGGCGAGGTCGGCTACGGCGGCGAGTTCCTGCGCTGGTTCAGCGAGGAGGCCGTGCGCGTCCACGGCCGCTACGGCGTCCAGCCCGAGGGCACGGGCCGCATGGTCGTCACCAAGCACCCGGTCGGCCCCGCCTTCCTCATCACCCCCTGGAACTTCCCGCTGGCCATGGCGACCCGCAAGATCGCCCCGGCCATCGCCGCCGGCTGCACCTCCATCGTCAAGCCCGCCTCGCTCACGCCGCTGACCACGCTGTACTTCGTGAAGCTGCTGGAGGAGGCGGGGCTGCCGGCCGGGGCGGTCAACGTCATCACGACCCGCAATACGGGCGGCGTCTCCTCGCCCATCATCGCCGACCCGCGCTTGCGCAAGCTCTCCTTCACCGGCTCCACGAGCGTCGGCCAGCAGCTCATGCGCGATGCCGCCGGCACCATGCTGCGCACCTCCATGGAGCTCGGCGGCAACGCTCCGTTCATCGTCTTCGAGGACGCCGATCTGGACAAGGCGGTCGAGGGCGTGCTGGCGGCCAAGTACCGCAACATCGGCCAGGCGTGCACGGCCGCGAACCGCGTGCTCGTCCACGAGTCCGTCGCCGACGAGTTCGCGCGCCGCGTGGCCGAGCGGGTGTCGGCCTTCCCGGTCGGTCGCGGCATCGAGGACGGCGTCGTGATCGGCCCCCTGGTCGAGGACAAGGCGGTCGACAAGGTCGCCGAGCTCGTGGACGACGCCGTCGAGCGCGGCGCGCAGCTGCTGACCGGCGGCAAGCGCATCGACGGGCCCGGCTCGTTCTACGAGGCCACCGTCCTGAACGGCATCAGCCGCGAGGCCAAGATCTTCCGCGAGGAGATCTTCGGCCCGGTGCTGCCGATCATCACCTTCTCGGACGAGGCGGAGGCGGTGCGGCTCGCGAACGACACCGAATACGGGCTCATCTCCTACGTCTTCACCGAGGACTTCAAGCGCGGCCAGCGGATGATCGATCAGCTGGAGACGGGCATGATGGGCCTCAACATGGGCGTCATCTCGAACGCGGCCGGCCCCTTCGGCGGCGTGAAGATGTCCGGCATCGGCCGCGAGGGCGGCGTCGAGGGCATCGAGGAGTACCTGTACACCAAGTACACGCTCACGCCCGACCCCTTCGCCTGAACCGACGGTGCCGGCTGCGCTCGCGGCCCGCGGTTCAGCCGAGCCGGAGTCTCGAGCGCAGCAGGTGCGCCTCGCCCGGCGCCAGGTGCAGCGAGCCGTCGCCGACGGCGGCGGCCTCCACGCAGAGGAAGTCGAGCCATTCTCCGGGCGCCAGATCCGCCGGGCCGCCGTCGGGGCCCGGGTTCCACACGACCACGCGGCTGGATCCGGCCCGCTCGATGCGCAGCACGCGCTCCCAGCCCGGGTCGTGCAGCTCCAGCGGCTCGTCGGACGAGTCGTAGATCCGGTCCACGGCACCGCCTAGGGGGATGCCGGGCGCAGCCGGTTCGCGCCGCCCCGTGGTCTTGTCCAGGAACGGGGCGTGCTCCAGACCCCTCAGTCGCACTTCGCGCACGTCCGAGACGGCCAGGTAGCTGTGCAGGGCCGCCTCCACGACGACCGGGGCCAGGCCCGCGTTGCGGATCTCCAGGGTCGAGTCGAGTTCTTCGTCCCCGCGCCGGGTGCCGGCCAGCAGCTCGATCGTCGCCGACCCGCCCGTCGCGTCCCGGTTCAGCACCAGCCGGTGCCGGGTCTCGCCCGCTCCCGCGGGGAGCCTGCGCCACAGGGCGGTGCGAGCCGGGCCGTGCGCGGGGCTGCGGCGCCCGTCCGGGCCGGAGCCGAACCACGGCACGCACAGCGGCACCCCGCCCCGCCAGGCCCGCCCCTCGCCGATCGTCGCGAGCGAGCCGGAGAACAGCACCGGACGGGCGGCTTTCGGCGGATGCCACTCGGCCAGATGGGCGCCCCGGTCGAAGAGGCGGAACCCCGCAGCCCTGATCTCCGGCTCCCGCCCCGTGCCCGTGCGGTCGCTGCCCGTCTCGCCGCTGCCCGTCTCATCGCTGCCCGTGCGCTCGTGCATGCGCCGACGGTACCGCACGGCCGGGCGCCGCGGCCCGCGTGCTCGCGCATGCCCCGGCGGGAGCGGACGACCGGCCATCCACTACCATCTGACTCGGCGCGCCAGCCGACGGGGCGGCGCAGAGAACCCGGCGACGAGGGAAAGCATCGGATGGACGACAAGACGATCTCGTGGAACGGCGGCCTGCAGCAGGAGGCGATCGAGCTGCTGAGCGGGCGGGGGGCGCTCGTGGTCAGCCCCACGAAGGTCGGCTACATCCTGGTCACCTCCGACCGGGAGGGGCTGGAGCGCAAGTTCGAGGCGAAGCAGCGCAACAGGGACAAGCCGGGCGTCGTGCTGTGCGGTTCGATGGAGCAGCTGCGCGCCCTGGCCCGGCTGAGTCCCGAGATCGACGCCTTCTACCAGCGGCACTGGGACGAGGACATCCTGCTCGGCTGCATCCTGCCGTGGCGGGAGGAGGCCGCCGCCGAACTGCCCGACGACGGCATCCGGGAGCTCATGATGGACCGGCGGGGCACCAGCTGCTTCGTCATCCGCTTCGGCACCCCCGGCGAGCGCATCGCGCGCGAGATGTGGGAGCGGCACGGCCGCAGCGTCTACGCGAGCTCGGCCAACCCCTCCGGGCAGGGCAACCGCGGCCTGGTCGAGGGCATCGGCGAGCGCATCGCGCAGCGGGCGGACCTGATCATCGAGGCGGACGACTACGTCGCCTCGATCCAGCCGGACGCGACCGCCGAGACCCGCTACGAGCAGGGCGTCATGGTGTCCATGGTGGACGCGGAGGGGCGGCTCGTGCCCGAGCAGCGGGGCGAGCGCTCCGTCTCGCCCGCTCCGGTGGTGATCCGCAAGGGCCTGGACATCGACCGCATCATGGCGATCCTGGCGGAGTCCTTCAACAGCTGGGACTACCGCCACGGCGAGTACTACTGACGACCGCTGCCGGCAAGCCGGCGGGCGCTATCGGGTCGCCCGCTCCCCGGGCTCCGGTTGGCAGCGCGGGCAGTACCAGCTGCGGCGCTGCAGCCGGGCGCAGGCCGCCCCGGCGTCGTGCCGGCCCTCGCGGATCCGCGTGCCGCAGCGGCGGCAGCCGAGGCCCTCGCGGCGGTGGACCCAGCTGCGCCGGCCGGGGCGCGCATCGCCGGTGGTGGTGCGCGCGATCCGGTCCCGATTGGCCAGCAGGAGCCGCCGGGCCAGCCGCACGAGCTCCAGCGGGTTCCCGGCCAGGCGGACCGGCGCGGTGGGCCGGACGCCGAGCAGGAAGCACATCTCCACCGCGTACTCGTTGCCGATGCCGGCCAGGTTCCGCTGGTCCAGCAGGGCGGCGGCGAGCTGCCGTTCCGGGCGGCGGGCGAGGTTCGCCGCCGCGATCTCCTCGTCCCAGTCGTCGCCCAGCAGGTCGGGACCCAGCTCCGGCAGGATCGCGGCCTCCCGGCGCCGGGGGGCGAGCTCCACCCTGGGCAGGGCGACGCCGACGGCCACGACCGCCCCGGTCTCCAACACCGCCCGCACCCGGTGCGCCGCCGCGCCCCAGGGACCGCCGGGGCGGACGAGCCGCCAGGAGCCGTCCATGCCGAGCGTCGTGTGCAGCACCAGCGGGTCGTCCGCGTCGGGGCCGGGGCCGATGCGGTGCAGCAGGTGCTTGCCCCGCGCGAGGACCTCCTCGATCCGGCGGCCGCGCAGATCGGCGGTCGCGTGCCGCGGCACCCGTAGATCGGCCCGGACGATCTCGTGCCCGGCCAACGCCCGGTGCAGTTCCGCCGCGCAGCGGTGGACGGTGTCGCCCTCGGGCATCAGAGACCTCCCCGTCCCGCCGCGCCGTCGGTCCGCAGGCGCAGCCCGCGCGGCCCGGCCGAGAAGCCGGCCTCCTGCAGCAGCGCGCCGAGCTCGTGCTCGAGCGCGAAGCGTCCGTCGACGCGCTCCACCACGAAGCCGGGCACCCGTGCCCGTCGCACCGTGTCGGCGAGGCTGCGGCAGGCGGCGCGCAGCACCGGCTCTTCGGCCGTGAAGCTCAGCATGGTGCGTCCGCCGCGTTCGCTGTACAGCGCGAGCGCGCCGTCCACGAGCGTCACCAGGCCCCCGGCCCTGCGGCCGGGCCGGTGTCGGCCGGAGGCCTGCGCCGCCGGTTCCGGCCAGTCCAGGGCGGCGCCGTAGGCATTGGCCGGATCGGTCGCGGCGAGTGTGAGGGCGGCCAGGTCGGGACGCTCCCGACCGGGGTCGGCGGCGAAGCGGCGCAGCCGGTCGATCGCGCCGGCGGTGGAGAACTGGGCGGCCCCCAGCCGCTCCACCAGATAGCCGCGCCGGGCACGGCCGATCCGCTCCAGTTCGGCGAGCACGCGGTAGGCGGCGGCGAATCCTCCGGCGAGGCCCTCGGCGGCGACCGAGCCGCGGGTGACCACCCCGTAGCGGTCCAGCAGCTGCTCGGCGCTCGCGATCGCCCGTTCGGCGGGGTTTGCGGGGATCGGGCCGTTCGCCGCCCAGCGGCCGGAGGCGCGGGCGGGGCCGCGCCCGGGAGACGGCGTGCCGCTGGAGGGCCGCATGCGCACCCGGCCTCGGTGGAGTCGTCCCCGCACGGCCCTGGACGCGGTCCGGTGGGCCGAGGAGGAGGTCCCGCCCTGGGCGCCGGCGAGCAGCGCGCGCACCGGCGCGAAGCCGTCGCAGGCGATGCGGCCGCGCCAGGCGAGCCGCCAGAGGGCGTCGGCGATGCGCTCCTCGTCGCGCTCCTGGAGCTGTGCGGCCAGCTGGCGGAAGAACAGGGCGCCGCCGGTCTCGAGCTCGGTCAGGACACGGTCGTCCAGTCCGTTCCCGTCCGCTTCGCCCGGCTCTCCCGGATCGCCGGCCCCGTCTCCGGTGGGCGGCAGGGTGAGGGCAGCCGTGTCGGCCAGGTGCAGGCTGAGCCAGCCGTCGGAGGCGCCGATGGGTCCGTGGCCGTGCCAGAGCAGCTCGCCGGCGGCCAGCAGCTCGTCCAGCATCGCGGGCGTGTAGTCCGCCACGCGCGCCGGCAGCACGAAGGACTCCCAGGCGGAGGCGGGGATCGGGGCACCCGCCAATTGCTCGACGGCCGCGACCACGCCGTCCAGGCCCCGCAGCTCGCCGTCGATGTGCTGCCACGCGGGCAGGAAACGGGCGAAGCCGGACTGTTCGACGGGTTCGATCTGGCTGCGCAGCTCGGCCAGGGTCCGGCCGCGGATCCGGCGCAGCACGGCCGCGTCGACCCACTCCTCGCCCCGGACGCCGGGGGTGAACTCGCCGCGCACCACGCGGCGGCCGAGCTCCAGGCGCGTGAGGGCCTCCCGGACGACGGCCTCGCCCAGGCCCAGCCGCTCGGCGGCCCGCACCGCGGGGAAGGGGCCGTGGGTGCGCGCGTAGCGGGAGACGAGGTCGCCGACCGGGTCGGCGACCGGCTCCAGGAACGCGGCGGGCACCCCGATCGGCAGGGGCGTGCCGATCGCGTCGCGCAGGCGGCTCGCGTCCTCGATCGCGCTCAGCACCTCGCGCCCCGCGATACGCAGCCGCAGCGCGCGTCCCGTCGCGACGAGCTCCTCGGCGGCCGCGGCGGCGCTCTCCGGTTCGCCCAGCCGCCGGGCGATCTCCTCGAGCGAGAGGGGCCCCAGCAGCCGCAGCAGATCCGCGACCCCTTCCGAATCGCGGGCGAGGCGGTCCGGAGTCAATCGCTGGAGCTCGCGCTCGAGCTGCTCGATGACCCCGGCGTCGAGGAGCTCTCGAAGCTCGCCGTCGCCCAGCAGCTCGCTCAGCAGCGAGGGGTCCAGGGACAGCGCAGCCGCCCGCCGTTCCGCGAGGGGGGCGTCGTACTCGTACATGAAGGCGCCCACGTAGCCCATCAGGAGCGTTCGGGCGTAGGGGGAGGGCTCCTCGCGGCGCACCTCCGCGATCTGCACGTCCCGCGCCCGGATGCGCCGGGCGAGTTCGCGCAGCGCGTCCAGGTCGTAGACGTCGTGCAGCACCTCCCGGACGGTCTCCAGGACGATCGGGAAGTCCGGGTGCTCCCGGGCGACCTCCAGCAGCTGAGCGGCCTTCTGCCGCTGCTGCCAGAGCGGCGAGCGGCGTCCCGGGTGCAGTCTCGGCAGCAGCAGGGCCCTGGCCGCCGCCTCCCGGAAGCGTGCGGTGAACAGGGCCGAGGCGCCGAGTTCCGCCGTCACCGCGGCCTCGATCCCCTCGGGATCCAGCTCGAACAGTTCGGCGCCGGGCGCCTCGCCGTCGCCGGCGGGGATGCGCACGATGATGCCGTCGTCGGCGGCCGTCGCGCCCGCGTCCACGCCGTAGCGCTCCCGGACGCGCGCTCCGACGATCAGCGCCCAGGGCGCGTGCACGGGCGTGCCGTAGGGGGAGTGGAGGACGATCCGGTGGTCCCCCAGCTCGTCCTGCAGCCGCTCGATCACGATCGTCCGGTCGCTGGGCACCCGGCCGGTCGCCTCGCGCTGCTCGAGCACGTAGGCGGCGATGTTGGCCGCGGCCCGCTCGTCGCACACCGCGCGCACTTCGGCCGGGACCCGGCCGGTCCGGGCGATCCGGCGGGCCGTCGCCCCGATCGCCTCGCCCAGTTCGGCCGGACGTCCCTGCGCCTCGCCCCGCCAGAAGGGCAGCCGTCCCGGCTCGCCGAAGGCGGGGACGACGAGCACCCGGTCGTGGGTGATGCCGGTGATGCGCCAGGAGGTGGTGCCCAGGGCGAAGACGTCGCCCGTGCGGGACTCGTGGACCATCTCCTCGTCCAGCTCGCCGACCCGCACCCCGCCCCGGCGGGAGGGGGCCCGGTCCTGCTGCTCCGGCCCCTCGTCCCCCGTCGCCAGGTAGACGCCGAAGGTGCCGCGATCGGGGATGGTGCCGCCGGAGGTGACGGCCAGCCGCTGGGCGCCGGGCCGGCCGGCGAGCCGGTCCCGGTCCCGGTCCCAGACGATGCGCGGGCGCAGTTCGGCGAAGCGGTCCGAGGGGTAGCGGCCGGCCAGCAGGTCCAGGGTGGCGTCGAAGAGCGGGCGGGGGAGCGCGGCGAAGGGGGCGGCGCGTCGGACGAGTTCGAACCACTCCTCGACGTCGAGCTCGTCCAGCGCGGCGGCCGCGACGGTGTGCTGCGCGAGCACGTCCAGGGGGTTGGCGACCACCGACATGGCCTCGATGTCGCCGCGGAGCATGCGCGAGGCGACGACTGCGGAGTGCAGGGCGTCCGCCCGGTGCTTGGGCAGGATCGCGCCGCGCGAGACGACGCCGACGCTGTGGCCGGCCCGGCCGATGCGCTGCAGCCCGGAGGAGACCGAGGGGGCCGCCTCGATCTGCACCACGAGGTCCACCTGGCCCATGTCGATGCCGAGCTCCAGGCTGGAGGTGGCGACCACGCAGCGCAGCGCGCCCCGTTTGAGGGCGTCCTCGATCTCGGCCCGGGTCTGTTTGGCGACCGAGCCGTGGTGGGCCCGGGCGAGCAGGGGCGGGGCGCCGGCGTCCACCGCCGAGTCGCCCACGAGGGCGACCGGGTCGTGGCCGAAGGCGTGGCTGCGGACGGGCCGTTCCGGGGCGGTGTCGGGTTCGCCCCGCTCGGCTTCGAGCCGGTCTTCGTACAGTTCGTTGAGCCGGCCGGTGAGTCGCTCGGCGACGCGCCGGGAGTTGACGAAGACGATCGTGGAGCGTTCGGCGAGCACCCGTTCCAGGAGCTCGGCCTCCAGGTGCGGCCAGATCGAGCCGCGTCGGCCGTCGTGTTCGGTCGCGTCGTCCTCGCCTGCCGGATCGGGCGCGGGGATGTCCGACATGTCCTCGACGGGCACGACGACGCGCAGATCGAAGCGCTTCTCGCCGGCCGGGGCCACGATCCGCACGGGCGCGGTGCCGCCGAGGAAGCGGGCCACCTCCTCCAACGGGCGGACGGTCGCGGACAGGCCGATGCGCTGCGCGGGGCGGGGCAGCATCGCGTCCAGCCGTTCCAGGCTCAGGGCGAGGTGGGCGCCGCGCTTGCTGGGGGCGACGGCGTGCACCTCGTCCACGATGACGGTCTGCACGCCGCGCAGGGTCTCGCGGGCCCGCGAGGTGAGCATGAGGTAGAGCGATTCGGGGGTGGTGATCAGGATGTCCGGCGGTTTGCGCAGCTGCGCACGGCGCTCGGCGCTGGAGGTGTCGCCGGAGCGCACCGCGACCGTGATCTCGGGCCTCCCCGTACCCAGTCGGCGGGCGGTCCGGGTGATGCCCACGAGCGGGGCGTACAGGTTCCGTTCGACGTCGACGCCCAGCGCTTTGAGCGGGGAGATGTAGATGATGCGGGTGCCGCCCCGGGGACTCTTCTCCGTGTCGGGCGGGGCCTCCCGTCCGTTCGATCGCTCGAGCAGCAGCCGGTCGAGGGCCCAGAGGAACGCGGCGAGCGTCTTGCCCGAGCCGGTCGGGGCGACCACGAGGGCGTGCCCGCCCGAGCTGATGGCCTCCCATGCCTCGCGCTGCGCGGCGGTCGGCTGCTCGAAGGCGCCGCGGAACCACTCGCGCGTCGCGGGGGAGAAGACGTCCAGCCCGTCCGCGCGGTCGCCGCTCGCTGCGCGATCACCGCTCGTCACCATGCCGACAGCCAAGCACATGCCTGCGACATCCCGGGCGGTCGAGGGGTCCCTCGCCGTGGTCCGGGGGCCGGAGCCTGTCGCGAATGTCGTTCGGCTGGGTGCCGACGACATCCGGTGACGTCGGCGGTCCCAGTTGCGGGTCGTTCGGGCCTGCTCCCGCTACGGGGAGCATCGCCGCACCCGGTGCTCCCGTTTGCGTCATGGCGCTCAGAAGGGTGGTTCGTCGGGTTCGGGGTCGGGTTCCGGCTCCGGATCGGGTTCGGGTTTCGGTGGGGGCTTCGGTGCGTGTTCGGGTCGGGGGTTGCCGAGGGGGTCGTAGGTGCGCAGGTAGGTGGTCCGGATGGTGGGGTCGTTCCAGTTCGGTT
>JAUNLB010000182.1 GCA_030532485.1 Pseudoclavibacter sp.
GGGCCCGTCCGCCCCGCCCTCGGCGGTGTGGTTGTAGACGACGTCGAGCAGCACCTCGATGCCGGCCTCGTGCAGGCGTCCGACCGCCTGCCGGAACTCCTCGGCCACGCCGGCGGCGCCTGCGGCCCGGGCGGCCGGGCTCGCGTAGTCCGGGTGCGGGGCGAAGAAGCCCAGCGTGTTGTAGCCCCAGAAGTTCGCCATGCCCCGCTCCCGCAGGAACCGTTCGGAGGCGAAGGCGTGCACGGGGAGCAGTTCGACCGCGGTGACGCCGAGCCGCAGCAGGTGCTCGACGGTGCCGGGGTGCCCGAGGCCCGCGTAGCTGCCGCGCAGCTCCGGCGGCAGGAAGCCGGCGCGGCGGGTGAAGCCCCGAACGTGCAGCTCGTAGACCACCGTCTCGGCCAGGGGGCGGCGCGGCGAGGGCCCCGGGGTGGCCGGGCGGTCGGGGCCGACCACGCCGCACCATCGCTCCTCGCCGGGAGCGCCGATCCGTTCGAGGCCCTTCGCGTAGGGGTCCAGCAGCAGCGCCGCCGGGTCGAAGGCGTGGCCGGGGCCCTGCGGGCCGTCCGCGCGCAGGGCGTAGCGCGCGCCCGGGGCCAGCAGCGGCGTGACGAGCTCCCACAGCTCGGGCGCCTCCGGCGTGCGGTGCATCTCCAGTTCGGTCTCCACGCCTCCGTCCGCGGCCAGCAGGCACAGGCGCATGCGCTGCGCGTTCGCGGACCACACCCGCAGCCTCGGGCCGTGGGGGCCCGGGCGGACGCCGAGGCCGTCGAGTCGTTCAATGGGGAGCATGCGCGTACAGTGGTGGCTCTGAGTCGTCGTCGCGGCGGTCCTGCGCCGCGGGCGGTCCGATTCCGCCGGACGGGCGTCCGGCGGCTCGCCATTGTAGTGCGGGGCGCGGTCCCCGCGGGACGCGGAGGCGCGCATGCAGCGGACGAGGCGCGTGTACCTGGATCACGCCGCCACCACCCCCGTGCGGCCCTGCGTGCTGGAGGCCTACGCCGAGGCGGCTCGGGAGGCCGGCAACGCGGCGTCGCAGCACGCGCACGGCCAGGCCGCGATGCGACGCCTGGCGGCCGCGACGGAGCGCATCGCCGAGGCGCTCGGCTGCGATGCGGCCGAGCTCGTGCTCACCTCCGGCGGGACCGAGTCCATCAACCTCGCGGTCAAGGGCCTCTACCTGGCGCGCCGACGCGCCGACCCCGCGGCGCGCGCGATCCTCTCGACCCCCGCCGAGCACCACGCGACGCTGGAGACGATCGCCTGGCTGGCGCGCGAGCACGGCGCCGTGCCGCGCTGGGCCGAGGTGGACGAGGGGGCCGTGCTCCGGCCGGAACGCCTGCCCGGGCTCGCGGCGGCCGGAGACGTCGCCGTGGCCAGCGTGCTGCACGCGAACAACGAGACCGGCGCGTTGCAGCCGGTGCGCGAGATCGCCGCGATCTGCCGGGAGCACGGCGTGCCGGTGCACGTGGACGCCGTCGCCTCCTTCGGCGCCGAGCCGGTGTCGATGCGGGCGTGGGGCGTGGACGCGTTGAGCGTCTCGGCGCACAAGATCGGCGGCCCCGGCGGGATCGGCGCGCTCGCGGTGCGCCGCGGGCTGGAGCCGGAGGCGCTGCTGCACGGCGGCGCCGCGCAGCGGGGCCTGCGGCCGGGCACCCGGGACGTCGCGGCCGCCGTCGCGTTCGCCGCGGCGGTCGAGGAGGCCGAACGGGAACGCTCGGCCGTCCGCGAGCGCACGGCGGCGCTGCGCGAGCGGCTGCTGGCCGGGGTGCGCTCGGCCGTGCCGGACGCGGTGCTGCGCGGCCCGGAGCCGGACGGCGTGCTCGACGACGCGGGGAGCCGGGGGCCGGCCCGGCTCGCGGGCAACGTCCTGCTGACCTTCCCGGGCTGTCAGGGGGATTCGCTGCTGCTCCTGCTGGACATGGCCGGGGTCTCGGTCTCCACCGGTGCGGCCTGCCAGGCGGGCGTCGCCGAGCCCTCGCACGTGCTGCTGGCGGCCGGCCTGGACGAGCGCACGGCCCTCGGGGCGCTGCGCGTCACCCTGGGCCGGGATACCTCCGAGGGGGATGTGGACCGCTTCCTGCACGCCCTGCCCGGCGCGGTGGAGCGGGCGCGGCGGGCGGGCTTCTCGGACCGCCCCGCCGGCCGGGGGAGCGCCGCATGAGCATGATCGGGGTGCCCGGCCCGGTCCGGAACGCCCGGGTGCGGGACGAGGCGGCGGTCCGCGCCGCCAACGCCCGGGCGCCGCGCGTGCCGGGGCTGTGGCGGCGGGTGGGCCGGCTCTTCCGGCCCTATCGGGCCCCGCTGGCCGGGGCGCTCGCGATCGTGCTGTGCACGGCCGCGCTCTCGGTGCTCCCGCCGCTGCTGATTCGCCGGGCCTTCGACGAGGGGCTGTTCCCGCCCGGCGGCGGGCCGGATCTGGCCGCGCTCGGCGCGATCGCGCTGAGCATGGCGGCGGTGGTCCTCGGCGCGGCGCTGCTCGGCATGCTGCAGGCCTACCTCACGGCCCGCGTCGGCAACGCGGTGACGGGGGATCTGCGGACGCGGCTCTTCGAGCGGCTGCAGGGCATGGAGCTGTCCTTCTTCACGCGCACCCGGACCGGGGAGATCCAGTCCCGGCTGCAGAACGACGTGGGCGGGGTGGCCCAGACCCTGCAGACCATGATCACGAGCGTGGTCGGCAACGTCGTGACGGTGCTGGCCGCGTTCGTCGCGATGCTCGCGCTCAGCCCGCCGCTGACCCTCGTCGCGCTCGTCGTGATGCCGGTCCTGGTGATCGCCCAGCGGCGGGTCGGCCAGCTGCGGGCGCGCATCGCGACCCGCACCCAGCAGTCCCTGGCGGAGATGGCCGCGATGAGCCAGGAGTCGCTGAGCGTCTCGGGGGTGCTGCTGACGAAGTCCTTCGGCCGGGAGCGCGAGCAGGCCGAGCGCTTCCGGGCCGCCGACCGCGAGCAGGTCGCGCTGCAGATCCGGCAGGCCATGTCCGGGCAGGGCTTCTTCGCGCTCGTGTCGACCATGTTCGGCCTCGTGCCGGTCGCGGTCTATCTGGCCGCGGCCTGGCTCATGACGGGAGGGACCGAGCTGACGGCCGGCACGATCGTGGCCTTCACGACCGTGCAGGCGAGGCTGACGATGCCCCTGCAGCACCTCATGCGCACGGCCCTGGAGGTGCAGACCTCGGGCGCGCTGTTCGCGCGCATCTTCGAGTACCTGGACCTGCGGCCGGCGATCGCGGACGCGCCGGACGCCCGTCCGCTCCCCGAGGACGCCCCCATGCGGGTGACGTTCGAGGACGTGGTCTTCCGCTACCCGGACGCCGCGCCGGAGGAGCCGCCGACGCTCGACGGCGTCTCCTTCACGGTCGAGCCCGGCGCCTTCGCGGCCTTCGTGGGGCCCTCCGGGGCCGGCAAGACCACGATCGGGCAGCTGCTGCCGAGGCTGTACGCGGCCGAGCGGGGTGCGGTGCGCATCGCGGGCCGCGACGTGCGGGAGCTGACGGCCGCCTCCCTCGCGAGCCGGATCGGCGTGGTGAGCCAGGACGCCTACCTCTTCCACGCGACCATCGCCGAGAACCTGCGCTTCGCCCGGCCCGACGCGGACCGGGAGCAGCTGGTGGCGGCCTGCCGGGCCGCCATGATCCACGAGACGATCGAGTCCTTCCCGGACGGCTACGACACCGTGGTCGGCGAGCGCGGCTACCGCCTGAGCGGCGGCGAGCGACAGCGCATCGCGATCGCGCGGGTGCTGCTGGCCGATCCGGGGCTGCTGGTGCTGGACGAGGCGACCAGCGCCCTGGACTCGATCGCCGAGCGCGCCGTGCAGCGCGCGCTGGAGGCCGCCGCGCGCGGCCGTACGGTCGTCGCGATCGCGCACCGGCTCTCCACGGTGCGCCGCGCGGACGTCATCCACGTGGTGGACGGCGGTCGGATCGTGGAGCGGGGCACGCACGAGCGGCTGCTGGCCGCCGGCGGACTCTACGCGCGCCTGCACGCGCAGCAGCGGGCCGACGGCGAGGAGGGGTGAGGGGCCGGCGGGATCGGACACGCCCGGGAACGGGACGAGTTGTGCTGCGTCCGCGCGCCCCGTAATGTATTCACTCGTTGCCCGGTCGGAGCGAGGCGCAGAAGCGAGAAGCCCCGCCCGGTAGCAATGGCCCGGAGCCCGGAGGGATCCGCCTCCGACACGGGCCGAGCGTCGCGCAGGACCCGGATGCGAGTCCGATGACTGCGGGGACGTGACCGTCAGCCCGGACGAGGATTCCCGATCCGATTCCGGAGCGTCTGGTTCTTGAGAACTCAACAGCGTGCACTTTTATTGTCAAATGCCAAGT
>JAUNLB010000183.1 GCA_030532485.1 Pseudoclavibacter sp.
CGCAGCCCGACCCCGCACCGCAGCCCGTCCCCGGCCAGCCCGCCGCCCCGCAGGCGACCCCCGTGCCGGCCGTCCCGCCGCGGAGCAGGACCTGCTGCGCCAGCTCTCCCGCCTCGGCGTCCAGCGCCCCCACCTCGTGGACGCGGTCGTGCACGCGGCCGTCATGCTCGCCGCGACGCTGCTCGCCGGCGGACTGGCCGGCTTCGCCCTGGACGCGGCCGTGTCCGCGGTCACGCGGGCGGCCGGAGCCCCGGGCGGAGCAAACCTGACGAACGCCTTCCTGCTGGGACTGGCCTACCTCTTCGGCGGAAGCCTCTCGGTGACCAACCAGGGCGGATTCGGCACGATCGACCTCTCGCTCTTCGGTGCGCCCTGGGGCCTCGTCTGCCTGACGGCGCTGCCCGTCGCCGTCTGGGGCTTCATCGGCGAGCGACGTTCCCGCACGAGCGGCTGGCGCGTCCGGCTCGCCCTCTGCGCGGCGCCCGCCGTCCTCGTCGGCCTCCTCTACGGTCTGCTCACGATCGGCGCCCGGACCAGCCTCTCGGTGGCCGGCCTGTTCACGGTCGACGTCTCGACCCGCACGCCGCTCGCACCGCTGGCCGCGATCACGGTCCTGCTGCTCGCCGCCTTCGCGGGCCGCCTGCTGGCCGCGCTCAGCGCGGACGTCCCCCGGCCGCTGCCGGCGCTGCTGACGAGCTGGCGGCGGCTGCCGTGGTGGCTGCGGGAGCCGGGCATCGCCTTGGCCGCCCTGCTGCTCGTGTTCGGCGTGCTCGCCCCCGTGCTCTTCGCGATCCCGATGAACGGCGGCCAGCTTCCGCGCGGCAGCGGCCCGATCCTTCTGGTGCTGTTCAGCGGCCAGGCCTGGCTGGCGACGATCGTCCTCGGCCGACTCGGCGCGATCGGAGTGCACGCCTCCGTCTCGGGCGAGCAGGAGAGCCGGCTCATGTGGGCGGGCAATACGGCAGACGGCTTCGCCCTGCTGCTCGTCCTGCTCGCCCTCGCGACCGCCGTCTTCGTCGGCACCGTCCTGGGGCTGGCCCGGCGTACGGACCGCATCGTGCCCGCCCGGGCCGCGCTGCACATCGGCTTGGCGCTGCTCGGCTGGGCTCTCGCCTCGCTGCTCCTGGGCCGCGTCGCCGTGAACGGCGAGGTGGGATTCCTGGGCGCAGGCGGGGATCTCTCGCTCTCCCTCGCTCCGACGGGCTGGTCCTTCCTGGTCATGGGGCTATGGGCCTGCGCGAGCGAGGGGCTCGCGCTGCTCATGCCGCGCGTGCTCGCCTCCGCCCCCCGCCTCGTGCGCGTCCTGGGCGCCATCGGCGCGGGCGCGGGAGCCGCCGCAGCCGTCCCGTCCGCCGCGCCGGCAGCGGCGCCGGGGGCCCGGAGCCCGCAGGGGGCCCAGTCGGCCGCGCCCGTCTTCCCCGGGGCGGAGCAGCCGGTCTCGGCCCCGTCCCACGCCGGGGCGATGCCGCCCGAGGCGGCCGCCGCACAGCTCGGTCGGACGGCGCCGGACCCCGTCGGGACCGCGCCGTTCGCCGCTCCCGCCCCGGCGCAGGACGGCGCCCCGCAGCCGTTGAGCCGGCGGGCGAAGCGCCGCCTGTTCCTGGCGCTCGGGGTCGTCGGCGCCCTCGTGTTCGCGGCGATCGCGGTGCCGATCGCGATCGGCGCGGTCAACCGGGCCAACGGCCCGCTCGCCGCGGTCCACCAGTACCTGGACGCGATCGCCGCCGGCGAGGCGAGCCGCGCGAACGAGCTCGTCGACCCGAATGTGCCCAACGATCAGCGCGAGTTCCTCACGGACGAGACGCTGGCCGCCGCCACCGAGCGGATCCAGGTCCTCGACGTGCGCGAGGAACAGCAGGGCTCCGGCGGCGACCGCTCCCAGGACGCGCTGCGCGAGATCACCGCCGTCTACCGGCTCGGCGGCGTCGAGCACACCGCCGTCCTCACGACCCGCCGCGGCGAGAATACGGCGATCTTCTTCGAGAACTGGCGCGTCGAGACCCCGCTGGTCGGCGCCGCCCGGATCGCCGCCGAGGTGGACGGCCCCTATACGATCGGCGCCACGGGCTTCGAGCTGACGGAGCAGCACGCCGTGGACCCCTCCTCCTTCGGATACGGCGACGCGAAGAAGCCGAGGCCCGCCTACCAGCGGGAGGTCGTGCTCTATCCCGGCAGCTACCCCTTCACGGCGACGGACAACGAGTACTTCAGCTACGAGCCCACGAGCGTGACGGTGACGGGCCCCGAGGGCGCCGAAGGGGGCTCCTCCCTCCCCTCCGGGAGCACCGGGGGCTCCGGCGCTTCCCGCACGACCATCGACGTCACCCCCACGGACGCCCTGGAGTCGGCCGTCTCCGACGCCGTCGAGGAGATGATCGACGAGTGCGCCGCCTCGAACGAGGCCTCCCCCGAGGGCTGCCCCTTCGGCGCCTTCGTCTTCGGCACGAACGTGTCCGTGGAGTGGTCCGTGGATCGTTACCCGAGCGTGAAGTCCCTCGAGCCGTACGGCTTCCGCACCTCCGGCGGCGAGATGTCCTATTCGGCGAGCTGGAGTCTCGCCGGCTCCCCCGGCCGACGCGACGGGAAGGAGGAGGTCTCCGAGATCTCGGGCCGGATCTCCTACCGGGACGGGAAGATCGAGATCCGGTTCTCCGGCGAATGAACGGCGGCGGGGCGGGAGCGCCGTCGCGCTCCCGCCCCGCCGGTCCCGGCGCCCTCAGCGCCTCCGTCCGCCGCCGCGGCCGCGGACGCGCTGCAGGATGTTCTTGCCGAGGTACATGGCCGCGGCCGTGCCCGCCGAAACGAGCACCCGCTTCACGATCGTCTTCATATCCGAAGGTCCTTTCTTCATCGGCGCGCTCCCCCCGGCCGCTCCGGCCGCGGTGCGCCGCACCCATCGTGCCCGAGTCCGCCTCGGTGCATCAAGAACGTCCGCCGGTGCGGCGCGGACCCCCACAGCCCGACCCGTCCGGGGCACCGGGCATGGCATAGGCTTGCGCCCGGCAGACCGCACGACACGAGGAGGGGCACATGGACCGCCCTGCGACGAGCCCCCCGGCGCTGCTCGCCGATCTGCACGGCGTCCTGCACGACCTCTCGGCCCCCTTCGTGCGGGCCGACGACCTCGGGGTCGTCCGCGGAGACGGGGTGTTCGACGTCGCCTTCGCCGTCCGGGGCGATGTGCGGCATCTGGAAGACCACCTGGACCGGCTCGCGGACTCCGCCGGCATCCTGCAGCTGCCCGAGCCCGACCGGGCCGGCTTCCGGCGCGCGGCAGCGGCCCTCGTGACCGCCTGGGACTGGGGGCGCCGCCCCGAGGCGACGGTGCGCTTCGTGCAGACCCGCGGGCCGGCCGGCGCCGAGGCACCGAACGGCTGGGCCGTGATCGAGGCGCTGCCGGAGGAGACGATCGCCGAACGGAACGGGGTGCGGGTGCTGGTCCTGGACCGCGGCTTCGAGGGCGACGGGATCGCCGAGCTGCCCTGGCTGCTGCCGGGCGCCAAAAGCCTCAGCTACGGCGTCAACATGGCGGCCAAGCGCTATGCGCGGCAGCACGGAGCGGACGACGCCCTCTTCGTCTCCCCCGCCGGGCTGCTGCTGGAGGGCCCCACCTCGACCCTGCTGCTGGATCTGGACGGCGTGATCGCCACGCCGCCGCAGGACGGCATCCTGCGCTCCATCACGCTCGAGGCCCTACGGACCGCCGCCCGCTCGGAGGGCCCGGAGGTGCGCTTCCAACGACTGGAACGGGAGGACCTCGGCCGGGCCCGCGGGGCCTGGCTGGTCTCCTCCGGCCGCATCCTGGCCCCGATCACGAGCGTGGACGGCACGGCGCTGCCCCGCTCTCCGCTGCACGGCCGCCTCGCCCGGCTGCTCGAGGTGCCGGGGGCCTGAGCGGTACCGGGGCCTGAAGCCGCGCGCTCAGCCCTGCCGCAGCCGCCCGGAGCCCGACTCCACGCTCAGCGAGATCCGCGCGTCCGCCCCGGGGTCGTGCCGCACCTCGCTGTCGATCGAGCCCGAGCCGACCGTCGTCTCCACCCGGTAGGCGCCCGGGGGCACGGTCAGATCGGCCGAGCCCGAGCGGACCCGCACGTCGAGCCGCTCGGGTCGGGGTCCCTCCAGCTCGACGTCCAGCAGGCCCGAGCGCACCTCCAGCTCCGCCCCTCCAGGCGCCTCGCCGCGGAACTCGAAGGAGCCGCTGCGCACCTCGGCCCGCAGCGACTCCGCTCCGCCCCGGAGCGTCACCTGGCCGCTGTCCGCCTCCACCTCGACCGCTCCGAAGAGGC
>JAUNLB010000184.1 GCA_030532485.1 Pseudoclavibacter sp.
CCAACCCAGCCCGACCCGCCCCGGCACCGCCAACCCTGACCTCGTCACCGAACCCCTACCCCGGGGTCGGGGCGGGGACTGGGGCGTGGCAGAAGAACCGAACTGGAACGACCCGACGGTCCAGACCACGTACCTGCGGACCTACGACCCGCTCGGCAACATCCGACCCGAATACACACCCCCACCCCCGCCGAAACCGGACCCAGAACCCGACCCGGAACAGGAGCCGGACCCCGAACTCGACGAACCACCCTTCTGAGCGCCATGACGCAAACGGGGGCACCGGGTGCGGTGATGCTCCCCGTAGCGGGAGCAGGCCCGAACGACCCGCAACGGCACCGCCCGTCCTCTCGGGGCACGACACCGACGCCACCGGGTTCGCCCGCCATCCGCGTCTGCACCCGCTACGACGGGCGAAAACGCGAACAACGGGTGGGGGCGGGCACTGCCGAGCTCGGTGCGCGAACGGTGAACCGGTGCGCAGACCTCGGCGTCGGGGCCCGTGACGAGGCGAGTCGGTCGAGCCCGCCCTGGCCGGCCGAGAAAACCGCCGAGCACGCTGGGCAGGCGCGGGACAGGATCTAGCATGGTCGCGTGATCGAACGCTTCAGCCGACTGTTCCTGCGCACCCTCCGGGAGGACCCCGCCGACGCCGAGGTGGCCAGCCACCGGCTGCTCGTGCGGGCCGGATATATCCGCAGGCAGGCGCCCGGCGTCTTCGCCTGGCTGCCGCTGGGGGTGCGGGTCAAGCGGCGTCTGGAGCGCATCGTGCGCGAGGAGATGGCGGCCGCGGGCAGCCAGGAGGTGCACTTCCCGGCGCTGCTGCCGGCTGAGATGTACGAGTCCACCGGTCGCTTGGAGGACTTCGGCGACGGGGTCTTCCAGCTCCGGGACCGGCGCGGGGCTCGGTATGTGCTCGCCCCGACGCACGAGGAGGCCTTCACGCTCACGGTCAAGGAGCTGGTCTCCAGCTACAAGGAGCTCCCCCTGTCGATCTACCAGATCCAGGACAAGTACCGCGACGAGGCCAGGCCTCGGGCAGGGCTGCTGCGGGGCCGCGAGTTCACGATGAAGGACGCCTACTCCTTCGACGTGGACGATGAGGGACTGGAGCGCAGCTACCAGGCTCAGCGGGCCGCCTACGAGCGGATCCTCTCCCGCTTCGGACTCGACTACGTCATCGTCGCCGCGGACGCGGGGGCCATGGGCGGCTCCCGCAGCGAGGAGTTCCTGCACCCGACGCCGATCGGCGAGGACACCTTCGTGATCGCCCCCAGCGGCTACGCCGCCAACGTCGAGGCCTACGTCTCGACGCGGCCGGAGCCGACGGCCTTCGATCCGGAGGGCCGTCCGGAGGTCTTCGATTCGCCCGGCACCCCGACGATCGCGACGCTCGTGGCGCACGCGAACGCGGTGCTGCCGAAACCGGCCGGCCGCGAGTGGACCGCGGCGGACACGCTCAAGAACGTCGTGCTCGCCCTCACCGACGGCGCCGGCGCGCGCCGCGTCGTGGTCGTGGGGATCCCCGGGGACCGGGACGCCGACCTCAAGCGCATCGAGGCGTCCTTCCCCGGCCACGAGGTGGAGCCGGCCGGAGACGAGGACTTCGCCGCCCACCCCGGTCTCGTGCGCGGCTACATCGGCCCCTGGTCGCAGGCCGGCCCCGTGTTGGGTGAGGGCTCGTCGACCGGGATCGAGTACTACCTGGACGCCGGGATCGGCGAGGGCAGCAGCTGGATCACCGGCGCCAACGAGCCGGAGCGGCACGTGCACTCGCTCGTGCTCGGCCGCGACTTCTCGGCCGACGGTCGGGTGGAGGCCGCCGAGGTGCGCGACGGGGACCCGGCCCCGGACGGTTCGGGACCGGTTCGTACCGCCAGGGGCACCGAGGTCGGCCATCTCTTCCAGCTGGGCCGCAAGTACGCGGAGGCCCTCGGCCTGCAGGTGCTCGACGAGCACGGCCGACTGGTGACGGTCACGATGGGCTCCTACGGCATCGGGGTGACCCGCGACCTCGCCCTGGTCGCGGAGGCGAACCACGACGAGAAGGGCCTGATCTGGCCGGAGGAGATCGCCCCCTACGACGTGCACATCGTCGCGACGGGCAAGGGCGAGGCCGCCCCGGCCGCCGCCGAGCGGCTCGCCGCCGAACTGGACGGAGCGGGACTGGACGTGCTGCTGGACGACCGGGCCAAGGCCTCGCCCGGGGTCAAGTTCGGCGACGCCGAGCTCATCGGCGTGCCGTGGATCGTCGTGGCCGGCCGCGGGGCCGCCGACGGCGAGGTGGAGCTCTGGGACCGCCGCTCGGGCGAGCGGAGCGCCGTCCCGCTGGAGCGGGCGGCGCAGGAGCTGCTCGCCCGGCGGAGATGAGCCCGCTCGGGAGCGCTCGGCGCAGGCCGGGCCGGGGACGCTATCGTGTTCGTCTCAGCTGAATAGAGGAGCGTCATGAAGATCGATCTCGCCGTCCTCCGCCTGCTCGAGCGGGAACGGGAAATCCCCTTCGAGGAACTGGCCGTCATCATCGAGCAGGCCATCCTCACGGCCTACCAGAAGCACGAGACGCAGGAGCTCGGCCAGCCGCAGTCCTCGGCCGATGCGCGCGTGCACCTCGACCGCCGGACCGGCGAGGTCAACATCTACGTCCCGGAGCGGGACGAGTCGGGCGAGCTCATCGGCGAGGCGACCCTGCACCCGGACGAGTTCGGGCGCATCGCCACCTACGCGGCCAAGCAGGTCATCAACCAGCGGATGCGGGACATCGGCGACGACCGGGTCTTCGGCGAGTTCCGCGCCCGCGAGGGCGACATCGTGGCCGGCGTCGTCCAGCAGGGCCCGCGTGCGGACATGGTGCACGTGGACCTGGGGTCCGTGGAGGCGATCCTGCCGCCCGAGGAACAGGTGCCGGGCGAGAGCTACCGGCACGGCGACCGGCTGCGGGTCTACGTGCACAAGGTGGAGCGCGGTTCCCGGGGCCCCGCCATCACGGTCTCGCGCACCCACCCCTCCCTGGTGCGCAAGCTCTTCGCCCTGGAGGTGCCGGAGATCGCCGACGGGGTGGTGGAGATCGTCTCCCTGGCCCGGGAGGCCGGGCACCGCACCAAGATCGCGGTGCGGGCCACCCAGGAGGGCGTGAACGCCAAGGGCGCCTGCATCGGCGAACTCGGGGCGCGCGTTCGGGCCGTCACGAACGAGCTGGGGAACGAGAAGATCGACATCGTCGACTACTCCCCGGATCTGGCGAGCTTCGTGGCGAACGCGCTGAGCCCCGCCAAGGTGACCAGCGCCTTCGTGCTGGACCGCAAGACGAAGGCCGTACGGGCGCTGGTGCCCGAGTTCCAGCTCTCCCTCGCGATCGGCAAGGAGGGGCAGAACGCACGGCTGGCGGCGAAGCTCACCGGGGCGCGGATCGACATCCAGCCCGATTCGATCCTCGCCGACGACCCGGAACCCGGCGAGGCGGGCGCGGCGGCGAGGTGAGCGCGGCCCGGACGCGCCCGCCGTCCGCGGAGGGTAGTAGGATGGGCCCGGTACGAACGTGCATCGGGTGCCGTTCGAACGCCGCACGCTCCCGGCTGGTCCGGGTCGTCGTCGTGCGGGACCGGATCGTCGTGGACGCGGCGGCCCGGCTCCCGGGCCGCGGCGCGTGGCTGCACCCGGATCCCGCATGCATCGAGCGGGCCTGTGCCGTGCGCGCCTTCGGGCGGGCGCTGCGTACGAGGGCCCGGCTCGATCTCGCGGAGGTGCACGAGCTCGCACGCCGATTGGCGGCGGAGGCATCCGCCGCCCGGACAGAGAAGAAGGCTGATCGGATCATGGACGACTCATGAGTGGCTCGCGATGAGGCACATCCGACGTTGATGGTCCGCTCCATTCCCGGGGGCGGGCCGCCCGAGAATTGGAGAACAGTGGCAAAACCACGCGTACACGAGATCGCCGCCGAGATGGGCGTCGACTCCAAGACCGCGCTGCGAACCCTGCAGGAGATGGGCGAGTTCGTCAAGAGCGCCTCGTCGAGCGTCGAGCCGCCTGTGGCCCGCCGCCTGCGCGAGGCCCTCGCACGCACTTCGGGGGACGCCGAGGAGGCCAAGGCGTCCGGCGGCCGCCCCGCGGCGCCGAAGCCCGGCCCGAAGGCGACGCCCGCGGCGAAGCCCGGTGCGCCCAAGCCCGGCGCGGGCGCACCGAAGCCCGGTGCGGGCCG
>JAUNLB010000185.1 GCA_030532485.1 Pseudoclavibacter sp.
GCTCGGCAACCCCAGACCCGAACACGCACCCCCACCCCCACCGAAACCGGACCCAGAACCCGACCCGGAACCGGACCCCGAATTCGACGAACCGCCCTTCTGACCGACCCCGGAACTCGGCCCCGCAGCTCGACGCGACGGCTGCCACTCCACACGAGAAGATCCGCGATACCGACGAGCGGCCCGGAAGACTTCCGCCTCAGGGCCTCGCCGCACTCGTCACAGCGTCGTCTAGCGTCCCAGGCCGTGATAGTTCCAACCGGCGGCCCGCCAGGCCTGCGGGTCCAGAGCGTTGCGGCCGTCGACGATCTCGGGCCGGGCCACCAGTCGGGCCGTCTCGACCGGGTCCAGCTCCGTGAACTCGGCCCACTCGGTCAGCAGCAGCACGAGGTCCGCGTCCGCGAGCGCCCGGGCCGGGTCCTCCTCGGTGACGAGCTCGGGATGACGACGTGCCGCCGCCGCCAGGGCCTTGGGGTCGCAGATGCGGACCCGGGCGCCCAGCTCGTGCAGCCGCCGAGCGATGTCCAAGGCCGGAGAGTCCCGGATGTCGTCGCTGTCCGGCTTGAAGGCCGCCCCCAGCACCGCGACCCGGGCCCCGGCCAGCCCCTCGCCCAGGATCTGCCGAGCCAGACCGACCACACGGTCACGGCGGCGCTGGTTGATCGCGTCCACCTCGCCCAGGAACGCGACCGCGTCGTGCACGCCCAGTTCCTCGGCCCGCGCCACGAAGGCACGGATGTCCTTGGGCAGGCAGCCGCCGCCGAATCCGACCCCGGCGTTCAGGAAGCGGCGGCCGATGCGCGCGTCGTGGCCGAGCGCCTCGGCCAGCGCCGTCACGTCCCCGCCAGTCGCCTCGCACAGCTCGGCCATCGCGTTGATGAAGCTGATCTTGGTGGCCAGGAAGGAGTTCGCGGCGACCTTGACCAGCTCCGCCGTCGCGTAGTCGGCCACGATCTGGGGCACGCCCTCCGCCAGCAGCGGCGCGTAGACCTCGTCCAGCGCCGAACGCCCGCGCTGCGCCCGCTCCGGGTCCCCGGACAGGCCGTAGACGATCCGATCGGGGTGCAGGGTGTCCTGGATCGCGAAGCCCTCGCGCAGGAACTCCGGGTTCCAGACGAGCGAGGCTCCGATCCCCTCCAGCCGGCCGGCCAGACGCTCGGCCGTGCCCACCGGGACGGTGGACTTGCCGACCACCACGTCCCCGCGCTCCGCGGGCAACACCTCCAGCAGCGTGTCCACGGCCGCTTCGACGTAGCGCAGATCGGCCGCCCCGGTCTGCTCGGACTGCGGGGTGCCGACCGCGACGAAGTGCACCTCGCAGCCGCTCAGCTCCTGCGGATCGCTCGTGAAGCGCAACCGCCCCGTGGCCAGCTGCTCGCGCAGCAGCCCGCCGAACCCGGGCTCGTAGAACGGCTCCTCGCCGCGGGCCAGAGTCGCGATCTTGTCCCGGTCGACGTCCAGCCCGACCACCTCGTGCCCCAGGCTCGCCATGCAGGCGGCGTGGACCGCCCCCAGGTACCCGCAACCGATCACCGAGATCTTCATGTTCATGTGCTCCATTCCAGTGGTTCCATTTCCTTCGCGGACGCCTCGGCGTCCCGCAGACAGTGCTCCGTCCAGGCCGGCAGCCAGGAACGGGCCGCGGGACGGAAGGCGTAGACCATGGCGATGCGCAGCCGAGAGGCGCGCAGCGCGGCCGCGAAGCGCTCGCTGCGGACGGGCAGGCGGCCGGCGGCCTCCTCCAGGCGTCCGATCGCCCGGTCCCGAGCGGCGGGCGAGAGCAGCCCCTGCACGCGGCGCAGCTCCAGGTGCGCACGCAGATTCGCCAGGTCCAGGGCGGCCTCGGCGAGCGCCGCGGTGTCCAGGTCGAGCAGACCCAACCGGTCCCCGTCCCACAGCAGCTGCTTGTCGTGCAGATCCCGGTGCGAGACCACGAGGGGGCCGCCACCGTCCAGCAGCAGCCCGCAGACCCGCTCGACCGCGCGCTCCAGCAGGCGCGGCTCCGGCAGGGCCTGGAAGCGCTGCACGTGCCCGAGCCAATTCCGCAGCACACCGGCCTCCTCCGCCGGCCCGTGCTCGGACAGGCCGGAACGGCGGGGCGCCAGGGCCAGCAGCGGCCACAGCTCGCCGAAGCGGCCCCAGGCCCGTCCGCCCTCGTCGCCGAGCTCGTGCAGGGTCCGGCCGGGCAGCAGGGAGAAGTCGACCCGGGTACCGCTCGCGACGAGGACGCCGGCCGTGGCGAAGCCGGCCCGCAGGCCGATCCGGCCCATGCGGCGGGAGGCGTCCGCGACCGCCTGGCCACGGCCTGGCCGCAGCAGCTTCACCGCCCGGTCCGCCAGCAGCACGACCGCACGCCGGTTCAGGCGGTGGACGACCAGCCGCCCCTCGGCCGGCGGAGCCAGCCCCGGAAGCTTCGGATCGCGGGCGAAGGGCACGAGCGCGCTGCTGCCGGACTCGTCGATCCGACCCGCCCGCAGTGCGCCGTTCCCGTCGAGAGCCTCGAAGACGAGCTCCCCGTCCCGGCCCGGCCAGGCGCGCACGACGCCCGGCAGCTCGCGCAGGGCGGCGAGGGCCGTCCGAGCCGCGCTCATGCGAGCACCGCTTCCAGTCGACGCAGCCGGGTCTCGACCGCCCCCCGCCAGTCCGGCCGGGCCAGGCGCAGCGGCTCCAGCAGGCGTGCCAGACGCGAACGCGCCTCCGCCGCCCGCAGCGCACGCCGCTCGATCCGCGCGGCGCCGGCCGCTGCCCGGTATCCGTCCAGCAGCGGGGCCGCGGCCCCCGGTCCGGCCGCCGCCAGATAGGAGCCGAGGTCCTCGACCGGGCGCATCAGGCAGGCCCGGGCGAAGTCGGTCAGCCACACCACGCCGCAGCGACGCTCCAGCAGCACCTGCCCGGGGGCCGCATCGCCATGGCAGATCGCCTGCGGCCCGGCCGGAGGGGCCGGCACCCGGACGGCGATCCGGCGCAGCCGCGCGGCGAGCGGCGGCGCGAGCGCGTCCAGCAGCCGGGCGTGGGCGGTCCCCTGCGCGAGCGCGTCGGGCGCCCGGCCCGCCAGCGCCGCGGCGAGTCGTTCGGGCAGCCGTCCGCCGAGCGCGTGCAGGGCGGCCAGCTGCATCCCGGCCGCCCGGACCGCGTCCGGCCGCGGGCAGCGCGCGAGATCCGTGTCCCCGACCAGGCGCAGGACGCTCACCCGTTCGTCCCGGCCGTCGTCCAGCCGCTCGGGGACGCGGGGCCCGCCCGCCAGCACGGCGTGCAGGCCCGCCGGGGCGACCGGGCGCGCCTGCACCCGCAGCACCCGTCCGCCGCAGCGCAGCACGAGGCGGCGCAGGGGGTTGTAGCTCAGCACGCTCCCCTCGGCCTCCGGCCAGGCGCGCTCGAGCACGGCGCGCAGCGCCGGATCGCTCCGAACGCCGCCGTGCTGGAGCAGCGCCCCGCCGGGCAGCTCCCGCCGGGCGACCCGAAGGCCGCGACGGGCGGCCCGGTGCTCCGCCTTGGCCCCCTTGGGCCGGGCCTGGGGCCAGAGCAGACGCGCCCAGCCGTCCGGGCCGCGCTCGCCCGCGATCGCCGCGCTGAGCGAGACGCCCGGCTTGATCCGCAGCCGCAGGGAGCGGGCGGGCCTGCCCAGCAGCTCGCTCAGACGCTGCTCGTCGAGGAAGGCTTCCACTGCCTGCGCGGTCCTCATTTCCCGCCTCCGGAGTGGGTGCGCCCGCCCGCGTCGATCCAGTCCCGGAACAGCGGGCTCTCGTCCAGCAGCCGCTGCGGCGAACCGTCCAGCAGCACCCGGCCCTCCTGGAGCCACACCACCCGGGTCGCCCGCATCGCCACCTCGGCGTCGTGGGTGACCGCGAGGGTCGTGCGGCCCTCCACGAGCCGCTCGATCGCGTCCAGCACGTGCCCGGCCGATTCGGGGTCCAGGCCCGTGGTGGCCTCGTCGAGCACCACCACCGGAGCGTCCCGCAGCAGCGCGCGGGCGATGGCGACGCGCTGGCGCTGCCCGCCGGACAGGGTGCCGCCCCGCTCGCCCAGCACGGTGTCGTAGCCGTCCGGCAGCGAGACGATGAAGTCGTGCGCGCGGGCGGCGCGGGCGGCCCGCTCGACCGCCTCGTCGTCCGCGTCCGGGCGTCCGTAGCGGATGTTCTCCCGGATGGTGCCGGTGAACAGGACCGCCTCCTGGTGCA
>JAUNLB010000186.1 GCA_030532485.1 Pseudoclavibacter sp.
ATCGGCACGGAGGCTGACGCCGGGGGCGGTCCGAGTCGCTACGATCGGAACAGCACGAACAGTGAGGGAGAGGAACGGCCATGACCGCGCCCGTGCGCCTTCGGCGCCTCGCCGTCCTCCTGACGGCTCCGCTCCTGGCCGCCCCGCTCGCCGGCTGCACCCTGGGGGGTCTCGTGCCGCCCGAGCAGCTCGCCGCCCGAGAGGCCGCGTCCGCCGAGGACCCGGGCCGCGACGCCTCCTACTACGACCTGGAGATCGGCTCCTGCTTCGACCTGCCGAACAAATCGGCCGCCGACGTGCTCCTCTACGAGTCGTGCGACACCCCGCACGCCCACGAGGTCTTCCACCGGATGAGGCTGCCGGACGACCAGCCGCCGGAGGGGACCGCCTTCAACGCCTTCGTCTCTCGCGAGTGCCGGGGCGCCTTCGCCGGCTACGTCGGCACCGAGCCCCGGCTCTCGCACCTCGGCTTCTCCGCCGTCGTCCCCTCCCGGGCGAGCTGGGAGGAGGGCGACCGCGAGGTCCTGTGCCTGCTCGAGGCGATCACGGACCGCGAGCTGGTGGGATCCGCCCGGGGGTCGGGGCAGTGAGCACGCGCCGCCTCGTCGCGGCCGGGGCCCTGGCCGCGGCGCTGACGCTCCCGACCGCCTGCGCCGCGGACGGTCCGGACGCAGTTCCGGTCACCGGGCTCGCGATCGGCCAGTGCTTCGAACTGGACGCGGAGCGGACCACGGCCTTCGTCCACCCGGACTGCGAGACGCCCCACGACTACGAGGTGCTCGCGACGCCCCGATTGGACCCGGAGCGGCACGGCGACCGTGCGCCCTTCCCGGGCGACGGCCCGCTGGCCAGGGAGGCGAGCATCCTCTGCGAGTCGGCGTTCCGCGAGGCGACGGGGCGCGCCGCCCGGCTCGCGGAGGACGCCTCGGCGATGTTCCTCTCCCCCAGCGAGGAGAGCTGGGCTTCGGGAGACCGCCGGGTCGTCTGCCTGCTCGCCTCCCCGGACGCGCCGACGACGGGCGGCGGCGAAGGCTGACCCGGCCGCCTCCGCCCCGGCTCCCCTCATCCCGAAACCGACCGCCATCAGGAGGCATCGTGACCAACCCGCCGCTGCGCCGTCTCTGCGCGTCCGCCGTCGCCGTGATCGGCGCGCTGGCCCTGAGCGGCTGCACGCTCATCACCACCCTGCAGGCCGAAGGGGAGCCGACCCCGGAGCCGACCGCGAGCACGAGCGAGACCCCCGTCGGCGCGAGCGGAAGCCCGAGCCCGACGACGCCGCCCACGAGCTCGTCGACGGCCTCGCCGACGCTCGCCCCGAGCTCGGTGCCCGGCACCACCACCAACTACTTGGATCTGAACGTCGGGGACTGCTTCGACCACTCCAGCCAGAGTGGGTTCGCCGAGGTGTACCCGGACTGCAGCACTCTGCACCTCTACGAGGTCTTCGCCGCCCTCCAGGTGCCCGGGGACACCTTCCCCGGCGATGCCGGCCTGCGGGACTTCGCCGACCAGAACTGCCCGGCCGAGTTCGCGCGCTACGTCGGGGTCCCCATCACCTCCTCCACCTTCGGCTACGCCATCATCTTCCCGAGCGAGGGGACCTGGTCCGAGGGCGATCGGGAGGTGCTCTGCTCCGCGGTCAGCGCGGACAACCAGCCCGTCGCCGGAAGCGTGCGCGGTTCGAAGAGGTAGCCGGGCTCCGGGCCGGGCCGTCCGTCCGGGTCGGCCCGGTCCGGATGGTCCCTGTGCGAACGTCGTCCGCGTCGGTTCCTAGCCCCCCGCCGCGTCGCTCAGGAAGTAGGCGTGCACGAGCAGGAACGGGATCGTCGAGGCGAGGAACTCGAAGAACAGCACCGTCGGCCAGGACACGGGCCGCCAGCGGGCGACCGCCAGGGCGGCGAGCACCCCGGTGACGCAGAGCACCACGATCGAGGCGAAGGCGTAGGGCACCTGCCCCACGAGGGCGGGGTCGGGCGGATCCGACGGCCGCCCGTTCAACAGGTCCACCGCCTGATCCAGCATCACGTCCACGAACAGGTATCCGAAGACGAACCAGGGGTAGAGGGAGGGCAGGCCGAGCACGAGGCCGATCGGGACCCCCCACGTCGCGCTCTCCCCCGGTCGGGAGCCGAGCGTCTCGCGCAGCCAGGAGGACCGCTGCTGCGGGGACGGCGACGACTCGATGGTCGGAGTCTGCGGAGTCGTCATGTCGTCCAGGGTACGCTCGCCCACGGAGGGCGACAAGAGCGGATCGTCTCCCTCCCCCGGGCGTCCCGCGCAGCTCACCCGAGCATGGTCCGGTCGTCGACGATCGCGCCCTTGATCCGCTGGAACTCGCCGAGCAGCTCCTCCACGGTCGCCTTGGCCTTCTGCTCCTCGTCGAGCTCGACGATGATGCGCCCCTCGTGCATCATGATCAGCCGGTTGCCCAGCTGGAGCGCCTGGGCCATGTTGTGGGTCACCATGAGCGTCGTGAGCCGGTCCTCCCCCACGATGCGCTCGGTCAGCTCCGTCACGTGCTGCGCGCGGTGCGGGTCGAGCGCCGCGGTGTGCTCGTCCAGCAGCAGCATGCGCGGTTTCGTGAAGCTCGCCATGAGCAGCGAGAGCGCCTGCCGCTGACCGCCCGAGAGCAGGCCCACGGAGGTCTTGAGGCGGTTCTCCAGGCCGAGCTCGAGCTTGGCCAGCTCCTGGCGGAACAGCTCCCGGCGCCGGGCCGTCACGCCCAGGCGCAAGCCCCGGCCGCGCGCCCGCTGCAAGGCCAGGGCGAGGTTCTCCTCGACCGTGAGCTCGGGGGCCGTGCCCGCCATCGGGTCCTGGAAGACCCGGCCGATGTAGCGGGCCCGGCGGTGCTCCGGCAGCCTCGCGACCCGTGCGTCGTCCACTCGGATGTCACCGGAGTCGACCGCCAGCTTGCCGGAGATCGCGTTCAGCAGGGTCGATTTGCCGGCCCCGTTGGAGCCGATCACGGTGACGAAGTCGCCGTCGCGCAGCGAGAGGCTCAGCCCGGCCAGGGCGACCCGCTCGTTGACGGTGCCGGGGAAGAAGGTCTTGCGGATGTCGGTGATCTGCAGCATCGAGGATCTATCCCTTCTGCGGCTGCGCCGCCGTGAGCACGGTTCCCGTGTCGGTCGTGAGCGGCCTGGGCTTGCTCGGCAGGTAGCCGCGCAGCCGCGGCAGCAGGAGGGCGAGCACGACGAGCACGGCCGAGACGAGCTTCATGTCGTTGGGGTTCAGGCCCACCGAGAGGGCGGCGAAGATCACCAGACGGTAGAGGATCGCGCCGGCGATCACGCCGATCGTGGCCAGGAAGACGGTGCGGTGGCCGAAGATCGCCTGCCCGAGGATGACCGAGGCCAGGCCGATCAGGATGAGGCCGACGCCCATGGAGATGTCGGCGTAGCCCTGGTACTGGGCGATCAGGCCGCCGCTGAGCGCCACCAGCGCGTTGGAGACGGCCAGGGTCAGGATCGTCGTGAAGTGCGTGTCGACGCCGAAGGAGCGGATCATCTGGCCGTTGTTGCCGGTCGCCCGGATCGCCAGGCCCAGATCGGTGGCCAGGAACCAGTCGATGAGCGCCTTGAGCACGAGCACGCCGATGAAGAAGAGCAGGATCCCCACCGGCGAGAAGCCTAGGAGGCCCGCCTCCTTGAGCGGGGTCATGAGCGTGTCGCCGCGGGGCACCGAGAGGTTCGAGGTGCCCATGATGCGCAGGTTCACCGACCACAGCGCGATCATGGTGAGGATCCCCGCGAGCAGGCCGTCGATGCGGCCGAAGGTGTGCAGCAGGCCGGTCACGACGCCGGCGAGGCCGCCTGCCGCCGCGCCCGTCAGGGTCGCCGCGAGCGGGTGGACGCCGGCGGCGATGAGCGAGGCGGTGACGGCGCCGCCGGTCGTGAAGCTGCCGTCCACGGTCAGGTCCGGGAAGTTGAGCACGCGGAAGGTCAGATAGACGCCGAGCGCCATGACCGCGTAGAGCATGCCGAGTTCGAGAGCGCCGATCATGGCGTTTTCCTCCGAGGGGTACGAGAAGGGGGATCGAGAGGACCGCGCGGGCCCCGGGGCGCGGCCGTCCGCGGCGGGAACGAGGGGTCCCGCCGCGGAC
>JAUNLB010000187.1:0-1758 GCA_030532485.1 Pseudoclavibacter sp.
CCACACGGACAGCACACACAGAACTGGGAGCCATGGCCGAATTCATTTATCAGATGATCCGCGCCCGCAAGGCGGTGGGCGACAAGCTGATCCTCGACGACGTGACGATGTCCTTCTTCCCGGGAGCGAAGATCGGCATGGTCGGCCCCAACGGGGCCGGGAAGTCCACGATTCTGAAGATCATGGCCGGGCTGGACCAGCCCTCCAACGGGGAGGCGAGCCTCACGCCCGGCTACACGGTGGGCATCCTCATGCAGGAGCCGGAGCTGGACGAGACCAAGACGGTCCGCGAGAACGTCGAGCTGGGCGTCGGCGAGATCAAGGGCAAGATCGACCGCTTCAACGAGATCTCGGCGCTCATGGCCGAACCGGACGCCGACTTCGACGCGCTCATGGCCGAGATGGGCTCCCTGCAGGAGGCCATCGACGCGGCCGACGCCTGGGATCTCGACTCGCAGCTGGAGCAGGCCATGGACGCGCTGCGGCTGCCGCCCGGCGACGCGGAGGTGACCGTGCTCTCGGGCGGTGAGAAGCGGCGGGTGGCCCTGTGCCGGCTGCTGCTGGAGAAGCCCGATCTGCTGCTGCTGGACGAGCCGACGAACCACCTGGACGCCGAGAGCGTGCTGTGGCTCGAGCAGCACCTGCAGAAGTATCCGGGCGCGGTCATCGCGATCACCCACGACCGCTACTTCCTGGACCACGTGGCCCAGTGGATCGCCGAGGTGGACCGCGGCCGGCTCTACCCCTACGAGGGCAACTACTCCACCTACCTGGAGAAGAAGCGCGAGCGCCTGCAGGTGCAGGGGCAGAAGGACGCGAAGCTCGCCAAGCGCCTGGCCGAGGAGCTGGAGTGGGTCCGCTCCAACGCGAAGGGCCGGCAGGCGAAGTCCAAGGCCCGTCTGGCCCGCTACGAGGAGATGGCGGCCGAGGCGGAGCGGACCCGCAAGCTCGACTTCGAGGAGATCCAGATCCCGCCGGGGCCCCGCCTGGGCCAGGTGGTCATCGAGGCGAAGGGCCTCAAGAAGTCCTTCGGCGACCGCGTGCTGTTCGAGGACCTCTCCTTCTCGCTGCCCCGCAACGGCATCGTCGGCATCATCGGCCCCAACGGCGTCGGCAAGACGACGCTGTTCAAGAGCATCGTCGGCCTGGAGGAGCTCGACTCCGGGGAGCTGAAGATCGGCGAGACGGTCCAGATCAGCTACGTCGACCAGTCCCGCGGCGGCATCGACCCGCAGAAGAACCTGTGGGAGGTCGTCTCGGACGGCCTGGACATCATCACCGTCGGCAACGTCGAGATCCCCTCGCGCGCCTACGTCTCCAAGTTCGGCTTCAAGGGACCGGACCAGCAGAAGAAGGCGGGCGTGCTCTCCGGCGGCGAGCGCAACCGCCTCAATCTCGCCCTCACCCTCAAGCAGGGCGGCAACCTGCTGCTGCTCGACGAGCCGACGAACGACCTGGACGTGGAGACGCTCTCCAGCCTGGAGAACGCGCTGCTGCAGTTCCCCGGCTGCGCGGTGGTCATCACCCACGACCGGTGGTTCCTGGACCGCATCGCCACCCACATCCTGGCCTACGAGGGCACCGTGGAGGAGCCGAGCCGCTGGCACTGGTTCGAGGGCAACTTCGAGGGCTACGAGGAGGACAAGGTCCGCCGCCTGGGCCCCGAGGCGGCCAAGCCGTCGCGGGTCACCTACCGCAAGCTCACGCGCGACTGAGCGGGGCCTCCCGCGAGAGGGGTGGCCGCGGGGGCCGCCCCCC
>JAUNLB010000187.1:1768-3719 GCA_030532485.1 Pseudoclavibacter sp.
CGCGCGTGCGGGGGCCCCCCGGCGTGGGGGGCCCGGGGGGCGCGCGCCGCTCCGCCGGGACCCCTCTGCGTTCCGGGACGCGGCGCGGCGACTCGCCGTTCGATCGGCTCCGCTCGATGCGGTGTCGCACCCCTCTGCCATACTGACGCTCGTCGCGGACCCGGGCTGCACACCGGGGGCGGCCGCGACGAAGAGCTGTCCGTGTGGGATTCGGGGTGCGAGATGACGACGACCGTCTGGAGCGAGGCGCAGGTGCTCGCCGTCGCGCCCGACGAGGCCTCGGTCAAGGCGGCGCGCAAGCTCGCCGGCCAGAGCGGCTGGAGCGATCTGGGTGCGGGATCGGGCCTGCTGTGGGGCCGATGCAAGGGGAGCGGCAAGAATCCCTACCAGGTGACGATCGACCTGTCCGCCCCCGCCTACACCTGCTCGTGCCCGAGCCGCAAGTTCCCCTGCAAGCACGCGCTCGCCCTGCTCCTGCGGTGGTCGGCGGGCGGGGTGCCGGAGGCCGCCGAGCCGGCGGACTTCGCCGCCGAGTGGGCCGAGGCCAGGCGGAGCCGCGCCGAGCAGAGCGAGGCGCGGCGGCAGCGCCGTGAGCAGGCCCCGCCGGATCCGGCCGCTCAGGCCAAGCGCCGCGAGGCGCGGCTGGTCAGGATGGACGCCGGGATCGAGGACTTCGCGCTCTGGTTGACGGACCTCGTGCGCGGCGGCACCGCGGCCGCGCACGCCCGCCCCGCCTCGTGGTGGAACGACGCGGCCGCCCGGCTCGTGGACGCCCAGCTGCCCGGCCTGGCCGGGCGGGTGCGCGCCCTCGGCGCCGAGCAGGGCCGACGGGAGGACTGGGCCGAGCTCGTGCTGCGCGCGCTCGGGCGCTGGTGGCTGCTCGTGCGCGCCTGGCGTTCGCGCGATCGCCTGGATCCCGACCGCTTCGCCGAGCTGCGCACGGCGCTGGGCTGGCCGATCCCGGCCGAGGAGGTGCGCCAGGGCGGCCAGGAGGAGGCGGAGCTCGTCGCGCTCGGCCGCTTCGACTTCGAGGACGACCGCCTGCGGCACCGCCGCGCCTGGTACCGGGACGGCGACGGCCAGCTGCTCGTGCAGCTGGACACCGCCGCTCCCGGGGCGGCGCTGCCGCCGCATCCGCCCGCGGGCACGCGGCTGCGTGCCCGGATCGCCCGCTACCCGGGCGTCGCGCCGCGCCGGCTGCTCCTGCTCTCCGAGCCCCTCGAAGCCGACAGGGCCGGCCAGGCCGGCGGGCTGGGCGGTGCGGACGGCGTCCGCCAGGCGCTGACGGAGCTCGCCGAGCGGCTCGCCCCGGCCCCCTGGCGTGAGCGGCACCCCCTGGCCGTGCGCGGGGTGCGGCTGCATCGCGACGCCGAGGGCCGGGCCTGCCTGGCCGACCGGAGGGGCGATGCGCTGCCCCTCGCCGACGAGGGGGCCGTCCTGGCCCTGCTCGCGCAGACGGGCGGAGCGCCGTGCGAGGTCTTCGGCGAGTTCGACGGGACCGCGCTGCGCGTGCTGGCCAGCGCCTTCGAGGGCGGGGTGACGAGCCATGCGGAATGACGGGGAGCACGGCGAGGTCCTCGGCCGCTGGCGGGCCTCGCTGACGGCCGCCGGGCTCGTGGGGGCGGAGCGACGCAGCGTGCCGGCGCCGCCGCCCGCGCTCGGCGCGGTCGAGCCGAGCGGGCGCGACGCGGCCGAGCGGCTCCTGGAGCACGCGGCGCTGCTGGACGTGGCCGTGCGGGCCGGGACGGAGCCGATGCGGCTGAGCGAGGAGCACGGCGTCCCCCTGGCGCCCGCGGAGCGCCTGCCGGAGGCGGGCGCAGCGGCGGCCGCCGTGCTGGAGCGGCTGCTGGAGCGCACGATGGACCTGCCCGCGGAGGTCCACGGGGAGCTGCTGGGCGAGTGGTGCCTGCTCGCCTCGGCCCGCGGCGTGCGGATCCCGGCCCGCCTGCTT
>JAUNLB010000187.1:3729-4062 GCA_030532485.1 Pseudoclavibacter sp.
GCGGCGGGCCGGGCCGGCTGGAGCTCGTCTGGGGCGAACGCGGCGCGTGGCTGGGCGGGATGCAGCGCATCGGAGCGGCGCTCGCCCGGCCCCGGGCGGAGCCGGCGGGGGCGCCCGCCCCCGCCGACCCCGGGGCGGCCGCCGAGATCGAGCGCATCGAGGCCGCCTGGCCGAGGCTGCGCGGCTCGGGCGCCGCCGCGGGCCTGCGGCGGCTGGGCGCCCGGGGTCCGGAGCGGGCGCGCGGGTTGCGGGCGCGGCCGTGGGCCGGGCTGGGGACGCAGGCCCGCGCCCGCCTGCTCCCGGAGCTCGGCGAAGGGCTGAGCGGAGCCGACG
>JAUNLB010000010.1 GCA_030532485.1 Pseudoclavibacter sp.
ACTTGGCATTTGACAATAAAAGTGCACGCTGTTGAGTTCTCAAGAACCAGACGCTTTCCCCCGCGCCGTGCGCAGTGGAAGCCGATGCCCCCGACCCGGATGGACTCGGGAGCCTCTGGCCTGGAAGGGAAACCCCGCCAGGAATCGCCCTCGGAGGTCATCGCTCTGCGGCGACTCGCTCCCTGTCTGGGCAACGGATGGATACTCTATGCCGGATCCAGCCTGCCCGCAAGCGACCGGAATCCCGGGCGTGTCGCACTCGTGACGAGGCGGGCGGATCGGCCGGTACCAGCGGCAGCGCCTCCCTCGGCTCAGTCCGGCTGCAGCCCCGCGGACGTGCCCGGGAGCGAGCAGGCCTTCGTTCGGATTCTCGAAAGTGATCAATGCAGCCTCGCGGACGTGCCCGGGAGCGAGATCGGCGCACTGCACGGTCGTGTCGAGGCCCCGCACCCCCGCGGGCACGCGCGGTCCACTGAAGAAGAGCTCGCCGAACAGCATCGCCGCCACGCACCCCCGCGGGCACGCGCGGTCCACCCGACGATGTCGAACGCTAGGGCACGAAGCGCCGCACCCCGCGGGCATGCGAGCGGCCCGTCGTGGTCGCGGTCAGGCGGGAGAGTCGCGCCGCACCCCCGCGAGCGTGCGCTTGCCGCGCCGCAGTACGGCGAAGCGTCCGTGCAGCAGATCGCTCTCGGCGAGCACCGCCGCCGGGTCCTCCAGCTGGCGGTTGTTCACGTAGACGCCGCCCTGTCCGATCGCGCGGCGCCCCTCGGCGAGACTGCGGACGAGCCCCGCCTCGGCGAGCAGTCGAGCGATCGGTTCGCCCGGCGCGCCGACCGAGCCGGGAAGCTCGCGCAGCGCGTCGCCGAGCGTGCCCTCGTCCAGCTCCGCCAGCGAGCCGCGGCCGAACAGCGCCTCGGAGGCGGCGATCGCCGCCCGGGTCGCCGCCTCGCCGTGCACGAAGGCGCACACCTCGCGGGCGAGGGCGCGCTGCGCCGCCCGAGCGCCGGGCTCCTCGGCCACGAGCCGGGCGAAGTCCTCGATCTGCTCCCGACCGTAGAAGGTGAAGATCTTGAGGCGGTCCACCACGTCCGCGTCGTCGGTGTTCAACCAGAACTGGTAGAAGGCGTAGGGCGAGGTCTGCTCGGCGTCGATCCAGACGGCGTTCCCTTCGGACTTGCCGAACTTGGTGCCGTCCGCGTTCGTGATCAGCGGGGTGCCGAGCGCGTGCACGGAGGCGCCCTCCACCCGACGGATGAGGTCCACCCCACCGGTCAGATTGCCCCACTGGTCGGAGCCGCCGGTCTGCAGGACGCAACCGTACTGCCGGTAGAGCTCCAGGTAGTCGAGCGACTGCAGGATCTGGTAGCTGAACTCGGTGTAGGAGATCCCCGCCTCCGAGCCCAGGCGCGCGGCGACCGCGTCCTTCTTGAGCATCGCCCCGACCCGGAAGTGCTTGCCGATCTCGCGCAGGAAGTCGATCGCGCTCAGGGGGGCGGTCCAGTCCAGATTGTTCACCATGCGGGCCGCGTTCTCGCCCTCGAAGGACAGGAAGCGCTCGATCTGCCCGCGCAGCGAGGCCACCCACCGCTCGACGGTCTCGCGCGGGTTGAGCGTTCGTTCGGCCGTGGGCTTCGGGTCGCCGATGAGACCGGTCGAACCGCCGACCAGGCCGATGGGCCGGTGGCCGGCCAGCTGCAGGCGCCGCAGCAGGAGCAGCTGCACGAGGTGGCCCAGATGCAGGCTGGGGGCGGTCGGGTCGAAGCCGCAGTAGCAGGTGACGGGGCCGGCCGCGAGCTTGGCCCGAAGGTCCTCCGGGTCCGTCGAGACGTGCAGATAGCCGCGCCACTCCAGCTCGTCCAGGATGTTCTCGAACGACGGGTCGTTCGCCTGTTCTGGGCGCTGATCGCGGAGCATGGGCTCGAGCGTAGCAATCCGGGCGCGCGTCCTCGGGCGGGGACGCACCGCCCGAGAGAACAGCTTTTTCCCTGTCCCCCCTTGTAAGACAGGGAAAAAGCTGTTTCACTGGCGGAGGCTCCCGCCCGGGGGCGCGCCCCGAGAGGAGGCCCCGTGTTCGTCGTCACGGCCGATCAGCTCGACAGCTCCCGATCCCCGGACCTGGTGCCCGCCGCCCTCGAGGCCCTCCGCTCCTCCGGCGTCGAATGGCGGCTGCCGCCCGAGCGCACGGCCGGCGACGAAGTGCAGGGGGTGCCCGTGGACGCCACGAGCGCCCTGCGAGCCGTGCTGTGCCTGCACCGCCTGGGCCGATGGCGCATCGGGCTGGGCGTCGGGACCGTCGAGAAACCGCTGCCCGGTTCCACCCGGGCGGCCCGCGGCCCCGCCTTCCTCGCGGCCCGGCGCGCGGTGGAGCGGGCGGGGCGCCGGGGCGCCGGGCGCTTCGCGCTGGAGGCGGGCGACGCCTCGGACGAGCCCGCCGCCCGAGGGGCCCAGGCCCTCGTGGGGCTGCTGCTCGATCTGCGCGAGGGACGATCCGAGCGCGGCTGGCAGGCCTACGAGCTGGCCCTTGCCGGGCTGGACGCGCAGGCGGCCGCCCGTCGGCTGGGGGTCACCCCCGGCGCCTACCGGCAGCGTCTGTCGGCGGCCCGCGTGAAACTGGAACAGGATGCGCTGGAGCCGGTCGCGGCAGCGCTCGCCGCAGCGGACGGCGCGGACGGCGGCCGACCGCGACGCGCCCCCGGATCGGAGAGAGGAGCCCCATGAACGAAGCGCTGGCGGCCGCCGGGCGGGCCGCGCCGATCCTGCTGCTCGTGCTCGCCGCAGTCGCCGCCGCCTCCTCCTGGCCGGCTCGCAGACAGGAGCGCCTGCGAGCGCGCAACCGGGTCGGTGCGGCGGGCGCGCTCCTCTGCCTCTGCGGCGTGACGGCCGCCGCCGTGCTCCTGCCCGCTCCCCCGTCCGGCGGTCGGATGCTGGCGGCCGCCGGAGCGGGGCTGGCCGCCAGCATCCTGGGCGGCAACGCCCTGGTCCGCGGGGTGCTGGAGCTGGCCGAGCCCGGGCAGCGTTCCGGCAGCTACGGCAGGGTCCTCCTGCGGCCGGAGCACGGCGAGCGCCGTGAGGAGGTGGAGGTGCTGCGCGGCGGCACGGCGATCGGCGTGCTGGAGCGGCTGCTCGCCACCGGCTGCATCGTGCTGGGCGCGCCCGAGGCGATCGCGGTGCTGGTGGCGCTGAAGAGCGTCGGCCGATTCGGCGAGCTCGCCCAGCCCGGTGCGCGCGAGCGCTTCATCATCGGCAGCCTGGCGAGCCTCGGCTGGGCGGGGCTCGCCGGAGTCGCCGTGCGACTCGCGGCCGGCTGAGCTCGGACCGGCTCAACCGGGCCGGCCCGCCTCCCGGACGCTTCGGTGCGGCACGTATCCGGAGACCGTCGCATCCCCCGTCGCCCACACCCGCCAGCGGAAGGGCTCCAGGCCGCCCGGTGCGGCCAGGCCCACCCGCAGGCCGCTGGAGAACCGCGGCAGCGGAGCGTCCGGCAAGCGAAGCCGGAAGGGCGCCGCCCGCACCGGCACGCCGTCGTCCTCCGGCAGCACGCCGAGCGAACGGGCGAGGTTCCCGGGGCCGCGGGCGAGCTCGTGATCGGCAGGCGACGACCCGGGTCCGCGCACGGCGAGCCGACGTTCCCGGGCCGTCTCCGCGCCCTCCACCACCTCGCCCGCCCGGATCAGGCAGGCCGCGGCGAGCCCCTCCGGGCCGCACACGACGTTGAGACAGTGGTGGACACCGTAGGAGCGGTAGACGTAGAGCAGACCGGGCGGACCGAACATGCTGCGCGTGCGCGGCGTCGGCCCCCGGAAGGCGTGCGAGCCGGGGTCGTCCGCGCCGCCGTAGGCCTCCACCTCGGTGATGCGGACCGTCACCCGGCCGGCCCCGGAGTCCCGCGAGAGCAGAGCGCCCAGGAGCAGGGGCGCGGCCCGCACGGCCGGCCCCGCCAGCGGATCGTCCGCCGTCACAGGCCTCAGCCCAGGTCCGCGACCCGTTCGCGCAGCTCGGCCAGCTGCTCGGCCACCCGCACCGGGGCCGTACCGCCGCGTCCGTCGCGCGTCGCGATCGAGCCGTCGACCGTGAGCACCTCGCGCACCTCGGGGGTCAGATGCGGGGAGACGCTCGCGAAGTCGGCGTCGCTCAGCCCGTCCAATTCCACGCCCCGCCGCTCCGCCAGGCGGACGCAGGCGCCGGAGATCTCGTGCGCGTCCCGGAAGGGCACCCGCCGCTTGACGAGCCACTCGGCCACGTCCGTCGCGAGCGAGAAGCCCTGCGGCGCGAGCTCGCGCATCCGTTCCGGGTGGAAGCGCATCGTCGCGACCATGCCGGTGAAGGCGGGCAACAGGGTCTCCAGGGCGTCCACGGAGTCGAAGACCGGCTCCTTATCCTCCTGCAGATCCCGGTTGTAGGCCAGCGGCAGCGCCTTGAGCGTCGCCAGCAGCCCCGCCAGATTGCCGATGAGCCGCCCCGCCTTGCCCCGGGCCAGCTCGGCGATGTCCGGGTTCTTCTTCTGCGGCATGATGCTGGAGCCGGTCGACCAGGCGTCGTCGAGGGTGACGAAGCCGAACTCCCTGGTGTTCCAGACGATGACCTCCTCGGCCAGCCGGGACACGTCGACCCCGATCTGGGCGAGCACGAAGGCGAACTCGGCGACCAGATCGCGCGCGGCGGTCCCGTCGATGGAGTTCGGCGAAGCGGCCGCGAAGCCCAGCTCGGCCGCCACGAGCTCCGCGTCCAGGCCGAGCGTGGAGCCGGCCAGCGCGCCCGAGCCGTAGGGCGACTCGTCCAGGCGTCGCGCCAGGTCCCGCAGACGCTCCAGGTCCCGCACGAGCGGCCAGGCGTGCGCGAGCAGCTGGTGGGCCAGCAGCACCGGCTGCGCGTGCTGCAGATGCGTGCGCCCCGGCATCACCGCGTCCGGGTGGGCCTGCGCCTGCCCGGCGATCGCCTCGATCAGCTCCCGCGTCATCCCGGCCAGGATCCGACCGTGATCGCGCATGTACATGCGGATGAAGGTCGCGATCTGGTCGTTGCGGCTGCGACCGGCGCGCAGCTTGCCGCCCAGCGGACCTGCGATCTCCATCAGGCCCCGCTCGAGTGCGGAGTGTACGTCCTCGTCGCTCTCGGCCGGCAGGAAGTCGCCGGTCTCGATGCGCCGCTCCAGCTCGCCGAGCGCGGCGAGCATGCCCGACAGCTCCGTCTCGTCCAGATAGCCGGCCGCCGCGAGCGCGCGGGCGTGCGCGCGGGAGCCGGCCAGATCGTACTCGGCCAGCCGCCAGTCGAAGTGCGTGGACTTGCTCAGCCGGGCCAGCTGCGGGGAGGGGCCGTCCGAGAAACGGCCGCCCCACAGGGCGCCGGCCTCGCCCGCGCGGTTGCCGCCGCCGGACACGGCTACAGCTCGGGCCGGTCGCGACGGGCGGAGATGCGCGAGGGCAGGCTCCACAGATCGATGAAGCCCTTCGCGAGCGACTGGTCGAAGGCGTCGCCGGTGTCGTAGGTGGCGAGGCTGAAGTCGTAGAGCGAGTCGTCGCTGCGCCGACCGGTCACCACCGCCCGGCCGCCGGCCAGACGCATCCGCACCTCGCCGGAGACGCGCTCCTGGGTGTGGTCGATGAAGGCGTCCAGCGAGCGCTTGAGGCCGCCGAACCACAGGCCGTCGTAGACCAGGTTCGCCCACTCCACCTCGACGCCGCGCTTGTAGCGGGCGACGTCGCGCTCCAGGGTGAGGTCCTCCAGCTGCTCGTGCGCCTCGATGAGCGCGATGCCGGCGGGCGACTCGTACACCTCGCGGCTCTTGATGCCGACCAGGCGGTCCTCGACGATGTCGATCCGGCCCACCCCGTGGGCGCCGGCCAGCTCGTTCATCCGCTCGACCACCCGGATCGGGGTGAGCCGCTCGCCGTCGATCGCGACCGGGATCCCCCGCTCGAAGGCGATGACGACCTCCGTGGGCTCTCGCGGCACGTCCGGATCGGCCGTGTAGCTGTAGAGGTCCTCCACCGGGGCGTTCCACGGGTCCTCCAGGAAGCCCGTCTCCACCGCCCGGCCCCACACGTTCTGGTCGACCGAGTAGGGGGACTTCTTGGACTGCTCGATGGGCAGGTCCTTCTCGTTCGCGTACTCGATGGCCTTGTCGCGGGTCAGCGCCAGGTCGCGGATCGGCGCGATGGAGGTCAGCTCGGGCGCGAGCGCCGCGACCGCCGCCTCGAAGCGCACCTGGTCGTTGCCCTTGCCGGTGCAGCCGTGGGCGATCGAGTCCGCCCCCAGCTCCCGGGCCGTCTTCGCGAGGTAGCGGGCGATGATCGGACGGGAGAGGGCCGAGACGAGCGGGTAGCGCTTCTGGTAGAGGGCGTTCGCCTTGAGGGCCGGCATGAGGTAGTCGCGGGCGAACTCCTCGCGGGCGTCGACCACGACCGACTCCACGGCGCCGCAGGCCAGGGCCCGCTCGCGGATCGTCTCCATGTCCTCGCCGGCCTGACCCACGTCGATCGCCAGGGCGACGACGTCCTTGCCGGTGGCGTCCTTCAGCCAGCCGATGCCGACGGAGGTGTCCAGACCCCCCGAGTACGCGAGAACGACGCGATCCGCCATCTGTGCCCCTTCGTTCCTGAAGCTCTATCCGTTCCTGGGAGCCGGTGCGCCCGCGCACCGCCGTGCGCAGCCGGTGCGCACAGCGCCGAGTCTAGCCGCAGCGCCGCGCCCCGGTCAGCCTGCCCGGCTCATGACCGCCTCCTCCGGCGCGCGGTCGGCGGGGCGCGGCGAGCCCGCCTGCCGGGCCCCGGTCGAGCGCACGCCCGTGGAGCGGGGGGCCTGGCGCATGCGCTCCAGCACGGCCCTCGCCTCCTGCCGGGCGTCGCCCTCGCGGTCCAGATGGGCCAGGTGCTCGGGGATCTCGCGGCCCAGCTTGCGCATCGCGCCCGCCCACAGCCGGCCGGCCCGGTAGGAGGAGCGGACCAGCGGGCCCGACATGACGCCCGAGAAACCGAGTTGTTCGGCCTCGTCGGACAGCTCCAGGAACTCCTCCGGCTCCACCCAGCGCTCGACCGGGTGGTGGCGGCGGGAAGGGCGCAGGTACTGCGTGATCGTCAGCAGGTCGCAGCCGGCCTCCACGAGGGCCGCCATGGCCTCGGAGATCTCCTCCCGCGTCTCCCCCATGCCCAGGATGAGGTTCGACTTGGTGACCATGCCGCGCTCCTTGCCGAAGCGGATGACGTCCAGCGAGCGTTCGAAGCGGAAGGCGGGACGGATGCGCTTGAAGATGCGCGGCACGGTCTCCACGTTGTGCGCGAACACCTCCGGGCCGGAGTCGACGATGGCCTGCAGGTGCTCGGGGCGGCCGGAGAAGTCCGGGATGAGCAGCTCGACGCCGGTGTTGGGGTTGAGCGCGTGGATCGCGCGCACCGTCTCTGCGTACAGCCAGGAGCCCTCGTCGTCCAGGTCGTCGCGCGCGACGCCCGTGACGGTCGCGTAGCGCAGCTCCATCTCCCGCACCGACTCGGCCACCCGGCGCGGCTCGGTCACGTCCAGTCGGCTGGGCTTGCCCGTGTCGATCTGGCAGAAGTCGCAGCGCCGCGTGCACTGCGAGCCGCCGATGAGGAAGGTCGCCTCCCGGTCCTCCCAGCACTCGAACTGGTTGGGGCAGCCGGCCTCCTGGCACACCGTGTGCAGCTGCTTGGACTTCACCAGCTGGTGCAGCTCGGTGTACTCGGGGCCCATCTTGGCGGTCGTGCGGATCCAGTCGGGCTTGCGCTCGATGGGGACCTCGGCGTTGCGCGCCTCGATCCGCAGCAGACGCCTGCCGCCGCGCTCGGGTGTCATCGGGTACCTCCAGGGGTCGGGTTCGGGGCCGCCTGCCCGGCGGCGAGGAAGCGGTGGCCGATGCGGCGCTCGAAGGCCTCGTGCAGGGCCCCGGCCAGATCCGCCGGGCGCACGCCCGTCACGCCCTCGGCGGCCAGGCTCGTGACGCCCGCGTCCGAGATGCCGCACGGCACGATGCGTCCGAAGGGGCGCAGGTCGTTGTCGCAGTTGAGGGCGACGCCGTGCATCGTGGCCCCCCTGGCGATGCGGAATCCGATCGCCGCGATCTTGCGGGCTGGGCCGCGGGCGTCGGCCGGCAGCCACACGCCCGATCGGCCCTCGACCCGCTCGCCGGCCACGCCGAGATCCGCCAGCACGTCCAACAGGGCCTGCTCGACGTCGCGGACGAAGGCGACCGTGTCGACCGGCGCGGCCAGCCTGCCGAGCGGGTAGGCGACCAGCTGGCCCGGACCGTGCCAGGTGATCTTGCCGCCGCGGCCGACGGGTACGACCTCGGTGCCGTCGTAGGGGTGCTCGGAGGCCTCGGTGCGCTTGCCCGCCGTGTACACGGGGGCGTGCTCCAGGCTCAGCAGCAGCGGCCCCCGTTCCCCCTCGGCGATCCGTCCGTGCAGCTGCTCCTGCAGCGCGTGCGCGGCGCGGTAGTCGACCAGGCCCTCGTCGTCCACCAGGCCCGGGACGTCCGGCAGCGCCGCGGCGGAGACTCCGCCGCCGGACGCCACGCGGCCCAGGCGCACATGCTCGAAGATCACGGACCCACGCTAGCAGCGTCGGCCCGATCGCCCGCCGTCCGCTCCAGCAGCCACACGAGCAGGGCCTTCTGCGCGTGCAGCCGGTTCTCCGCCTCGTCCCACACGATCGAGCGCGGGCCGTCGATCACCTCGGCGTCCACCTCGAACCCCCGGTCGGCGGGCAGGCAGTGCAGGAACACGGCCTGCGGGGCCGCGAGCGCCATCACCCGCTCGGTCACCCGGTACGGGGAGAGCGCCCGGAGCCGGGCCTGCTTCTCGGCCTCGACCCCCATCGACACCCAGGTGTCGGTCGCCACCGCCTCGGCGCCGGCGGCCATCGCGTCCAGATCCGCCGAGACGAGCACCGAGCCGCCGGTCGCGGCCGCGATGCGCTCGGCGTCCGCGACGACGTCCGGGCGGGGCCGGTAGGCGTCCGGCGAAGCGATGCGCACGTGCATGCCCGCCGTCGCGCAGGCCAGCAGATAGGAGTGCCCCATGTTGCTGCGTCCGTCGCCGGCGAACACGATCGTGCGGCCCCGGGTGCCCCCCAGGTGCTCGCGGATCGTGAGCAGATCGGCGAGCAGCTGGCAGGGGTGGAAGTCGTCGCTCAGCGCGTTCACGACGGGCACCGTCGTGCCGGCCGCCATCTCCTCCAGGCCGGACTGCGCGTAGGTGCGCCACACGATGGCCGCCACCATGCGCTCGAGCACGCGGGCCGTGTCGCTCGCGGACTCCTTGCCGCCCAGCTGGCTGTTGGCCGTCGCGTACACGAGCGGGCTGCCGCCGAGCTCGGAGATCCCCACGTGGAAGGACACCCGCGTCCGGGTGGAGGACTTGTCGAAGATGACCGCGACCGTCTCGGGGCCCTCCAGCGGCCGGAAGGCGAAGCGGTCGAGCTTGCAGCGTTCGGCCAGCTCGAGCACCTCCCGCTGCTCGTCCGGCGAGAGGTCGTCGTCGCGGAGGAAGTGGCGGACCATGCGGGGCTCCGTTTCGTCGTCTTCTGCGTCGTTCGTCGTCGTGGTGTCGAGCCGGCTCAGGCGCTCACCATGGTGCCGAAGCCCTCGTCGGTGAAGATCTCCAGCAGCGTCGAGTGGGCCACCCGGCCGTCGATGACGGCCGCCTGCTCCACTCCGCCGGTCACCGCCTCGATGCACGCCTCGACCTTGGGGATCATGCCCGCGGACAGGCCGGGCAGCATCTCCCGCAGCCGCGTCGGCGTGATGTGCGAGATGAGCGAGGAGGCGTCCGGCCAGTCGGCGTACAGGCCGGGCACGTCGGTGAGCACGACGAGCTTGGCCGCCCCCAGCGCGACCGCGAGCGCAGAGGCCGCCCGATCGGCGTTGACGTTGAGCGCGCGCCTGGGCTCGTCGAGATCGGAGGCGATCGAGGAGACCACCGGGATGCGGCCGGCCGAGAGGTCCGCGAGCACGACCGAGGGGTCGACCCGCTGGATCTCGCCCACCCGGCCCAGGTCCACCCGTTCGCCGTCCACGAGCGCGCTCGTGCGCCTGGCCTGGAAGAGCCCCGCGTCCTCGCCGCTGAGCCCGGTGGCCACGGGGGCGGTCTCGTTGATCGCCGCCACCAGCTCGCGGGCGACCTGCCCGCCCAGCACCATGCGCACCACCTCCATGGCCGCCTCGCTGGTCACCCGGTAGCCGCCGCGGAACTCGCTGGGGATGTCGAGGGCGCGCAGCATGCGGGAGATGTGCGGGCCGCCGCCGTGCACGACCACCGGCCGCACGCCCGCGTAGCGCAGGAACGCGACGTCCTGCGCGAAGGCGTCGAGCAGGGCCGGGTCCACCATGGCGTTGCCGCCGAACTTCACGACCACGATGCGGCCGTGGTAGCGCCGCATGTGCGGCAGGGCCGCCAGGATCGTCTCGACCTTGGCGGTCGCCGCCGCGGACCGGCTGACGGGGATGACGGTGTCGTCGCTCATACGGCTCCTGTCCGGCTGGGCGCGGCCTACGAGGAGTAGGCGCTGTTCTCGTGCACGTAGGCGTGGGTGAGGTCGTTCGTGAGGATCGTGGCCTCGTGGACCCCCGCGTGCAGCTCGATGCGCACCTCGCAGTCCCGGGGGGACAGGTCCACCGCGTCGGCCGGCTCGTGCGGGGCGCCCGCCCGACACACCATGACCCCGTTGATGGTCACGTCCACCGCGAGCGGATCGAACTCGGCCCGGGTGGTCCCGGCCGCCGCGAGCACCCGGCCCCAGTTCGGGTCCCCGCCGAACACGGCGGTCTTGAAGAGGTTCGAGCGGGCCACGGCGCGCGAGACGTCCTCGGCGTCCCGCTCGCTGGCGGCCCCGGCCGTGGTGACGGCGATGTCGTGCTTCGCCCCCTCGGCGTCCTGCTGGAGCCTGCGGGCCAGCTCGGCGCACAGCTCCCCCAGCAGCCCCGTAAACTCGTCCTCGTCCGGTGCGGTCCCCGAGGCGCCGGAGGCCAGGAGCGTGACCTGGTCGTTCGTGGACATGCACCCGTCCGAGTCGAGCCGGTCGAAGCTCGTGCGCGTGGCCTCGCGCAGGGCGCGGTCCAGCGCCGGGGCCTCCAGGTCCGCGTCGGTGGTGATCACCACGAGCATGGTGGCCAGTCCCGGCGCGAGCATGCCTGCCCCCTTGGCCATGCCGCCGATGACGTAGCCCGTGCCGGTGCGCACGGCGCGCTTGGCGACCGTGTCGGTGGTCATGATCGCCTCGCTGGCCCGTGCCCCCGCATCCTCGTCGGCCGCGAGCGCCGCGACCGCGAGCGGCACGCCGCTCAGCAGCGCGCTGCGGAAGGCCTCGCCGCCGGAACCGATCAGGCCGGTGGAGCAGACCGCGACGTCCTCGGGGGCGAGGCCGATCGCCCGGGCCACCGCCTCGGCGGTCAGTCGCGTCGTCTGGAAGCCGAAGTCGCCGGTGTAGCAGTTCGCGCCCCCCGAGTTGAGGACGACGGCGGAGGCGACGCCGTCCGCCAGCGCGCGCCTGGACCACATGACCGGATTGGCCTGGCAGCGGTTGGAGGTGAACACGGCCGCCGCGCACGCCGAGGGCCCGTCGTTGACGACGAGCGCGAGGTCGAGGGCGCCCGAGGACTTGATGCCGGCCGCCACGCCCGCCGCGCGGAACCCCTTCGCCGCCGTCACGCTCATGGTGCGACTCCGTCCAGTGGCAGGCCGAGGGACTCGTCGAGCCCCAGGGCGATGTTCGCGGATTGGATCGCGGCGCCGGCGGTGCCCTTGCCGAGATTGTCGATGGCGGCCAGGGCGACGGCCCGGCCGGCCCGCTCGTCCACGCCCAGTCCGACGGTGATGCGGTTCGAGCCCAGCACCTCGCCCGTGCGCGGCCAGGCGCCGGCCGGCAGCAGTTCCACGAAGCGCTCCTCGCCGTAGGCGCGCTCGTACGCCTCGCGCAGCGCGGCGGCGTCGACGCCGGGTCGCAGCCGGGCCGTCGCGGTGGCCAGGATCCCCCTGGCCATGGGCACCAGCACGGGGGTGAAGGCGAGGCGCACCCCGCTGCCGCCGGCCCGGCGCAGGTTCTGGCGGATCTCGGGGTTGTGGCGGTGCGATCCGTCCACCGCGTAGGGCACGGCCTGGCCCATGAGCTCGGCGCCGAGCATCTGCACGCTCGCCTTGCGGCCCGCGCCCGAGGGGCCGACCGCGAGCACCGCGGTCAGATCCCCCTCGTCCACGAGCCCCGCGTGCACGGCCGGAGCGAGCGCGAGGGTGATCGCGGTCGCGTTGCAGCCGGGCGCGGCGATGCGCCGGGCGCCGGGCAGCAGCTCACGCTGCCGCTGCGCGCCGTCGGCGTCCCGCAGCGGCAGCTCGGGCATGCCGTAGACCCAGTTCCCGAAGAACTCGCCACCGTAGTGCTCGGCCCAGTCGGCCTCGTCCTCCAGCCGGTGGTCGGCGCCGCAGTCCACGAGCAGGGACGTGTCGCCGCTGCGCTCCAGCTGCGCCGCGAGCGCACCGGAGGCGCCGTGGGGCAGGGCGAGGAAGACGAGGTCGTGCCCCGCCAGGGCGGCTGCGTCGCTCGGCCCGAACACCAGCCCCGCGTAGCCCGCGAGGTGCGGGTGCACGCTGCGCACCGGCTCGCCGACGTTGCTGTGCGCGGTGACCGTGCGCACCTCGAACTCGGGGTGCCCCGCCAGCAGCCGCAGCAGCTCGCCGCCCGCGTAGCCGCTCGCGCCCGCGACGGCGACCGAAAACGTCATGCCAGGATTCTAGGCCCAGCCGCCGGTGAGACGGGTCCGTCCGGCCTCCCCGGAGCGGCCGCGGAGCCGGCCGCGAACCAGAGGGCGGCGTGGGCGGGTACGTCGAAGGACTCGGGCAGAAAAGAGTAGTCCTCACCGCTCAGGAGCTCCACGGCCCCGTCTCCGAAGCGGCTGCGCAGCGTCTCGCTGCGCAACCGGACCGGGCCGTCCCCGAAGTTGTACAACTGCACCATGAGCCCCAGGGGATGGCGCCGCTCCAACAGCAGCAGCGCGGGATCCGGGCTCGGGATCACGGCGCTCTCCACGCTCGCGTGCAGATGCGGGGTGCGGGCGCGCACTTCGACGAGGCGACGCAAGCCGTGCAGGATGCGGCCCGCAGGACTCCGCGGCTCCTCCTCGGCGCGGCGGACGGCGTCCCAGTCCATGCGGGGCCGATGCGTCCAGCGGTTGTCGTCCGCGTGGGCGGGCTCGTCCGCATAGTCCGAGGCGTTGCGCATGCCGATCTCGTCACCCATGTAGATCAACGGCACCCCGCCGAACCCCATGATCACCGCGTGCAGCAGCAGGATCCTCCCGATCGCCGCGTCGACGAGCCCCGGGTCCCGCTGTTCCAGCGCGGTCTCCAGGCCCGCCAGGCTCGCCGCGGAGCCGCTGATCCGGCGGTCCCCGGTCGCCGGATTGTGCTGGAACACGAGTCCCCTCGCGAAGGAGCCGGGGAACAGGCCCGCGTAGAAGTCGCTCAGGAAGGCGCGGTGGCTCGGCCCGTCGAGCCCGACCGCCGCCGCGTCCGCATCGTCGATCGCCCAACCGATATCGTCGTGGCAGCGCACGTAGGTCGCCCAGGCGGTGTTGGCGGGTTTGGCGGGAAAACCGGACAGGGCTCTCTCGAGGAGCCTCGTATCGCGGCTGGCGAGCGTGCTCCACAGCTGCACCATGAGGCTGTTGTGGTAGGCCATCTCGGAGATCTGGCCGTGATGCGCCCCGGTGCCCAGGTAGTGGATGAGTTCGGTCGGCCCGACGATCGCCTCGGCTTTGAAGGCGAGCGCAGGGGCGACGACACGGCCGGCCGCGCGCAGCACACGGGTTAGGTGGTGCACCTCCGGCTGGTTCTGACAGTTCGTCCCCACACGCTTCCACAGGAAGGCGATCGCATCGAGACGGAGGACCTCCACCCCCCGATTGGCGAGGAAGAGGATGATATCGACGAACTCGAGCAGGACCTCGGGGTTGGACCAGTCCAGGTCCCACTGGTATTCGTTGAAGGTCGTCCACACCCAGCCGTGAAGTTCCTCGTCCCAGCTGAAGTTGCCCGGGGCAAAATCGGGGAACACCTCCGGCAGGCTCCGCTCATAGGCGTCCGGCTGCTCACGATCAGCGAAGACGTGGAAGTAGTCCTGATAGCGGCGTTCGCCGGACCGGGCTCGGCGCGCCCACTCGTGCTCTCGGGCCACGTGGTTGAGCACGAGATCGACGACGAGGCTGATGCCCCGACGACGCAGCTTCGCGGTGAGCTCGGCGAGTTCCGTCATGTCCCCGAGATCCGAACGTACCCGGCGGTAGTCGGCCACCGCGTAACCGCCGTCGTTCTCTCCCGGCCTGGGCTCGAGCAGCGGCATGAGATGCAGGTAGCGCACTCCCAGGCCGGTGAGGTGATCGAGTCGCTCCCCCACGTCCCGAAGCGTCCCCGCGAAGCGGTCGGCATAAGCGATGTAGCCGATCATCTCAGGCTGTTGCAGCCAATCCGGGGAAAGCAGCCGGGCTTCATCCAGACGCCGCAGTTCTCTCGGCCGCTCCTGCGCAGCCACCACCAATAGCTTCGTCAGCCGCTCGTACACGTCCTCGGCGCGCTCGCCGTACACCGCCCGCAGGTTCTCGACGATCTCCGGGCCGTAGCGGTTCAGGCGCAGCTCGAAGGTGACCCGAGCATCGAGGTCCCGGGGCCAGGGGCGCCCTTCCGTTCCGTCACCCATGCCTCTTCAGGCCCTCCTCTTTCCCGGCCGGGACCTCGGGGAGGCCGAGATCCTCGACCGTGCCGGGCTCGACGGCTCCCCCGACCGGCCGGACTACGAGCACTTCGCAGTGCGCACGTTTAACGACCTCGGTTGCGACCGTGCCGAGCAGACGCCCGGCGACGCTGCGGTCACGGATCGCCCCGACGACGATGAGGTCCGCCAGGTACCGCCGCCCCGTCTCCAGGAGCACCGCCGCAGGCTCCCCTTCCAACAGCAGCGCGACGGACACTCTGGCCTGCTGCTCCTCAGCGATCGCGACGGCTTCGGCGATCGCCCGACTGCCCGCTCCCTGCCCGGGGACCTGGCCGAACTGCGTGTCGCCCGGGCCCGCGGGGGTCCGGCTGCGCGCGCCCTCCCGCCGAGTCATGGCGGTGATCGCGCAGACGATGATCAGCTCGGCCTCGTCGTGGTGGGCGAGCCAAGCGGCCCGAGCGACCGTGGGGGCGGCGAGATCGGAGCCGTCGGTACCAACGACGATCCTCCGGTAGTCCTGCATCACGACCGTGCTCCTTCTGTACCCTGCCGACCTCAGCTCAGCGCTCGACCTTCGCGGCCGCCGTGACCTCATCCACGTCGCGCACGATGGGCGGCTCTTTGATCCACAGCATGGCAAGCGCTGCAAGACCCAGCAGGATCGCGGCGAAGGTGATGGCGTTGCCCGGATCGCTGCCGATGAGTCGGTACACCGAGCCGAATGTGAGGTTCTGAATCAGCATGGGGACGACGATCATCATGTTGATGATGCCCATGTACACGCCGTAGCGGTTGGAGGGAACCATGCGTGTCGCCATAATGTAGGGCACACCCATGATCGAAGCCCAGGCGATGCCGAGACCGACGATCGGTAGAAAGAGGAGGACGCGGTCCGTGACGTGCGGGAAGATCAGCAGGCCGACGGTCGCGCACAGCAGGCACAGGGCGTGCACCATCTTGGCGCCCCTCCTGCGCGCCAGCGCGACGAGGAAGAAGGCCACGCAGAAGGTGACGATGTTGTAGAAGCCGTTGACGTATCCCGTCCACGCGATCGCATCGTCCAGTGCGGCCGCCTGCTCCGGATGCGAGAGCACGAGCTCCTCTCTGGGAAGGCCCAGCAACTCGACCGGCACCCCGAAGGAGGACTTGGCGATCGAGAGCGAGACGAATTGCCAGTAGCACTGCATGGCGTACCATTGAAAAAGGTAGACGAGCGCAAGCTTGCGGAGCTCGACGGGCATCTCCACAATGGCGGAGACGATCTCCTTGAGTGCACCGAGGGGGTCGCCCTTCTTCTTCCGCAGGGCATTTCGCTCCGCCTCGCTCGGCGGGATCTCGGAAGTCTTCAGCACCGAGACGAGCACCGAGGCGATAGAGCAGATCGCGCCGAGCCAGAACGCCCCGAAGACCCAATACGGCAGCCCCGCAGCAGTGGAAGCCTCGAAGAGCTCCTTGAACAGGCCCAGCGAGAGGTTCGCGAGAGTGATGCCCAGGCCCGTGAAGAAGCTCTGGGCCAGAAACCCCTTGGCCAGCTGCGAGGGCGGGAGCTTGTCGGCGATGAAGGCGCGGTAGGGCTCCATCGCCGTGTTGTTGCTCGCATCCAGCAGCCAGAGCAAAAGCACCGCCATCCAGAGGGCGCTCACAAGTGGGAAGAGGAAGAGGCAGAGGCTGCAGCCGATCGCCCCGACGATGAAGTAGGGCTTACGGCGCCCCCAGCGGTCGCTCCAGGTTCGGTCTGACATGGCACCGATGAGCGGCTGAACCAGCAACCCCGTCACGGGGCCCGCCAGGTTAAGGAGCGGGAGGTCCTCAGGGCTGGCCCCCAGCATCGTATAGATGGGATTTATTGCGGTCTGCTGCATGCCGAAGCTGTACTGGATACCGAAGAACCCGACGTTCATCAGCAGGATCTGCCGCATCGTCATCATCGGCTTATGGCGAACGAGCGTTTCACTCATACGTGCCTCTCGATCTGGTTCCGGGTTCGGTCGCAGCCCCGCGTCCGAACCGTTGGTCTATCCGGGGCTAGGCGGGACCGCGAAGCTGCGCGGTGAGAGTGTCCAGCATGCTCTCCCAGCCATCGCTGTAATCGACGGCTGCTTCCGACGTATACGGACCCTGCACGACGCGCAGCAGGGTGTCGTCTCGACCGGTTCGGGTGAACTCCAGACGCAGCTCGACGCTGCGCTCGGGGTCGATGCCCGGCACGCCGATGACGCGTTGCCTGGTGACGATGACGTCCGGTTCGAACAGCTCGGTGTAAACGCCCTCGATCGTCCAGCTGCGCTCCGGCTCGCCCTCCCGGAGCTTGACGTGCCGAAACCGCCCGCCGGGCCTCGGATCGATTTCCACCGAGTCCCGTTGCACCCGCCACCCCTCGGGCGCGAACCAGTTCGCAAGCCGCTCCGGTTCCGTGAACGCCCTGAACAGGACCTCGCTCCGGACCGGAAAGATCCGTTCGACCACCAGCATCGTGTCAACCGCCATGGCCCGCCGCCTTTCCGCGAGTCCGCGAGCCTGTCGGCTCCGCGTCCCTGAGTTCCTGGCAGGTTAAGCGGCCTTCGCGATCGCGTCAAGGTCCGTGACGAAAATGTGCGCGGGTCGACCCGAAGCCCCGTCCACCGGCCAGGTCTCGCCTTGCTCATGCCCACCAGCAACTGTTCGCGTGCGGCGATGAGGCCCTCCCGCCTCGGCCGCCCCTCGTTAGGCTTAACCGGAGCGACGGAAGGAAGCATATGACCGATTCGACCATGCCCGGGACCGCCGCCCCCCCGCTGGATCCGGAGCGGGTCCGGGTGGACTTCCCCGTCCTCGCGCAGCGGATCGGCGATCGGCCGCTCGCCTATCTGGACTGGGGCGCCACGGCGCAGCGGCCGCGGCGGGTGCTGGAGGCGGAGCGGGCCTTCCTGGAGCACGACAACGGCGCCGTCCACCGGGGCGCGCACGAGCTGGCCGCCCGCTCCACCGACGCCTTCGAGCAGGCCCGCGAGACGCTGGCGGACTTCGTCGGGGCGCGGACGGAGGAGATCGTCTGGGCGCCCGGGGCCACCGACGCGCTGAACACGATCGCGCTCGGCCTGGACCGCGCCTCCCACGGCTTCGGCGGCGAGCAGGCCCGCCGGCTCGCGCTCGGCGAGGGCGACGAGATCGTGCTGCCGGAGTCCGAACATCACGCGAACCTCGTGCCCTGGCAGCAGCTGGCCCGCTCGACCGGTGCGGTGATCCGGCCGGTCCCCGTGGACGAGCGGGGCGTATGGACGCTCGACGACGCGGCCGCGGCGATCGGGCCCCGCACCCGGGTGCTCGCCTTCGCGCACGTCTCGAACGTGACCGGCCTGATCGCCCCGGTCGCCGAGCTGACGGAGCTCGCCCACCACCACGGCGCGCTCGTCGTGCTCGACGCCTGCCAGTCGGCCCCGCACCGCTCCCTGGAGCTGGGGGCGCTCGGCGTGGACGCCGCGGTCTTCTCGGGGCACAAGATGCTGGGGCCCAACGGGATCGGCGTGCTGTACGGTCGCCGCGAGCTGCTGGCCGCCCTGCCGCCGGCCCGCACGGGCGGCTCGATGATCACGACGGTGACGATGCAGGACAGCGAGTTCATGGAGCCGCCCATGCGCTTCGAGGCCGGCACTCAGCCGGTCTCCCAGGCCGTCGCGCTCGCCGAGGCGGCGCGCTATCTGCAGGAGCTCGGCATGGAACGGCTGGAGGAGCACGGCGCGCGGCTGGGCCGCCGGCTCGCCGAGGGGCTGGCGCGGCTGCCCGGCGTACGGCTTCTGGGCCCCGCGCCCGATCGGCCGCGGGCGGGACTGGCGTCGTTCGAGGTGGCCGGGGTGCACGCGCACGACGTGACCCAGTTCCTGGACGCCCGGGGCATCGCCACCCGCGGCGGGCACCACTGCGCGCAGCCGCTGCACCGTCGGCTCGGGCTGACCGCCTCGACCCGCGCCTCCACGCACGCGGCGACCACGGACGAGGAGGTCGACCGGCTGCTGGCCGCGGTCGCCGAGGTGCGCGAGTGGTTCGGGGCCGCCTCGTGAACGGGCTGGAGTCGCTGTACCAGCAGCTCATCCTGGAGGAGGCGAAGGCCCGGCGCGGCGAGGGGCCGCTGCCGGACGCGCAGGCCAGCCACTTCGAGCGCAACCCCAGCTGCGGCGACGAGATCACGATGCGCGTGCGCCTGTCCGAGGACGGCGAGCGCATCGAGGCACTCGCCTGGGAGGGCGACGGGTGCAGCATCTCCATGGCCAGCGCCTCGGTGCTCTGCGGCCTGGCCGAAGGCGCCGGGGTCGCGCAGACCCGGGAGCGGATCGACGCCTTCCGCACCATGCTGCGCACCCGCACGGGCGAGGCGCCGGACGAGGAGCTGCTGGAGGACGCGGTCGCATTCCAGGGAGTATCGAAGTTCGTCATGCGCGTCAAGTGCGCCATGCTCGCCTGGGTCGCGCTGGAGGCGGCCATCGCCGAGGCCGGGGCCTGAGGGACGCCGGGACGGCCTGCTCCCTCCGGCCCGAGCAGCCGGCATCGGACCCTGCGCCGAGAAGACCGGCGAAGGCCAGCCTCCGAGGAGAAGCCTGAGTGAGGGATCGGAGGCGCCGCGGATATCGTAGCGCTCCGCACCAGTGCTACGCTCCCTCCTCGCCCTTCCCGGTCGAGCGGTTGAACTTGGTGGAGAGGCCGAGCACGAGCAGCGTCGCGATGTCGGAGGGCCGATGGGTGATCGCCAATTTCTCGATCCCTCGATCGTCCAAGCCGTTCTCGGGAAGCCCGGGCTCGCATAGCTTACGAATACTGGTGATGGACTCCTTGATGGCGGCACGCTCCTCCGGGTCCTGCGACTGCCGAGGAAAGTCGTCGGGAGCCCAGCTGAAGAGCTTCTCGCCTCGGTCGCCGGAGAGGACTTGCGGGAGGAGCTCCTTGGCCAGCAGGGCCGACGCTCCACCGAAGCCGCCCGCGATGTAAAGGGGCTTGTTCGCCTCCAAGCACGTCTGCGCCTCCTCGAGGATGCCGGGAGTCCCTTCGGAGCTGAAACCGGAAAGGGTTCCCCCTACCACAATCCTCGCGTCTGCTTCTTGAGCCATCCTCTTCCTCATGGCAGTCAGGGAACTCTGTCGCACAGAGTCCACTATCCCCTTCTTGGGCCGTCTTGCCACAACGTCCGTGAAATCGACATCCTCACCGGTTTCCGAAAGAAAACACACCCGACTAAAATTATTCCCCAGGTAGTCAAACCTGCTCTGAAGAGATTCAGCATCGATTCGAGCGTACTCACAATACGGAAGATAGAAGCTTAGAACATCTTCACTACCGCTCCCCCCGTCGCCGTACCTCCAGGCTTCCTCGAGGAGAATGTCAGTGAACGCGAGTGGATGAAACTCTTTCTCATCCCCAGGTGCCCAGATCCTCCCCCCATACAAGACCTTTCCACCCGCGAGGAAGACCGCTCTGGCGATCTCCGCAACCACCAGACTGAGGTGCGAAGTCCCCACCGGACCGATCCAACCGCCCCGCTTATTCTTCGCCACACCGACGCCCGGAGTCCTTGACAGCTTCCTATAGCTCGGAGAAAACCCCAAAATCTCGATGTCAGAGTTCTGGTTCAAGTCAGACCCTGCAGAGACGGATATTGCCACGGAAACACCCTTCAGCGCGGTCGGAGGAAACATTTCAGGGTTCACCCCCGAACGATTTCCCCGCCTCGGAGATATACCACCTCGCGTACGGAAGGTCCTAGGGGTGACGATATTCACCTTTTTTATATCGTATTTGCTCTCCTTGACGAGCCGCGCACAGATGCGTGCTTCTTCTTGTCCGATCGGAGGGTCCGGGTGGATGACCCAGAGCTCGTCACCAAAGTTCTTCCGCTTCCTCTTCGCCAACCAATCGACAAAAGTAACCGGCTCCGGCGCATTTGCCGGCATCCAGTCGAACCCACCTCCTCGCCGATTTGTAAAGTAACTCTTCTGCTTTTTCCAGAGTTCCCGCTTGAGCACTTCGTCAAGAAGCTTGGAGAGAGCCTTGCGCACAGTCTTGTCCGGATTCTTTTCATCAAGCTTCACCGTGGGAATATGATCCATGATGAAAGACCCCTGCTCCTCCCCTGAGGAGAATGCGTAAATAGACACGATAGGCGCATCGTAATATTTCGCGATCGCAACCTCTCTTTGAGGCCAGTTTCGTCGAGCGTACTTATCAGTTCGAATCATCAACATCGCACTCGAACTCGCCTGGGACTCGATTTGGGCTTGCCAGTCTTCCCCCGTCCTGATAGACGTCGAATCGAAGAACTCCACAAGCCTGCTCTGAAGAATCTCTCCCCGAATCCTCTCCGCCAGCTCCGACTCCCCCCAGTCGCCAGTCCGTCGGTCCAAAGCCTCCTCCCCCTCTGAGACCTGTCGGGTATGACTGATGAAGACCCGGACTCTCTCACCTCCAGTATCAGAATCCCCACTCAGATCTTGAGAAATTGCCTGGCAAACCTCACGCAAGAATACATCGGAGTCCTCCAATGAATTACTGTGGATCCGCTGAGGAACTCTAAGGATGTCGCCGAGAAGACCATTCAGCTTCACGCTGGAGGGAACGATCGGATAGACGAAGGCCTCCTTGTTCTTATATAACTGAGCAATTTTCTGCATGTATCTCTTCCAGGACGGAAAGTCCTGCACCGCTTGCCTCAAGGCAGTGGAGACGACCGGAATAATCACATTGAACTGGCTCGGCGTCAGCCGAGGAACCCCCTGCTCACCACTCGATATTCCGAGGGGGCGAGGGGCCTCCTTCTCCCCTTTCCACCCGACCGATCTCTTGTAGACATCGATCGCACCTCCGGCCAGACCTGAGAAGGAAGGACCGTTGAAGTGATCCGAGAGGTCCCAAAAAACACGCCTGCCAAGATCCCCGTCGACCGCCCCAGGGTGCCACACCACAAAGATATCGAGAATGTTCTTTCTATCCCTCACATCGCTCATGAGTGAGAGGCTAGGCCCAACGGAATCGAGTGTCCAGCGATTCGGAGGAATCTCTCAGGGTCCCCTGAAAAAAGGGGGCTCGACCAGGGGTTTTCTTTATCTTCAGGAATAGATCATCGATGGATGTGAGGCTCACCACCGTGTCGGGGTGCCCGCGCAGAATCCGCTCGATTCGATACGACGAGGCGCCCCGCTGCCCGAAAGCGGCGGGGCGCCTCGGAGAACGGGATCAGGCGCGCACTGCGGCACCGAAGCGCTCGGCCGCCAGCTTCGCGCCGGCGTCCCTCGCTTCGCTGGCCTCGGCGGCGGTGAGGGTCCGGTCCTGGGCGCGGAAGCGCAGGGCGAAGGTGAGGGACTTCTCGTCCTCGGCCATGCCGCGGCCGCGGTAGTCGTCGACCAGCCGGATGTCCTCCAGAAGCTCCCCGGCGCCCTCGGCGACGGCGCGCAGCACTTCGACGGCGGGCGTCTGCCGCGGCACCACGAGGGAGAGGTCCTGGGTGGCGGCGGGCACCGCCGCGATCGGCCGGGGCCGCACCTCCTCGCCGCGGGCGAGGGCGATCGCGCGGTCCAGGTCCAGCTCCACGGCCCCCACCACGCGCGGCAGATCGGCCTCCTCGGCCAGCTGCGGGTGCAGTTCGCCCGCGTAGCCGAGCGGCACCTCCCGACCCTCGCCGTCCACCGCGTACAGCTCGGCGCAGCGCCCCGGGTGGAAGGCCTGGTGGGACCCCTGACGCACCCGGATCTCGCAGGCGATCGCGCGCCCGGCCAGATCGACCAGCTCCAGCGCGTCCCGCCAGCCGAACGGTTCGGCCGCCACGCCGGGCTGCCTGCGGACCCGATCGCCCACAAGGAGCGCGCCGAGCCGGCGCGGCTGCGGCGGCAGGCCGTCGGCGATCTGCGTCAGCTGGGCGGCGGTCGGCTTGGCTGCCGTCCGGGGCAGCTCGTCGACCCCGTACTCGCGTCCCGCCTCGGGTCGGAAGACGTGCCCGATCTCGAAGATGGACAGATCGGTCAGGCCGCGGGAGAGGTTGCGGTGGGCCGCGCCGACGAGCCCCGGCAGCACGCTGGTGCGCAGCCAGGCGCTCTTCGCGTCCAGCGCGTTCGCGAGCTTCACGGCGGGCACCGGCCCCTCGTCCGGGCGCCCGAAGCGCGCGTTCTCGGCCTCGGTGACGAAGGGGTAGTTCAGCACCTCGGCCGAACCGGCGGCCGCGAGCGTCTCGGCCAGCCGCCGACGCAGCCGCTGCTCGCGCGAGAGCCCGGTACCGGCGGGGGCGACGGGCAGGATCGAGGGGATGCGCTCGAAGTCGCACAGTCGGGCGATCTCCTCCACCAGGGCCACCGCCTCGACCAGGTCCGGCCGCCAGCTCGGCGGTGTGACGCCCAGCACGCCGGGCGCCTCCTCCCACACCTGGCAGCCGATGGCCCGCAGCGCCCCGGTCACCTCCTCGGGGGCGTAGTCGACGCCCATGATCCGTCGCGCGGCGTCCTCGGCGAGGGTGAGGGGCTCGGGTTCGGCGATGTGCGCGTACAGGGAACCCGCGGGCCGGACGGTGCCGCCGGCCAGTTCGACCATGAGCTGGGCGACGCGGGCGGCGGCGGGCAGGGCCACGCGCGGGTCCACGCCCCGCTCGAAGCGTCGGGAGGCCTCGCTGGGCAGCTTGTGGCGGCGGGCCGTGCGGGCGATCGAGACCGGGGAGAAGTTCGCCGCCTCGATGTAGACGTTGCGCGTCTCCGGGCCCAGCTCGGTCTCCTCGCCGCCCATGACGCCGGCCAGGCCGATCGGGCCGCGCTCGTCGCAGATGAGGACGTCCTCGACGGACAGCTCCCGGTCCCGGCCGTCCAGGGTGGTCAGCCGCTCCCCCGCCTCGGCGCGGCGGACCGTGATGCCCCCGCGCAGCCGGTCCAGGTCGTAACCGTGGATGGGCTGCCCCAGTTCGAGCATGACGTAGTTGGTGATGTCCACCAGCAGGCTCAGCGGGCGGACGCCGGCCAGCTGCAGTCGCGCGGTCATCCACGGCGGGGTCGGCCGCGCCGGGTCGACGCCCTCGACCACGAGGCCGGCGAAGACGGTGCACGCCTCCTGGCCGCGCACCGAGCGGTCGGGCACGACCTCGACGGGCACGCGCACCTCCGCGGGCTCGGCCGCGAGCGCGGCTTCGGCGATCGTCGCGAGCTCCGGCCGGGCGGCCGGGTCGCGGTACTCGGCACCGCTGGCGTGCGAGTACTCGCGGGCCAGCCCCCGGATCGACATGGCGTAGCCGCGGTCCGGGGTCACGTTCACCTCGACGGCCGCCTCGTCGAGCCCCAGCAGGGCGATCGCGTCCTCGCCCGGCTCGGGGTCCAGGCCGATGCGGGAGAGCACCAGGATGCCGTCGTGCTCGTCCCCGATGCCGAGCTCGCGCACCGAGGCGATCATGCCGTCGGAGATGTGGCCGTAGGTCTTGCGGGCGGCGATGCGGAAGCCGCCGGGCAGTTCGGATCCGGGCAGAGTCACCACGACCTTGTCGCCGACCTCGAAGTTGTGCGCCCCGCACACGATGCCGCGCACGTCCTCGCCGCCGTCGGCGGCCGGCCGGCCGGCCGGGGCGACCCGCACCCGACACCAGTTGATGGTCTTGCCGTTGGTCTGCGGCTCGGGGGTGCGCTCGAGCACCTCGCCGACCACGACCGGGCCGCTCACCTCGAAGCCGTGCGCGGCCTCGTCCTCCAGGCCGACGCGCACGAGGGCGTCGAGCACCTGGGCGGGCGTCGCGTGCGCGGGGACCTCGACGCTCTCCCGCAGCCAGGCGATGGGCGCCTTCATCTCTAGATCACCATCCCGAACTGTTCGTTGAAGCGGACGTCCCCCTCGACCATGTCGCGCATATCGCGCAGACCGTTGCGGAACATGAGGGTGCGCTCGACCCCCATGCCGAAGGCGAAACCCCGGTACTCCTCCGGGTCCACGCCCGCGGCGCGCAGCACGTTGGGGTGCACCATGCCGCAGCCGCCCCATTCGATCCAGCGCGCCCCGCCCTTGGCCCCCGGATGCCACACGTCCATCTCGGCGCTCGGCTCGGTGAAGGGGAAGTAGTTGTTCCGCAGCCGGATGCGCGCCTCGGGTCCGAACATGGCCCGGGCGAAGTGCTCCAGGGTGCCGCGCAGATGCGCCATGGTCAGCTCGCGGTCGACCGCGATGCCCTCGAACTGCATGAAGACGGGCGTGTGGGTCGCGTCCAGCTCGTCGGTGCGGAAGGTGCGGCCCGGGCACAGCGCGTAGAGCGGCACGCCTCGCTCCAGCAGGGCGCGCAGCTGCACGGGCGAGGTGTGGGTGCGCATCACCAGGTGACGGTCCGCCGGCTCGACGAAGAAGGTGTCCTGCAGGGCCCGGGCCGGGTGGTCGGCGTCGAAGTTGAGACCGTCGAAGTTGAACCACTCGCTCTCCAGCTCGGGGCCCTCGGCGATCTGCCAGCCCATGCCGGTGAAGACGTCGCAGACGCGGTCCTGCAGGGCCGCGAGCGGGTGGCGGGCTCCCGGCAGACCCGGACGGGCGGCGACGGTCACGTCGACCGTCTCGGCCACCAGCCGGGCCGCGCTCTCCTCGGCCAGGATCTCGGCCTCGCGGGCTGCGAAGGCCTGGTTCAGCCGGCCGCGAGCCTGGCCGACGAGCTTGCCCGCCTCCTTCTTCTGCTCGTTCGGCAGCGAGCGGATGCTCGCGTTCAGCAGCGCGAGGGGCGAGCCCTCGGCCATGTGCGCGGCGCGCGCGGCCTTCAGCCGGGCGGAGTCGTCGGCGGCGGCGATCGCGTCGAGCCCCGCCCGTTCGGCGGTCTCGACGGCCTCCGGCGTGATCGTCACGGGGTTCTGCGGCGTTTCGGACACGGCTGGCCAGTGTAGTCGCGATCGGTCCCCGGGCACGCCCGGCCGCCGCGGAAGGCGAAGCGGGCCCGGGGGACGCGCGCGATCGGTCCCCGGGCACGCCCGGCCGCCGCACCCGCCCGCGTCCCCGGCGCACCTCAGCGTTTTCCGCCCGGCGCGAGCCGCGCGCACGCCTCCTCCAGTCCCCCGCCGAGCATGAGGCGGGCCGCCCGCGGGTTCGCGAGCACGGCCACGACGGGACGCCAGGCGTTCTGCGAGTCCATTCCGATGCACCTCCCGCGTACGGACGGCCCGGGGGCCGTCCGTACGCGGGCACCACCGGATCGACCACCGCTGGAGCGGCCGGAGGGACCGGGGGCCGTGCGGGCACGGGCACCACCGGAACGGAGCGACGGGAACCGACGACGGGGCCCGACGACGTTGACCGCCCGTCGAGCGGGCGGAGGGGTCTCCGCGTCTGGCTTCTGCCGCTTCGCCCGATGCGACCGCCCGTCGAGCGGGCGGAGGGGTCACCGGCGGACGGGGGGCGCCGGGTCGGGCCGCCAGCCGCGCAGGGCGGCCCGCGCGAGCTCCTCGAAGAGCCCGGCCTCCTCGGGCAGAGCGCCGCCCAGCTGCAGGAGCGTGCAGCCGTGCACGGCCGACCACAGCGAGGCCGCGATCCGGTCGGCGGGCCCGGCCAGCACCCCCGCCTCGACGGCCCGTTCGACCCGCTCCAGCAGCGGCGCCCGGGTGCGGCAGGCGAACTCCTGCAGCGCCGGGGCCTGCTCGCCCGACGGATCGAACAGGATGCGGAATCGGTGCGGATGCGCCAGCGCCCAGGTCCGGTAGGCGCGGGCGAGCTCCAGGAGAGACCGTTCGGGGTCCTCCGCCTCGACGGCCCCGCTCTGCGCCCGGGCGAACTCCTCGGCGGCGCGCAGCAGCACGGCCTCCAGCAGCCGGGCCCGGTCCCCGAACAGCCGGTAGACGGCCGTCGTGGAGGTGCCGCAGCAGCTCGCGAGCAGCCGCAGGGAGAGCCCCTCCCTGCCGCCGAGGGCGAGCAGCCGCGTCGCCTCCTCCAGCAACCGCTCCCGCAGGCGATCGTCGTGCACACGGGGCCTCGGCATGCGGCACAGCGTACCCCGGAGCAAGCCGAAACAGCGTTATATAACACTGTTATGAAATAATCGCCCCATGAGCCCCGCTTCGATCCGCCCCTCTCGCAGCGCGGTGCAGACCACGATCCTGCTCGCGGCCGCACTGCTCCTCTACCTGTGCATGCTGCTGCTCACCCTGCCCCATCTGCTGCGACTGAGCGATGGTTCGCCCATTCCCGACCTCATGCCCGGCGGCTACACGGCCCGGCAGCTGCACGAGCTGTTCGAGCGGCTCGGGGAGCAGGGACGCGCCTTCTATCTCGGCGTCCAGCTGCCGCTGGACACGGCGTTCCCGAGCCTGCTCGCGATCGCCTGTGCGAGAGCCGACCTCGGCCTGCTGCACCGGCTGGGCGTGCGCCCGGCACCGCGGCGGGCACTGCTCGCCCTGCCGATCGCCGCCGGGCTGCTGGACTGCCTTGAGAACCTCTGCATCGCGGCCGCGCTGCTGCGCCACCCCGCGCCGCCCGGCGCCCTGGCCGCGGTGGGCAGCACCGCCACGGTGCTCAAGAGCCCGCTCGTGTCCTGCTCGCTCGCCCTCCTGCTCGTCCTGGCGCTCCTGACGGCGCTGCGATGCGCGCGCAGCCGCCGCAAGACCCGTGCGAGCGACGAAGCCAGGTAACCATCGGGTTACGGTCCCTCGACATCGACGCCCGTCTCGTGCTGGAATCGGGTCATGGAAAACGAGAGCGAGCCGCTGGTCGTCATCGACCGTGTCGAGAAGCACTACGGCGACTTCCACGCGCTCAAGAACGTCAACCTCAGCGTCGCCCGCGGCGAGGTGGTCGTCGTCATCGGCCCCTCCGGCTCCGGCAAGTCGACCCTGTGCCGGACCATCAACCGGCTGGAGACGGTCACCTCCGGCGAGATCCGCATCGACGGGCGCGTCCTGCCCGCCGAGGGGCGGGCCCTGGCCGATCTGCGCGCCGAGGTGGGCATGGTCTTCCAGTCCTTCAACCTCTTCGCGCACAAGACGATCCTGGAGAACGTCACCCTCGGCCCCGTGAAGGTGCGGCGGATCCCGAAGGCCCAGGCGGAGCAGGAGGCGCGCGCGCTGCTGGAACGGGTGGGCGTGGGCCAGCAGGCCGGCAAGTACCCCGCCCAGCTGTCCGGCGGCCAGCAGCAGCGCGTGGCGATCGCCAGGGCCCTGGCGATGAAGCCGAAGGTCATGCTCTTCGACGAGCCCACGAGCGCGCTGGACCCCGAGATGATCAACGAGGTCCTCGACGTCATGGTCGAGCTGGCCCGGGAGGGCATGACCATGATCGTCGTCACCCACGAGATGGGCTTCGCCCGCAAGGCCGCGGACCGGGTCGTCTTCATGGCCGACGGCGAAGTGCTGGAGGACCGCCCGCCGGAGGAGTTCTTCACCGATCCGCACAGCGACCGGGCCAAGGACTTCCTGTCCAAGCTCATCACCCACTGACCGTGCCGACCGGGCCGCCGACGGCTCGGAACGGAACTCGACGAAGAGACGACGCAGAGAAGAGGCCCACCATGCGCTTCACCAGGATCGCCGCGATCCTCGGCGCCGTGACGGCGACGATCGCCCTGAGCGGCTGCATCCAGGGCGCCCCGGAGGGCGCCGACCCCGGCCCCTCCTTCGAGCCCGCCGCGCAGGTCGAGCTGCGCAATTCGCCCGTCTACGACGCCATGCGGGCCCGAGGCGCCGTCGTGATCGGCGTCAAGGAGGACCAGCCGGGCCTGGGCTACCTGGACCCGCTGACCGGGCGGCGCTCCGGCTTCGACATCGGCATCGCCCGCTGGATCGCCGCCGAGCTCGGCTTCTCCGAGGAGCAGATCGTCTTCAAGGCGATCCCCTCCGCCAATCGCGAGCAGGCGATCGTCAACGGCGACATCGACTACTACGTCGGCACCTACTCGATCACCGACAAGCGCAAACAGCAGATCGGCTTCGCCGGCCCCTACCTGGAGACCGGCCAGGGCCTGCTCGTCAAGCAGGGCTCGACCATCGCCGGCCCGGAGTCGCTGAACGGCAGCACGACGGTCTGCTCCGCCACCGGCTCCACCCCCATCCAGAACATCCGCGAGCGCTATCCCGAGGTGCCGACGGTCGAGTTCGACACCTATTCGCAGTGCGTCGAGCAGCTGTACAACGGCCAGGTCGACGCCGTCACGACCGATCAGGCCATCCTGGTGGGCTACGCGGCCCAGGAGCCGGAGGAGCTGGCGGTGGTCGGCGAGCCCTTCTCGACCGAACGCTACGGCATCGGGGTGCGCAAGGACGACGAGGCGCTGCGCGAATTCGTCAACGACGTGCTGGAGCAGGGCGCCGAGCAGTGGCAGGAGATCTACGACACCTCCCTCGGCGACTCCGGGTTCGTCGCCGAGCAGCCGGAGGTCGACCGTCCCTAGCCCGAGGGGCGGGAAGGGTCTGGAAAGGAGCCGACGTGTTCGAAATCATCACGAACAATCTCGACTTGTGGTGGGCGGCGCTCAGCGGCACCCTGCTGCTCTTCTTCGGCGGCGCGCTCATCGCGCTCGTCCTCGGCTTCCTGGTGGGAGCCATGCGGGTCTCCCCGGTGCCGATCGCGCGGATCGTGGGCACCGCCTACGTCGAGACGGTCCGGAACACGCCGCTCACGCTCGTGTTCTTCGTCTTCGCCTTCGTCGTGCCCGTGCTGCTGCCGATCGGCCGGACCGGGTACACGACCCTCGCCGTGTGGGCGCTCGGCGTCTACACCGCCACCTACGTCGCCGAGGTGCTGCGCAGCGGCATCAACACCGTGCCGGTCGGGCAGGCCGAGGCCGCCCGCGCGATCGGGCTGCCCTTCCACCAGGTGATGGGGCTCGTCGTCCTGCCGCAGGCGGCCCGCGCGGTGGTGCCGCCCATGATGAGCGTGCTCATCGCCCTGCTCAAGAACACGACCGTCGCCGCCGGCTTCTCGGTCCTGAACCTGGGCTCGATCCGCAACTACCTCAGCGAGCGCAGCGAGAACGCGATGCTCGTGCTCGTCTGGGTGGCGCTCTTCTTCGTGGCCCTCGTCATGCTGCTGTCCTGGGCCCAGCACGCCCTCGAACGCCGCTGGAAGGTGTCCCGATGAGCACATCCGTCCTCTACGACCTGCCCGGACCCCGCGCGGTCGCCCGCAATCGCCTGCTCGGCGTGCTCACCGTGCTGGTCCTGCTCGCGCTGCTCGGCTACATCGTGTGGCGGCTCGCGGTCACCGGCCAGTTCTCCGCCGACAAGTGGGGGCTGTTCGCCTACAGCCTGATCTGGGAGCGCGTCCTGCAGGCCCTGGGGCAGACCCTGAGCGCCTTCGTGGTGGCGGCCGTCGGCTCGCTCGCGCTCGGCTTCGCGCTGGGCGTCGCCCGGCTGAGCGAGCACGCCTGGGTGCGGGTGCCGGCCCGCTGGCTCGTGGAGCTGCTGCGCGCGGTCCCCGTCCTCGTGTTCATGATGCTGCTCTACTACGGCCTGCCCGTGCTGGGCGTCTCGATGACCCCGTACGCGGCGGTCGTGATCGCGCTCATCGCCTACAACGGCTCGGTGCTCGCCGAGGTGGTCCGTTCCGGCGTGGAGGCGCTGCCCCGCGGCCAGTCCGAGGCCGGCTACGCCGTCGGGCTGCGCAAGAGCGGGGTCATGCTGCACGTGCTGCTGCCCCAGGCGGTGCGCTCGATGCTGCCGGTCATCATCGCCCAGCTGGTCGTGACCCTGAAGGACACGGCGCTGGGCTGGATCATCACCTACAACGAGCTGCTCTACCTGGCCCGCCTGCTGGGCGGCAACACGCAGTTCGACCGGCCCATCGTGCCGGCCACGATCGTCGTCGGCGCCATCTACATCCTGCTGTGCGTGCTGCTGTCCTGGCTCGCCACGGTCGTGCAGAAGCGGCTCTCCCGCTCCCGGGCGGCCGTGGAGACCGTGACCGCGGCCACGGTGAACGCGAGCGAGATCACGGACACCGCGCTCATCGCCGTCCAGCAGGCGGATCTGCCGAAGAAGCCGGACCGGGCCCCCTGAGCCGCCCCGAGCCGATCCGCCCCTCGGACGCCCCCTCGGGCGACCGCCCGGAACGGGCGAGCACGCGCCCTCCGAGGGGCCCTGGGGCCCGGGGCGGCGAGAGGACGGGCCTCTCAGTCGCGGCGCTGCGCGAAGGCCGAGGCGTAGAGCAGCACCCCGGCGGCGGTCGCGAGGTTCAGCGACTCGGCTCCGCCGTAGATCGGCACGCGCACCGCCCCGTCGGCCAGGGCCGCCTTGTCCGCCGGCAGGCCCCGCGCCTCGTTCCCGAAGACCCAGGCGACCGGGCCGGCCAGCTCGCCGCGGGCCTGGACCTCCGGCAAGTGCTCGCCGGACAGATCGGCGGCCAGCACGCGCATCCCGGCGGCCCGCGCGCGCCCGATCGCGTCCGCCAGATCCCCGGCGACCGCGACGGGCAGGTGGAAGATCGAGCCGGTCGTCGCGCGCACGACCTTCGGGTTGTAGAGGTCCACGGTGCGGCCGGTGAGCACCACCGCGTCCGCCCCCGCCGCGTCGGCGGCGCGGATGATCGTGCCCGCGTTGCCCGGGTCCCGGACCTCCTCCAGGATCGCCACCAGCCGGGGGCGGTGCGTCTGCGAGCCCTCGAAGACGCGCCGGATCGAGGCGGGGAACTGCCGACACACCGCAACGACCCCCTGCGGGGCGCGCGTGTCGGCCATCGCCTCGATCGCCTCCTCGCTCGCGAACTGCACCTCGATTCCCGCTTCGAAGGCGAGCCCGGCCAGCTCGGCGTGCCGCTCCAGCGCGGTCGGGGTCGCGAAGAGCTCCTCGAGCAGCTCCGGGCGGCGGCGCAACGCCTCGCCCACACCCTGCGGCCCCTCCAGCAGGAAGCGGCCCGAGTCGTTCCGGGCGGCCTTCTGCGCCAATCGCCGGATCTGCTTGACGCGGCTGTTGCGGGGGCTCTCGATCACGCCACGATCCTGCCACACCCGCCGCGCGCGGCCACCGCGGCGAAGAGGCGGCGCCGGGCGGGGCGGTTCGTCGAGCCGTTCTCCTTCCGCCGGATGAGATGGATCAAGCCCTCTTTCACCTGGCTTATGCACCGCCA